>NZ_JBHUGZ010000011.1:0-86508 GCF_042682145.1 Mesorhizobium newzealandense | reverse complement strand
GCAGGTGTGTGTAAGGCCCATATCGCTCCTCGGTACGTCCGCCCAAGGCGAGCCTCTGCGGAACCACCACAAAATGCCGTTGATTACGCGCCATCAACTCTTCAACAGTCGGTTCGCCTGGTCGAGTTCATCAGATTCTTGAATCGAAAGCATGCCGCCGCGTGACCACTCAATTCGAGAGGGCCGTCACAGCGGGCGACCTGATATTGCCGCACCGGATGGCGGACCATCGCATCGGATATAGCGATGGCCGTCGAGTATCCAGGCAATTGCTCGGTCGTAAGCGAATGACACACACGCTGCCTCCCGGCGCTGGCCACCGGAACTGTGCCTCGCGGCTCAGCCCGATTCAGGACCAGCACAAAGCCCTACCGATCTCGAAGAACAGGAGCTTCATCAACGGTCCGCAACGGCCGATTGCAGAACGCAAAAACCGCCGGAGCAAACGAATCGAGCGCCATCGCTTCCTGGACCAAGAACCGCAGCTGTTGTTGCCGGCCCGGAAGTCGATCGGCCTCACGACGGTGCAGGTAGACTTTCAGGTCAGCGCCCAGTCTGAACATGGCCCAGTTGCTCCGACTGATCGCCGACAATGCATCCACATCACCGCATTCCAGCGTCAGCTTCACGCCGTTCGGCATGTGACACGTCACCTTGGGTGCCTGAAGAGGAAAAAGCGTGGCACAGCCTTTTGGGTTCCGACCCCACGCACTTCATCACAAGTCGCCGCAAATCCACCACATTCCATGCTGCTCTGTCGCAAACAGTGCTCGATCGACAGCCCTTTCATCCTGAAACCGGAGATAAACGCCGGGGGTGGAAGACGGCGGGAGAGACTGTCTTACGTGCGCTTCTTTATCCACTTCCGCGCAAGACAGGTTCGCATTGACCCCATGTTCGAGTGCAAGGGCTCGATACGCGACACGCCAGGCCTCAAGGCACGCCGAGACAAGATGAACCGCGCCGGGTTTTTCCGGAGGCCGTTTCGTTTGAGGTCACGCGGCTACGGGCTGGTTCATCCAGCATGGGGCGTAAGTAGCGTTCCTTCGGCTTCGGCCGCGGCGGTGACTCGTGTGCGATGGCTCCAGCAGCCGGCGATTATTGAACCAGTCGACCCATTCGAGCGTATGCGAACTCGAGACGCTCTCGTAAGTTACGCCATGGTCCCGCGTCGATGGAATCACCTCGGCCTTGTGTAAGAGACCGTTGATCGTTCGGCGAGAGCCATTGTCGTAGCTGATCGCCGACGCTATGCCTACCGAAGGCTCGACGCCGGCCTCCGCCAGGGCGCTCGGGTAATATCGATGCTGACATATTGGCTGCCTCTATCGCTATGGTGCACGAGCCCGCCGCGGTGGATCGGCCGCGATCATGGAGTTGCATGTTCCAGGAGCGTCCAGGACGAAGCTCGCATGCGCCGTCCGGCTCACCCGCCAGCCAACGATCCGGCGGGCATAGGTGTCGATGACAAGGCGACAATAGACGAAGCCTCGTCCAGGTCGCGACGTAGGTGAAGTCGGAGACCCACAGCACATGTTCGGGCGCCGGGGCATGGAACTGGCGATTAACGATGATTAGGAGAGGGCAAGGTGCGGCCTGGCTCGCTCACCGTGGTGCGGATCGGCTTGCCGCGGATGATTGCCCTCAAGACCCATGGCCCTCATCAGGCGGGCCAACCGTGCAGCGGGCGACGTCGAAGCCCTCGCGCTGCAAACCTGCCGCCAGACCTGTGCGAACGCCGTAGCAAACCGGAAGTTGGCCTCGAACAACGACGTCGGACCTCATCCTTCAAGGCCTCATCCCGCTTCGCCCCGAGCCGACAGCCGGGAAGGGATCGGATGCGCTGGCGACATGGTCGTGGTAAGTCGACGATGGCGATCGGCAAGCACCTTGCAGATCGGCTCGACCCCATGCGCCTGGACCCGGTGATTCGTCGATGAACGCGATCACGGATGGCTGAGTGAACCGAGCGGTCGATTGCTCCCGCCTGGGCAAAAATGTAGCGGCGGAAGCTCTGCGACAGTGATCTCGTTGGCCTGGCTGAAGGTCGCGGCTTTCTCGCGCTCCAAGGGCCTTGAGTTTCGGTGCCACCATCCGTAGCGCACACCGGCGGCGCACGCCACTGTCACGCCTGTTCGGCCTTCTTACACCCACTCATGCAGCGTCTGCGCGCCGTGCAGCCGATCTTGGCCGCGATCGACAAGACCGCAGCCCCAGGCGCGAGGGTGTTCATGCTCGTGATCCAGAGCTTGTTTCGGCGGCTTCTGGACATCATGAGGCATCGATGGAAACATAGCATATCGCAGTACGACGGTCCGCCACAGCCAGAATGTTCTTGCCCTTGATAGCAACGACCATTTCGTCGACGGATGCCACTGTCGGCAAAACTACCTCTGGGGGACCGCCGCTGGGATGGAGCGCGGGCATAATCCGCGGTCCGAACCTGGCAGCACATTCCAAGACAGTCTGGAAAGGAGACTTCGATGCCGCGCTCGGCCAGAATGATCCTGTCCACATGACGCACAGGCTCAGTGGAAATCGGAAGTATGAGCCACACCCATGCGCTATGATCTCGGCAGGACACGATGGACGCGTTGTATCGGAGCGTACATAATATCGGTGGGCGCGGGTGCAGTGCTCATGCCCGTAAAGTCGTCCGTGCAAATGTTTGAGGCGGACTGCTATCGGTCAGGGACGCTCATTGCTGCCTACAGCGGCGCGGATGGCGTCAGGCATAGAACCGGGCGGTCAAAATGTTCCAGCCGCCGGCGACGAAACCCAGGTCATAGAGGGTACGATATACCGCGGCAGCTCCTCGCGATATCGTCGATCAGAGATCGACGCTGCAGCTTTTTGCGACGACGCGCGCCAGCGCCTCGCGATCGCGACCGGTCACTTGGCGGCACAAAAATGTTGTGGCCTCGACGCGGTTTCATCCATTCGCGCCAGCGCGCCTCCGGCGGCAGATGATCCAGTTTCCCGGTCAAACAGTGGTCAGCTGATCGACCTTTCCCCCTTCTCGCGCGCGCCGCCTCGACCATTTATCGTCAGAGCACGCAATACGGAACGTGGTGCGGCCGGACAGCCTCGCGCACGGCGCCGAGTTCGACCAGCCGGTCGAGAAGGACGGGCGCTCGACCGCGGTCATACTCATGTGCCTGCGATCTGTTCCGAGGCAACGTCGCATCGTCGACAGCAGCTTATCTGACAACAAGATCCACGCCGCGTACCTGGCCCTGAGTTTCGGCGCAACGGCAAGCAGCGACGGTCCGCGCGGCGCTCGAGTCTCGGCGGAAAGATCGATGGCGCGTAGTGCAGCGCGCGCCTGTGCGCAGAGCAGACCCTTTCGCCGCGTACGGCTTCATCCTCACGTGCTCGCCGCAATGGCAAGTGTGACGAAAGGCGGGGAGCGGCCGGGACTTGAGCCCAAAGCCCCTCCGCGTCCCATCAATGGCATCGCCTGCGGCCAACCTAGCCGCTGCGCCAAGCAGTTGCGTCGGCGAGCCAGGCTCCGACCGTCCGACGCATTCCGAAGCTATGTTGTTCGCGGCCCAGGACAACGCGCCAGCCAGCATCCCCGGGGCCGGAACAGAGCTGTGCAGAATCTTGCGCTAAGATCGAACGAAGAGTGAACGCCCGGATGTTCGCTAGTGGATACGCCATTTGCCTTCTGTACCGTTTAGGCCGATTTGGACAGAGGCTTGGCCACATACCGTTCTGGAGTGGAGTGGACCAGTGGCCCGACGAGCCGCTTCTCAAAGAACACTGAGCGAAAGACGCTATTCGACATTCCCGGTCGATGAAGACGTTCTGATCAGTCACTATTCTCTTTCAGCGGCCGATTTGCTGAAATCCAGCTACGGCGGCGCGCGAACACAATCAGCTCGCTTTCGCGATCCAACTCTGCTTAGATGCGCTACCCCGGCCGGCCACTTGTTGCGCTAACGAAGGTTCCGCCGAAAGCGATGCTGGACTATGTTGCCGGAGCAAGTAGGCGCAAGCTTCCACCGCATTTAGGCTGTAGCACCGTGTGAGGAGAGACACCGCAGTCACATCACATTGCTCACCTCCTGGGTTATTGCAGAGAGCGAAACGCAGCAGCCGAAGATGCGGGCGTGCCGCATTGCTGTCGGCAAATCGAGGTGGCCTCAACAACAGACGCCGGTACTTCGGATTGCTGGTGCCATTCTGGCGGAGCTCCGCCATCGAAATTCGCTGCTCCCGGCGGCCAAACATTATCGACGCGGATGGGGCTCATCGCGGCTCGCGCTATCGCTCGTCGGCGGGCGGAAAGGACCCCTGATCGAAGGCATTTCGTCTGATAGGCTACACAGACACATCGACCGTCTATTCTGGGAGGTTGACCCGACAATCAGGGCAGACGCGCTTCAATGCTGCGCGATCGGCGCCAGAAGCGCGTGTGCACTCCAACCTGGTCGGAGAGCTGGACCGAACGGATTGCATTCCGTGCGGACGCTGGAGATCGACCCGAAATTTCAAGCGCGCATATCTTCGGGACGTTGGGATCAGATGATCCGCGAAAGGGCAAACGCCAACCGCCGGCGTGGGTCTTGCCACGACTTCAACGCAAGTCGCCGTCACGCCCTGCATGATCGTAGCTCAAGCAATCAAGCTCGGCACCAGAAGCTCACCGATGACGCTTGTAACACGATGTTCATCAAGCTCATGGGTCGGACTGTTCTCGCAGCCAAACAGCCGCACAAGAAAGGCACGCGGCATATGGAAGGTCGTACGGAAACCGCCAATGCACATCAGCTGATCTTCGTACCGCCGGCGTTTCGACGTTTACCGCGCGGTCTCAAACTCAGATACGGGAGATTTTCGCGGAACATACCGATCTCATTGAGCGCTCTCGCTCGACGAGCCTATCTCGATGTGACGGAGAACCGCCACGATGTATTTCAGTGGCCGCGACAAATCGCCGAGATGGATCAGGGGCGAAGATCCTCGCCGTAGACCGGGCTGACCGCCGTTCTGCCGGCATCTCCTACAACCAAGTTCACTCTCGCGAAGATGGCGTCCGATCAGAACAAAGCCGAACGGCCAGTTCGTCATCACGCCTCGCCACGGGCCCGCCTTTGTCGAAGCCCTGCCGTGCGCAAATTCCCCAATGGCGTCGGACCCGCGACCACGCTGCGAAGATGCAAGGCCGCAGCGATGACATAGGAGATAAGAGCGTTCGGAGCGAGCCGAAACCGGGCACCGCTCTCCTGAGGTCCCGTCGCCGGGACGAGGGCTGGCAAGGTCGTGTGTAGTGCAGTGTGAATGCTTCGGCCAAACCACGCTTGCTAGATTGACCTGTCAGCTCTGGATCTGATGGCATAGTGTGGCGGCCTTCGCGCTGACCACGGACAGAAGCATGATCCTGGCGACGAGATATCGTCAGAGGGGACTTGACGACACGAAGGCCACATTACAGAAGGCCCATTACAGAAGCCACTACTTTGGCAGTTTTGGGTTTGACCGCGTCTGCGAGTAGTATTCTGAGCAGTGAGGACATCTGCGGGGTGGCGGCCGCCGTGAAGAGGTCGAGAAATGTGCATTGTCTAACTGCTGGCATGCTCGGTTGAGGTGGTGGTACCGCTCCGACTCTTTTTTCCGTCCCGCCGCTTTGAGGCGGCGGGCTTGGAGAAAGGCGTAGGCGATCTTGGTCATCAAGGCGTGTCGATGTAATCCAGTCCATGATCGGCCTTACGAAGTGGTCGAGGGCCGAGTTCCTCCTTCAATTGCTGATGTGCCTGCTCAACAGACCCACCTCGCCTTGATCGCGGCGGTGAGCATCTTGGGCTGGCATCGGCCGGCAGGTTCTGACACATAGTATTTTTGCTCGCCAGTCGACCGTGCGTTCGCCGACAAGCCAGACCTCGTCGCCTGGCATGCATTGCATGCGATTGTCGAGCATCCGGTGCTTATGACCATCCGCAACGCAGACACGGCGAGCCGCAAACAAGCATGTCAGCCGACCTTTAGTGCCGCGCCGCCAGCCTATCTTGTGCCATTTCTCACCAGACAGCATCACCTCGGCAGAGACCGGCGGCTGGTCCGTGGATGTGATATTGGCGGCGCCTACCGGTGGTTCGCGACCGGGAAGATCAGATCAACATCGGCGGATAGACGTTTTGGCGTCGCGATAGTCCTACCGCCCACAGCAGACCGCGCTCACTCAAAGCCTGACGAAAAGAGCTGCTCGACCCGTAGCCCGCGTCGGCAAGCACGCAGCCGAAACGCACGCCGGAGGCGATGACACGGATCGATCTCTTCGATGGCGATCTCCGGCTTTGTCAGAGCGACCTGTCGTTCCTTCGGAAACGCGCGCCCGCATCATCGCTCGGGATCCTTCGTCCAGGTGTCGGGCAAGAAGAGCCGAAGGCCCACCATCACCCGGCACTTCGCGCGAGGCCAGGGTCACCGACACCAGTGACTGGCAGTGACCTGATGTGGTGGACGGCCTCGCTCCGGCATCGAGGTGCCATAGTGTGGCCTGTCGAAAGTCACATGAGGAGAGTCGTCCATGGAGAAGATTACCACAATTGTCTGGATATCGCCAAGCAGGTATTCAGGTTCACGGGGGTCACGTCTGCTGCGATCGTGAGCCGCCGCAAGCTGCGCCGCGATGATGTCGTTTGTTTCTTCATAGGAATTGCCCCCTTGCCTGATCGCATCGAGGCTTGCGCGACGGGACACCACTGGGCTCGGGTTCATTTATAGCGCTGGGTTCACGACGTTTACGGCTGATGCCGGCGTCTTACGTTAAGCACATACGTGAAGCGCAGAAGAATGATGCGACGGATGCCGAGTGCGATTTGCGAGGCGGTGGCGCGACACCCACGATGCGCTTCGTGCCGGGAAGAGCCCGGCGCCGAGGCGCTCTAGGCGCGGTTCGCGGGTCATCGGCCCGCGACCGGACCGCGTGAGAAACAAAGGACGAAAAAGGGTAAAGACGATGGCGAAAGCAGCGACCCCCAAGACGGCGGCCCCCAAGGCAGCAGCCGCGAAGACCGCAGCCCCCGCAAAAGCGGCGGCCAAGGCTCCAGCTGCGAAGGCAGCTCCGGCCAAGACGGCTGCAGCACCGGCAAAGGCCGCCGCGGCCAAGACATCGGCAGTGGCCAGCAAGGCAACCGGCGTTGTCGGCAAGGTCCGCCAGGTCATCGGCGCCGTCGTCGACGTGCAGTTCGGCGATCACCTGCCGGCGATCCTGAACGCGCTCGAGACGACCAATGTCGGCAACCGCCTGGTGCTCGAAGTCGCCCAGCATCTGGGTGAAAACACCGTGCGCTGCATCGCCATGGACTCGACCGAGGGTCTGGTGCGCGGCCAGGAAGTGCGCGACACCGGCGCGCCGATCACCGTGCCGGTCGGCCCGGGCATGCTCGGCCGCATCATCAACGTCATCGGCGAGCCGGTCGACGAAGAAGGCCCGGTTGATGCAATCGAAATGCGCTCCATCCACCAGCCGGCTCCGACCTATGTCGAGCAGTCGACGGAAGCACAGATCCTGATCACCGGGATCAAGGTGCTCGACCTGCTGGCTCCCTACGCCAAGGGCGGCAAGATCGGCCTGTTCGGCGGTGCTGGCGTCGGCAAGACCGTGCTGATCCAGGAACTGATCAACAACATCGCCAAGGCGCATGGCGGCTATTCGGTGTTCGCCGGCGTCGGCGAGCGTACCCGCGAGGGCAACGATCTCTATCACGAGTTCATCGAGTCCGGCGTCAACAAGAAGGGCGGCGGCGAAGGCTCCAAGGCTGCTCTGGTGTATGGCCAGATGAACGAACCGCCGGGCGCGCGCGCCCGCGTCGGCCTGACCGGCCTGACCGTGGCTGAATATTTCCGCGACCAGGGCCAGGACGTGCTGTTCTTCGTCGACAACATCTTCCGCTTCACGCAGGCGGGTTCGGAAGTGTCGGCTCTGCTCGGCCGTATCCCGTCGGCGGTGGGCTATCAGCCGACGCTCGCCACGGACATGGGCGCGCTGCAGGAACGCATCACCACCACCACCAAGGGCTCGATCACCTCGGTGCAGGCCATTTACGTGCCCGCCGACGATCTGACCGACCCGGCACCGGCGACCTCATTCGCCCACCTCGACGCGACGACGACGCTCAACCGCGCCATCGCCGAAAAGGGCATCTATCCGGCCGTCGATCCGCTGGATTCGACCTCGCGCATGCTCGACCCGCTGGTCGTCGGCGACGAGCACTACGGCGTCGCACGTCAGGTGCAGTCGATCCTTCAGCGCTACAAGTCGCTGCAGGACATCATCGCCATCCTGGGCATGGACGAGCTGTCGGAAGAGGACAAGCAGACGGTGGCCCGCGCCCGCAAGATCGAGCGCTTCCTGTCGCAGCCCTTCTTCGTCGCCGAAGTGTTCACCGGTGCGCCGGGCAAGCTGGTCGACCTCGCCGACACCATCAAGGGCTTCAAGGGCCTCTGCAACGGCGACTATGACCACCTTCCGGAAGCTGCCTTCTACATGGTCGGCGGCATCGAGGAAGCGGTCGAGAAGGCACAGCGCCTGGCGGCCGAAGCGGCGTAAAGAAGCGAATAGCGAATAGGGAGTAGCGAATAGGGTTTTATGAGCCGGGCGAGTTTCTTCACTATTCGCTACTCACTATTCCCTATTCGCTAAATTGATCATGGCTGAAGCTTTCAAATTCGAACTGGTCTCGCCGGAGCGCCTGCTGGTTTCCGAGCAGGTCGAATCCGTCGTCATTCCGGGCGCCGAAGGCGAGATGACCGTGATGGCGCATCACGCGCCGGTCATGACGACGATCAAGCCGGGCGTCGTCACAGTGAAGACCGCGTCGGGTGGCGAAGAGCGCTACGTGGTGTTCGGCGGCTTCGCCGACATCGTTCCGGCCGGCTGCACGCTGCTGGCGGAATCGGCCGTCGCGGTGAAGGATGTCGACCGTGCCGATCTCGCGCGCCGCATCCAGGAAGCCAAGGAAGACGCCGCCGACGCCAAGGACGACCAGGTCCGGAGCAAGGCGGAACAGTTCCTTAGCCAGCTCACGACGCTTGAAAGCGCCATCCTGCCGGCCTGAAGTTCGCATCAGATGACTGATTGAAAAGCGGGGCCTTGCCTCGCTTTTTTGTTTGGTGGACAGTCCGGCTGCCTTGGGCGTGGGGGGTGGCCGATGACGGAAGAAACAGCTGGGCGAGAAACAGCCTCGCGATCCCGATGGTCGACGGCCCTTGTGTCGGCCTTCGGCGGTCCGTTCGGTGGGTTCCTCTGGATCGGCAGCGGCAGGCTGGCGGTCGCCACCCTGGTGGTGGTCAGCGCCCTGGTCTTCGCGCTTGCCTATGTTGGATTTCCGGTGTTGCCGGACGTCGATCTCGCCTGGTTGGCCAATTTTTCAGGTATCGGTTCGCTGATCCTGGGGGCAGCGCTTGTTGTGCCCTTCACGCGCCGCTTCAAACCAGACAAGTGGTATTCGCACGGGCTTTGGGTTCTGGTCCTCGTTCTTCTGTCCACGTATCCGGCTGCATTCGCAATACGCGCGTTCCTATTCCAGCCGTTTTCCATGCCGTCCGGCAGCATGGCGCCGTCGCTGGTAGAGGGAGACTATTTCTTCGTCTCCAAATTCGCTTATGGCTACAGCCGCTACAGTGTCCCTTTTGGACTATTGCCCATCGATGGCCGAATATTCGGCGCCGAGCCAAGGCGAGGCGATATCGTGATTTTCAGGGTGCCGTCTCAACCCGACATAGACCACGTCAAGAGACTCATCGGCTTGCCCGGCGACAGGATTCAGATGGTCGAAGGCGTGCTTCACATCAACGGTGTGGCGGTGAAGCTTGAGGCTGTCGGTGACTATTCCTCAGGCGAAGTGCAATCGGCGAAGCTGCAGCGGGAGACGCTGCCTGAGGGGATTTCCTATTTGGTGATCGACTTGACCGACAATTCGGTCGGCGACAACACACGCGAGTTTGTGGTGCCTGCGGGAGAGTATTTCACGTTGGGCGACAATCGCGACAACTCCAACGACAGCCGCTTCCAAATGGGACTTGTCCCCTACGAAAACCTTGTCGGCAAGGCCGTGCGATTGTTCTGGAATTCACAAGGCGTGGGTTATTCTTCCCGGCAGACGTTGGACGGTTCGGCTGCCAAATAGGCAGCATCGGGTCCCGGCTCGACTATTCACTTCCTATCCCCAACGCGGCGAAGGCCAATGTCGGACCATCCCGTCGCAGGTGAACGAGATGGACGGCCACGAGCTCAATCAGCGTCTGGCGCTCGGCGTGGTCGCTGGCGAAGCCGGCGAGGTCGAACACCGCCGTCACGGTCTCATTCGCCGGTAGCTGCTGGCTCAAAAGCGTCGTTAGCGCCGCATCGAGTGGGTCGGTGAAATGGCCCTCAGGCAAGGACTTGCCGCGCGCTGCGCAGGCGGCGATCCAGGCGGCGACCACCAGCGTGAGATGGACCAATTCGGTGCCGGCTTCCATGCACTCCAAGGCCGATGCGACGATGCGCTGCGGCAGTTTCTGGCTGCCATCATTGGCGATCTGTGCTGTGCGGTGGGCAAGAGCAGTGTTCGAAAAACGCTCGGTGAGCTCGGCCGTATAGGCGGCCGTATCCAGTCCGGCATCCTCCGGCAGCGTCGAACTGGCTTCGGCCCACAATGCATCGACGAACTGCCGGATTGCCGGATCGGCGAAGGCGCGATCGACGGTGGCATGGCCGCTGAGCAGGCCGAGATAGGCGATGGCCGAATGCGAGCCGTTGAGCAGGCGCAGCTTCATGTCCTCGAAGGGCCGGACGTCGTCGACCATGGTGACGCCGAACTGTTCCCAGGCCGGACGGCCCTGCGGAAAATTGTCCTCGATCACCCATTGGCAGAACGCCTCGGTCATGACCGGCCAGGCGTCGTTGAGCCCGAGCTCGACAGCGATCCGCGCCCGGTCGGCATCGGTGGTTGCCGGCACGATGCGGTCGACCATGCTGGAGGGAAACGCGACCTGGTGCGCGATATAGCGGGCTAGGCCGTTATCGCCCATCGCGCCGAGCCTGGCATCGCCTGGTTGGGCGAGCCTGGCATCGCGCAGCGTGGCGAATTCGATCAGCAGCCGGTGCAGCGTGGCACCGTTGGCCGGCAGGTTGTCGCAGCACAGCACGGTGAAGGGCGGTGTGCCAGTGGTGCGGCGCCGGGCAAGCGCCTCGGCGAGAAAGCCATGCGCTGTCTTCGGCATTTGCGGATTTGCCAGATCATGGACGATATCGGGATGAGCGGTGTCCAACCCGCCGCTGGCGGATCTGAGATAGGCCTTCTCGGTGATCGTCAGCGTCACGATGCGGGTGCGCGGATCGGTTAGCGCGGCGAGCACCGCGTCCGGGTCTTCCGGCGCCACCAGCATTGAGGCGATGGAGCCGATAATACGGAGCTTCTCCTCGCCGCTGCTTCTGATCGCCAGCGTGTAGAGCCCGTCCTGCGGCGAGAGCGCGTCGCGTGTGTCGGCGCTGCGCAGCGATACGCCGACGATGCCCCAATCGGTCTCCCCCGCCGTTAGGCAGTCGTCGACATAGACGGCCTGATGGGCGCGATGGAAGGCGCCGACGCCGAGATGCACGATGCCCGGGACGACGCGGCTGCGATCATACGAAGGCGTCGCGACCGAAGCCGGCAAGGCGTGTGCCGTCTCGCCGGAAAGGCGTTTGGTCATCGTGGTGCGGCTGGTCTGGTCGGACGGCATGAAATGGCCTCGGGTATGGTTGGCAAGCGGCGTAACATCCGATTTCTTGCCACACAATGGCTGGGAAAGTCATCATACAACAATCTAATTTTTGTATGTTGACATTATTTCTTGGCAACCCTACCGATAGCGGCCCTGGGAGGATCGTCGTGGCACTGACCAATACGGATTTGCTGTTTCCCGCCGAGGCGCATCCGCGCTCGATCGCCCGCGATCTCTATGCCGTGATCAAGGACCTGCCCCTCGTCAGCCCGCACGGTCACACCGATCCGCGCTGGTATGCGCTGAACGAACCGTTCCCGGATCCGGCGCAATTGCTCATCGTGCCGGACCACTACATTTTCCGCATGCTGTTCAGCCAGGGCGTCCGCCTCGAGGATCTCGGCGTGGCGACCTTGGACGGCGCACCGGTCGAGACCGACGGCAGGGCGATATGGCGACGTTTTGCCGAGAACTATTTCCTTTTCCGCGGTACGCCGACCCGGCTGTGGTTCGACCATGTGCTGGCGCATCTGTTCGGCATCGAGGAACCGCTGAACGCGGCGACCGCCGACCGTCACTACGACACGATCGCAACCCTGCTGCAGTGGGAGAATTTCCGCCCGCGAGCTCTGTTCGAGCGCTTCAACATCGAGGTCATCGCAACGACGGAAGGCGCGCTCGACGATCTCAAATGGCACCAGATGATCCGCGACAGCGGCTGGGAAGGCAACGTCATCACTGCCTATCGGCCGGACGCCGTCGTCGATCCCGATTTCGAGGGATTCTCGGCCAATCTCGACCGGCTTGGCGAGATCACCGGCTGCGACACCGGCAACTGGACCGGCTATCTCGACGCCCACCGGCAGCGGCGCGCCTTCTTCAAAAGCTTTGGCGCGACCTCGTCCGATCACGGCCATCCGACGGCGGAGACCGCCAATCTTTCGGATGCGGCGGCCGAGGAGCTGTTCAATCGTGTCCGTCGCGGCTCGGATGACGAGCGCGAGCGAAAATTGTTCCGCGCCCAGATGCTGACCGAAATGGCCAAGATGAGCCGCGATGACGGGTTGGTGCTGCAGATCCATCCCGGTTCATGGCGCAATCATTCGCCTTCTATTTTTCAGAAGTTCGGCCGCGACAAGGGCTTCGATATCCCGACCCGAACCGACTATGTGACGGCGTTGAAGCCGCTGCTCGACTGTGTCGGCCTGGAACGGGACCTGACAATCATCCTCTTCACGCTCGACGAGACCAGCTATGCGCGCGAACTGGCACCGCTAGCCGGCACCTACCCGGCACTGAAGCTCGGGCCGGCCTGGTGGTTCCACGACAGCCCGGAAGGCATGCGGCGCTTCCGCGAGATGACCACCGAAACGGCCGGCTTCTACAACACCGTCGGCTTCAACGACGACACCCGTGCCTTTCCATCCATACCGGCGCGTCACGACGTGGCGCGGCGGGTCGACTGCGCGTTCCTGGCGCGTCTCGTCGCCGAGCATCGGCTGCGCGAGGACGAGGCGCATGAGCTGGCGCGGGAGCTTGCCTACACGCTTGCGAAGAAGGCGTACCGGCTCTGAGCCGGGCGATTCGGTTTATATAAGGGAGGAAGTCATGTTGCATTTTTCTAAGTTGACCGCAGCCACGTTCGCCTTCGGCTCACTGCTGGTCGGCATTGCCAATGCCGACACCGTGCTGCGCTCGGCTGACACGCAGCCGGACGGCTATCCGACGGTCGAGGCGGTCAAATACATGGGCGATCTTATCAAGCAGCGCACCAATGGCCGCTATTCGGTCGAGGTCTATCATTCGGCGCAGCTCGGCGAGGAGAAGGACACGATCGAGCAGACGCAGACCGGCGTCATCGACCTCAACCGTGTCTCGATGGGGCCGTTCAACGGCATCGTGCCTGAAACCGCGGTGCCATCGCTGCCCTACATGTTCCGTTCGGTCGAGCAGATGCGCCACGTCATGGACGGACCGATCGGCGACGACATCCTGAAAGCCTTCGAGGCGCATGACCTCGTCGGCCTCGCCTTCTACGATTCAGGCGCGCGTTCCTTCTACAACACCAAGAAGGACATCACTTCGATAGCCGACCTGAAGGGCATGAAGTTCCGCGTCATCCAGTCGGACGTGTTCGTCGACATGGTCAATGCGCTGGGCGCCAACGCCACGCCGATGGCCTATGGCGAGGTCTATTCGGCGCTCGAGACTGGCGTCATCGACGGCGCCGAGAACAATTGGCCGAGCTTCGAATCCGCCAAGCACTATGAGGTCGCCAAGCACTACACCACCGACCAGCACCAGATCGTTCCGGAAGTGCTGGTGATGTCGAAGGCGAGCTGGGACAAGCTCACGCCGGAAGACCAGGCGATCGTCCGGCAAGCGGCCAAGGACAGCGTCGTCAAGATGCGCGAACTGTGGGACGCGCAGGAGAAGAAGTCGCGTGATCTCGTCGAGAAGGCCGGCGTCAAGGTCAGCGAGATCGACAAGCAGCCGCTGATCGATGCCATGAAGCCGGTCTATGACAAGTATCTGTCGACACCGGAGCTGAAGGACCTCGCCGCCCGTATCCAGGCAACCAAGTAAGCCGGCTGCGGGGCCGGGCTTTGTGCCCCGCCTCGCGCCATTCCTAGCAAGGATCGGGAGGACCGGATGGCGACAGGGTCGGTGAAAAGCGGGACGCAACCGATGGCGCGTGTCAGTGTCGTTCTTTCCAGGATTTGCAACGGCGCGCTCTATCTGGCGGGCATCGGCATGGTCGCGATGACCGCGCTCGTTGCCTACCAGGTGTTCTCCCGTTTCGTGCTCAATTCGTCGCCGAGCTGGACCGAAACCAGTGCCATCATGCTGATGAACTGGTTCATCTTCCTGGGTGCCGCGGTCGGCGTGCGCGAGAACTACCATATGGGGTTCGACGTGCTGCTCTATGTCCTGCCGAAAGGCAGCAAGGGCGCGCTGCGCACGCTTTCCGACCTGATCGCGCTCGGCTTCGGCTTCGGCATGGTCTGGTACGGCTGCAAGCTGGTCGGCCTGACCTGGCACACCATCATTCCGGCGCTCGAACTGCCCGGCGGCTTCGACTATCTGCCACTGGTCGCCGGCGGCGTGCTGATCTGCCTGTTCTCTGCGGAACGCGTCGCGCTGCGCCTGTCGGGCGCCGATATCGACAAGGATATCAATCTCGAAGACGTGCCGGAAATGCCGGCGGTACAGGAGGCCTAGATGGAACTCTGGATCCTGTTTGGCGTCTTCACGCTGTTGATGTTTGCCGGCACGCCGATCGCGTTCTGCCTCGGTGCCGCATCCTTCGGCACGGTGCTCTATCTCGGCCTGCCGCCGCTGGTGGTGTTCCAGCAGCTGAAGTCGGGCATGTCAGCGTTTTCGCTGATGGCGATCCCATTCTTCATCTTCGCCGGAGATCTGATGGTGCGCGGTGGCATCGCGCAGCGTATCGTCTCCTTTGCCGGCTCACTGGTCGGCCATGTCAGGGGCGGGCTCGGTCAGGTCAACATCATCGCCGCCACGCTGTTCGGCGGCATTTCCGGCTCGGCGGTGGCGGAAGCGGCGGCCGTCGGCGGGCTGATGATCCCGCAAATGAAGGCACGCGGCTATGGTGCGGACTACGCCGTCAACGTCACCTCGATGGCGGCGCTGATCGCGCTGTTGTTGCCGCCGTCGCAGAACATGATCATCTATTCGATCGCCGGCGGCGGCAAGATCTCGATCGCCGACCTGTTCACCGCCGGCATCCTGCCCGGCCTTCTGTTCGCGGCGTCGCTGATGGTCACCGCCTATTTCGTCGCCCGCAGCCGCGGCTACCCGGTCGAACAGTTCCCCGGCCTCGCGCGCGTCGGCCAGCTGGCGGTCATCGCCGTTCCCGGACTTCTCTTGATCTGCATCATCTTCGGTGGCGTCCGCTCTGGTATTTTCACGGCGACCGAAAGCTCCTGCATCGCCATCCTCTATGCCTTGCTGGTCACCGTCTTCGTTTATCGCTCGATGGCTTGGGGTGATTTCGTCCACGCCACCAAGGGCGCCGTGCGCACCACGTCGATGGTGCTGCTGATCATCGGCACGGCGGCTTCCTTCAGCTGGCTGATGGCCTATCTCAAGGTGCCGGTGCTGCTGATCGCCGGCATGAACGCCATCTCCACCGACCCGCTGGTCGTGCTGTTGCTGCTCAACGTCCTGATGCTGCTGCTCGGCACCTTCATGGACATGGGGCCGATGATTATCATCTGCACGCCGATCTTCCTGCCGCTAGTCACGCATTATGGCGTCGACCCCGTGCATTTCGGCGTCATCACCATCCTCAACCTCGGCATCGGGCTGAACACGCCACCGGTCGGCACGGTGCAGTTCGTCGCTTGCGCGGTCGGCAAGATCACGGTGTGGGAGGCGATGCGCTCGATCTGGCCGTTCTACGGCGCGAGCCTCGTGGTTCTCGGGCTTGTGACCTATATTCCGGCCATCTCGCTCTGGTTGCCGAGCGTGTTCAAATAGGGGGCGACATGGCATCGGATACCACAACCGACCTCAGGGTCGAGAGAAAACCAAAACTGTCGGAGACCGTGGTCGCGGCGATCCGCAAGCAGCTGCAGGCGGGCGAAATCCTGCCCGGCCACAAGCTGCCGACCGAGGGCCAGCTGACCGAAACCTTCGGCGTCAGCCGCACCGTCATCCGCGAGGCGCTGGCCAAGCTTGCCGCCGACGGCCTGGTCGAACCGCGCCAAGGTGCCGGCGTCTTCGTCACCGAGCACATCTCGACGATGTTCGGCGCGCTGGCTGCCGACATGGGCAGCAAGGATTCGATCGCTCTCAACGTGCTCGAGGTGCGGCTGGCGATCGAGATCGAATCGGCCGGGCTTGCCGCCATCCGCCGCAACGCCGCGCAGGAGGCGGCGATCCAGGAAGCCTTCTTCGAATTCGAACGGCTGCTGCTCGCCTCAGAGCCGACCGGTCCGGCCGATCTCGCCTTCCACCGCGCCATCGCCAGCGCCACCAACAACCCGTTCTATGTCGAGATGCTCGACGTGCTCGGCCGGCGCGCCATTCCGTGCGACGTGACCTCGCCCTGGTCGACCGAGCTGGTGCAATCCGACACATACCAGCGTGGGCTGCAGCGCGAGCATCTGGTGATCCTCAACGCGATTACGTCAGGCGATGCCGAAGCCGCGCGCGAGGCGATGCGCGCGCACCTCACCGCCAGCCAGCAACGCTACCGCGAACGGCTGCACGCAAGGCAGGTTTTTTATGCCAGTTCGGTCAAGGCCGCTGCCGGCGAATGACCCATCGCAAGTCAGGACAGCAATGAGCCAGAGCCATACCGACTATACATCGCGCTTTGCCATCGATCCAGTCGCCGCGGCGGCGATGGGAACCGATGAATTGCGCCATAATTTCCACATTGAAGACCTTTTCCAGCCCGGCCGCATCAGCCTGACCTACACCCATTATGACCGCATGATCGTCGGCGGCGCCGTGCCGGTGGCGACGCCGCTGCCGCTGGAGGCGATCAAGCCGACCGGAACCAAGGATTTTCTCGATCGCCGCGAGCTGATCGCCGTCAATATCGGTGGCGCTGGTGTGATCGAGGCTGGTGGCCAGTCCTTCGAATTGCAGACGCGCGACATGCTCTATCTCGGCATGGGCAGCAAGGACGTGTCATTCGCCTCGGCGGACAAAGCCTTGCCAGCCAAATTCTACCTGCTCAGCGCGCCGGCGCATCAGGCCTGGCCCAGCCGGCTGATCCGCATCGGCGATGCCAAGCGTCTCGATCTCGGCAGCAAGGATGGCTGCAACGAGCGCTCGATCTTCCAGTTCATCCATGCCGACGGCGCAAAAACCTGCCAGCTGGTGGTCGGCATGACGCAGCTGGCGCCGGGCTCGGTGTGGAACACCATGCCATGCCATGTGCATGACCGGCGCATGGAGGCCTATCTCTATTTCGACCTGGCCGAGACGGCACGCGTCTTCCACTTCATGGGCGAGCCGGACGAGACACGCCATATCGTCATGGGCAATGAGGAGGCGGTGCTGTCGCCGGGCTGGTCGATTCATTCGGGCGCCGGCACCTCGAACTACGCCTTCATCTGGGCGATGGCCGGTGACAATGTCGACTACACCGATGTCGACCCGGTGGCGTTGGGCGAATTGCGGTGAGCGACCACTCCGCCTTCAGCCTGGCCGGCAAACGCATTCTCGTCACCGGCGCCAACACCGGCATCGGCCAAGGCATTGCCGTGTCGATCGCGCGGGCCGGCGGCGTGGTGATCGGCGTCGGCCGCTCCTCGATGGACGAAACGGAAGGCAAGGTCGCCGCCGTGGGCGGGCAATTCGAGGCGGTGAGCGCCGACCTTGGCGATACGGCCGCCGCCGGCCCGATGCTGGACCAGGTCTGGGACGAAAGCGGCCCGCTCGACGGGCTGGTCAACAATGCCGGCATCATCCGGCGCGCCGATGCCGTCGATCTCAGCGAGACCGACTGGGACGACGTCATGGATGTCAATCTGAAGACGGTCTTCCTGCTCTGCCAATCTTTCGCCAGGCGTGCGCTTGCCGGCGGGCGCCAGGGCAAGATCGTCAACATCGCCTCGGTGCTGAGTTTCCAGGGCGGCATCCGCGTCGCGTCCTACACCGCCTCGAAGCATGGCGTGCTCGGCATCACCCGGCTGCTCGCCTGCGAATGGGCGCAAAAAGGCATCAACGTCAACGCCATCGCGCCGGGCTACATCGAGACCAACAACACGCAGGCACTGCGGGCCGATCCCGATCGCAGTGCCGCCATCCTGGCGCGCATCCCGGCCGGCCGCTGGGGCGAGCCGGGCGACATCGGCGACGCCGCCGTCTTCCTGCTGGCGCCGGCGTCGAACTACATGCATGGCGCGGTGGTGCCGGTGGATGGCGGCTGGCTGGCGCGGTGAGGAGATGGCGATGAGTGAGCCGAAGATTTTCGCGCATGCCGGCGAGGGCGCCTGGACGGCGACGCCGGACGGCAACAGGCGGCGCGTTCTCCTGCACACCGATGAGCTGATGATGGTCGAATTCGGCTTCGACAAGGGTGGCGTCGGTGCCCTGCATTCGCACCCGCATGTGCAGGCAAGCTATGTCGCGGAGGGCCGCTTCGAGGTGACCATCGACGGCCGGACCGAAATCATCGCGGCCGGCGGCAGCTTCATCGTGCCGTCCGGCCTGGTGCACGGCGTCAAGGCGCTGGAAGCGGGGCGGCTGGTCGACAGCTTTACGCCGCACCGGGCCGATTTTCTTGCCTAGCCGAGAAACTTGCCTAGCCAAGGCTGGGAGATCGAGCGCGGGGGACTGACCCGCGCCCCGAAGAGGCGCGGGTTGTTGCCTGGGCGCTTGTGGCGCCGCGGTACTGAAGACATGACCGCAGGATGTGAAGCCTGCCGCATCATGGTGAACATAGGCTTAACGCGCCGTACAACCGAGGGCTGTCCTCTGTCAGGTGATATGCCGGAGCAGGCTGAAAAGCCGCTCGAACGTCTTGCCGTAGGGCGGGCGCAGCAAGCCTCCCGCGCTCAGCCGCGACTGCAGGAAAACCGGCTTCTCCTTGCTGAAGGTGCGGAAACCCCATTCGCCGTGATAGGCGCCCATGCCGCTGGCGCCGACGCCGCCGAAGGGCTGGTTCTCCTGCACCAGATGCAGCATGCAATCGTTGATGGTGACGCCGCCGGCGACGGTCTCGTGCAGGATGCGCCGACGATTGCCGCTGTCGCGACCGAACCAGTAGAGCGCCAGCGGACGGTCCGCCCGGTTCACATGGTCGATCGCATCGTCGACGGTGGCATATTCGACGATCGGCAGCACTGGGCCAAAGATCTCTTCACGCATCAGCCGCAGGTTCGGGCCGGCATTGCGGACCAGGGTCGGCAGCAACTTCCGGCTGGCGCCACCGAGCTCTTCACCGGCGGGATTGACCTCGACGATGTCGGCGCCGGCATCGCGGGCTTCCGTGATCATGTCGCGCAGGCGCTGATAATGCCGGTCGCTGATGATGGCGGTATAGTCGGGGTTGTCGCGCAGGGTCGGGTAGAGCCGCGCTATCGCCGTTGCGAGCTTCGCGGCAACGGTGCCTGCCTGTCCCTGCGGCACCAGCAGATAGTCCGGCGCGATGCAGGTCTGCCCGGCATTCAACAGCTTGCCATAGGCGATGCTGGCTGCCGCCGCATCGAGGTCGCAGGATGGATCGAAGATTGCCGGCGACTTGCCGCCGAGTTCGAGCGTGACCGGGGTCAGGTTGGCGGCCGCGGCCATCGCCACCTGGCGGCCGACCGCGGTCGAGCCGGTGAACAGCAGGTGATCGAAAGGCATCGACACGAAGGCCTTTCCCATCTCGGCATTGCCGGTGATGACGCTGAGCTCATCGGCTGCGAAATGCTCGCCGGCCAGTCGCGCCAGCAAAGCGGAAAAGGTCGGCGTCAGTTCGGACGGTTTGACGAGCACGCGATTGCCGGCGGCGAGCGCCGCCGTCACCGGCGCGACGGCGAGCTGGAACGGATAGTTCCAGGGCGACACGATCCCGACGACACCGAGCGGCTGCGCGACGAGGCGATTTCTGCCGGGCAGGAACGGCATGGTGGTGGCAACGCGACGCTCATGCATCCAGCCCCTGAGATGGGACAGCGCGTGGCGGATGCCGGCGCGGACGACAAACAGTTCCGCAAGGCGCGTCTCGTGCGCAGAGCGGCCGCCAAAGTCGGCGTCGATCGCCGTGCAGATGTCGGCCTCATGCCGCTCGGTCAATGCCAGCAGGCGCTTCAGTCGGTCCTTGCGGACACCAATGTCCGGGAAAGGCTGCGCCTCGAAGGCGGCGCGCTGCAACTGGAATCGCTCGCCGAGAGCATCCTGTCTGGTCTGCAGCATCGCGCCCTCCCTGGCCTGTGGGACAAGCTTACATCGCAGCGCGCGAAGGAATCCAGCGGGGGGCGGGTGTCGTAAGGGAAGGCGCGGGCTCTGTCTCTGGGCTGGGGCCTATCGCCGCCGTGGCGCAGCCCGACGATGTCACAGCCGCATCATCGGGTTCCTGCAAAGGGGCGTTGTGGTTGGATGTCGGCTGCGCTACTCCAAAGCGTCACGCGGAGAGTCGTCTTGACCGGTTTCCACATCCTCTCCAATCCCCGAAAAATCCATTCCAGCCCGGTGTCCGACTGATGCAGGCGCAGGCAGCGAGCATTCGCGCCGAAGATCCCAAGCGGCGCGTCCTGAAGGACGTGTTCGGTTTTGATGATTTTCGTCCCGGCCAGGCCGATGTCATGGATGCGCTGCTGGCCGGGCGTCATGTGCTGGCCGTCATGCCGACGGGCGCGGGCAAGTCGCTCTGCTACCAGGTGCCGGCGCTGGTTCTGGGCGGGCTGACCATCGTCGTTTCGCCGCTGGTCGCGCTGATGCAGGATCAGGTCGCCGCCTTGCGGCTTGCCGGCGTCGCCGCCGATACGATCAATTCCTCGATCGACCGCGAGGCCAATATCGCCGCCTGGCGTCGCGTCGCGTCGGGCCAGACGCGCCTGCTCTATCTCGCGCCGGAGCGGCTGATGACCGAGCGGATGCTCGACGCGCTGGCCAGGCTCGACGTCAGCCTGATTGCCGTCGACGAGGCGCATTGCATCTCGCAATGGGGACCGGCGTTTCGGCGCGAATATGAAGATTTGTCGCGGCTGCGCGGCATCTTCCCCAATGTGCCGATCATCGCGCTGACGGCGACGGCGGACGAGAGCACGCGCACCGACATCGAGGCGCGGCTGTTCGCCGAGCGCGTCGAAACCCTGGTGCTGGGCTTCGACCGGCCGAACATCAAGCTCGGCATCGAGGCCAAGCAGGACAGCAAGCGGCAGCTGCTGAACTTCGTCGAGCGTCACCCCGGCCGCAGCGGCATCGTCTATTGCCTGTCGCGCAAGAAGACAGAAGAAATGGCGGCCTTTCTCGAGAAGCACGGCGTCACCGCGCTCGCCTACCATGCGGGCATGAGCAAGGAAGCGCGCGACGCCAACCAGAACAGCTTCATGACCCTTTCCGGCGTCGTCATGGTGGCGACCATCGCCTTCGGCATGGGCATCGACAAGCCTGACGTCGCCTATGTCTTCCACACAGATCTGCCGGGCAGCCTGGAGGCCTACTATCAGGAAATCGGCCGCGCCGGACGCGACGGGCGGCCGGCCGAGGCGCATATGCTGTTTGGCCTTGGCGATATCCGTATGCGTCGGCTGTTCATCGACGACGAGGACGCGCCGCCGGAGCACAAAAGGCGTTCGCATGGCCGGCTCGACACGCTGATCGGCTATTGCGAGACGGCTCAGTGCCGCCGCCAGGTGCTGCTTGGCTATTTCGGCGAGGAAGCCTCGCCTTGCGGCAATTGCGACACCTGCCTCGACCAGGCGCCGCGCGCCGATGGCGGGGTGGAGGCGCGCATCATCCTAGCGGCGATGGCGCAGAGCGGAGAACGCTTCGGTGCCGGCCATGTCATCGACATTCTGCTCGGCCATGAAACCGAGAAGATCCTGGCCAGGAACCACCAGCGGCTCGCCAGCTTCGGCAGCGGCCTGGCGCACAAGAAGGATGTCTGGCTGTCGCTGATCCGGCAGCTCGTCGCCGGCGGTTTGCTGGCGCCGGATCCGGGCGGCCATGGCGGCCTCGCCATCGCCGAAAAAGGCCACGCGCTTGGCCGTGGCGAGATGCCGTTCCACTACCGTGTTGAGACGCGCAGCCGCGCCTTGCGCGGCAAGATCCGTTCCGCCCAGGCTGCGGACATGGAAGGCGTCGACGCTTCGCTGCTGGCCGCGCTCAAGGCGCTGCGGCTGCGCCTCGCCAAGGAGCGCCAGGTGCCGGCCTATGTGGTGTTTTCCGATCGCACGCTGATCGACATGGCCGACCGCCGCCCGCGCGATCTCGACGCCTTCGCCGAAGTGAATGGCGTGGGTGCGGCCAAGCTCAAGGAATTCGGCGAGGTTTTTCTGAGCGCGATCGCGGGGCACCAATCGGATGGCTCGGCCTGAAAGGCAAGAGTGGCGCTTGACTACCATCCTACCAGAAGGTAGGTAAAACCATGAGCAACTTATCGACCACCTCTGACGACATCCTGGCTTGCGCGCGTTCTCTGATCGTCGCTGGCGGCTATAACGGTTTCAGTTATGCCGACATCGCTGATGTGGTCGGGATTCGTAAGGCGAGCATCCATCACCATTTCCCAAGCAAGGTCGATCTGGTCCGAACCCTGGTTGCGCGGTATCGGGAAGAAGCTGAAGTGGGGATGGCGAATCTCGAACTTCAGGTATCCGATCCGCTCGAACAGCTTCGGTTCTACGCTGGGTATTGGGAAGCCTGCATCGCGGACGCCAGCGCTCCGTTTTGTGTCTGCGCGCTGTTGGCAAGCCAACTCCCCGTTCTGCCCGAGGAAGTTGGCTTGGAGGTTCGGGCGCATTTCCGTTCCCTGTCAGCGTGGCTGACATCCGTGCTGGAGCGCGGCGCGCGGCACGGCCAACTTCAATTGATGAGTACCCCGCGTGCCGAGGCTGAAGCGTTCATGGCGACGGTTCACGGCGCGATGCTTTCGGCGCGGGCCTATGGCGATCCGAAGATATTCAGCATCGTGACAGACCCGCTCCTGGATCGAGTCGCTCCGGCTTCCCTCCAGATACGGTCCTAGATCTCGAGCAACCATAGCCGTAATCGCTCTGCGACGTTCGTCGAGAGCCCCTACCTACTAGTTGAAAGGGCAACCCAATGACGGTTCACAGCGGCGATCTTTCTCGCGCCAGCCAGGCACAATGGCTCAAGCTCTATTACTTCGCTCGGACGGCGTTCTCGGCTGTCTGGGTGGCGGCCGCCTTCACGGTGGGACAGCATTCCTGGGTGATCGCGGCGGCTTTACTGGTGGCTTATCCCGCATGGGATGCCCTTGCCAATTTTGTCGACGCATCGCGCAGCGGAGGATTGGGACAGAATCGCACGCAGACCATCAACGTCGTGGTCAGTGTTGCGACAACGCTCGCCGTGGTTCTCGCACTGAAGATGAGCATGAATTGGGTGCTCGGGGTGTTCGGCGTATGGGCGATCCTGTCTGGCCTGCTTCAACTCGGTACCGCAATCCGCCGCTGGAAGAGCAATGGTGCGCAGTGGGCGATGATCCTGAGCGGAGGGCAATCAGCGCTGGCAGGCACGTTTTTCATCGTGCAGGCGCGGATGCCGATGCCGCCATCCATCACCAACGTGGCCGGCTATGCCGCGGTAGGCGCCTTCTATTTCCTGGTTTCGGCGGTGTGGCTGAGCGTGAGCCAATCGCGGCGAAAGGCTCTATAGGCCCGCCATCAATCGGTTTGACAGCCCAGATCATCCACCTCCGTAGGCACGGGAAGCTGCGGCGGGACAGAGGTCCAAGAGCAACCTGATCCGACCTTGGTGGCGATCTCTAGCTCCGGCGTAAGTTTGGATGCCCTGAGCGTGCCCGGTTTTGTTCCGAAATGGCGGAGAGGGAGACCGCCAGACGATTGATTTTGCTGACTTTATTGTCAGGCGACCCCTTGCTTTTCCTAATCCCCATGCAAATATCCCAGAACATATTGCACGTTAATGACTTTGCTGGCAACCATGCCGATTAGGAATTCCGTTAGGAAAATATGGCTCGCCACAAGCTACGCGATACGCAGATAAAGGGGCTGCCGGCCGGTCGGCATGGCGATGGCGACGGCCTGTGGCTGTATGTCCAAAAGTCTGGAACGCGCAGTTGGGTGTTCATCTACATTCGCCAGGGCGTGCGTCGCGAATTTGGTCTCGGCTCTTACGGCAATGCATCGGGAAAGATCAGTCTGGCCGATGCGCGCAGTAGAGCCGACGAGGCGCGCGAAATCATCAAGCACGGTGGCGATCCAACGAAAGAGATGGCGCATCGCCGGCGGATGATAAAGCTACGTTCCTTTGGCGAGTGCGCCGACGAGTTGCTGACGTCGAAAGAGAACACCTTCCGCAACGCCAAGCATGCCGCGCAGTGGAAAATGACGCTCACCGAATACGCGCACCCGTTGCGCAAGATCCCCGTTGGCGACGTCACCACCGATGACGTTGTGCGCGTGCTTCGGCCTCTCTGGGCCGACAAGCAAGAGACCGCGTCCCGGCTTCGCGGTCGCATTGAGAAGGTGCTCGACTACGCAAAGGCTGTCGGCTTGCGATCGGGAGAGAACCCGGCTCGATGGAAAGGCCACCTCGACCATATCCTGCCGGCCCGCCAGCGACTCGCAAGAGGTCATCACGCGGCCATGGCCTATGCCGACGTCCCGGCCTTCATGCAGAAGCTTGTTGGCGTCGCCGGCTTCGGCGCCAGGGCGCTTGAACTCTGCATCCTGACAGCCACCCGGTCGGGCGAAGTCCTCAACGCGAAATGGCCCGAGTTTGACATGGACAAGGCCCTGTGGACGATCCCGGCCGAGCGGATGAAGATGGGCAAGGAACACGTCGTCCCGCTCCCGGCGCGCGCGCTGGCTGTCCTGAAAGGACTGGAGGCCAAGAGCCTTTCCGAATGGGTGTTTCCCGGTAGCGCCCCAAAGAAGCCGCTCAGCAACATGGGGATGACCGCCGTCATGCGTCGGATGGGACGCGGCGAGTTCACGGTTCACGGCTTCCGATCTAGCTTTCGAGATTGGGCAGGCGACGCGACGAATTTTGCGCGCGATGTCGCCGAGATGGCATTGGCGCACAAGGTCGGCGACGAGGTCGAGAACGCTTACCGCCGCGGCTCAGCCTTGGCGAAGCGGCGCAAGCTTATGGATGCTTGGGCGGCTTATGTGTCGACCACGAAGGGCGGCGAGAACGTGACGCCTCTTCTGCGGAAGGCCCACTGACGTGCCGAATAGATTCCTGGTCGAAAACGCCAGCGGGTGGGTCGCGCCGCTGCCACAGTTTGCACGCGAGGAATTGGCACGGCACTGGCCGGACGTTTCCATTGAATGGATCGAAACTGAGCTTGGCTATTACTTGCTTGTGCGGGATGCAGCCGACCGACAGCCGGAGCCGGCAGATATCAAAAAGCGATACCTCCGCATAAAGCAACGGGCAAAGGAGTTGCGCGCCGACGTCCGATGGCTCAGAGGCAACAATCTCGGGGATATGTTGCAACAGAGCGCTCCCCTTGAATATTTCGACAATCTCAAGAACCTGGAGCGTGAATTGGTCGTGTTGGATGCGGTTCTGCCGAAGGCAGACAAGCATCTGCCCGAAGGCCATCAGGGGAACCCGCGACACAGGCTCGTGGAAGTTCTGATCGAGATGCTCGACAGTCGCGGGCTGGCGGTCGACAAGAGGCCGAACGGCGCGCTCTGTTCCATCCTAGGCATTCTCCTGCAAGCCGCTGGCGAGCCATCGGAGAACGTGGTCGAGATTGTCAAGCCTGTGCTGGCAGCATGGCTGAAAAAGAAGGCCAAAGAATAGGGCGTCTTTTTCAGAACGACTTGATGCGCCGCCCCGTCGCGTGTGCAAATTAGACAGCCACAACGTCAACAGCGACGACGGTGGCGACCATAAAGGCCACCTCGCCGCACTAGCGAAAGGTGGCAGACATGGACAGCGATGCTGTTCTGATTTCGATCAAGGAAGCGGCTCGGATCACCAGCCTCTCCAGAACCTCAATCAACGAAAAACGGGCCGCCGGGAAATTCCCCCAGCCGGTGCCTCTGGGCGATAAGCGCATCGCGTTCGTCCGATCCGAGGTGGATGCCTGGATTCGCGAGCGTATCGCCGCGCGTCGGTCGGTGGCCGCATAATGCGCGCGCTTCCTACGCCGTCGCCCGGTGCGGCTGTGCTGTTCGTGGCCGCAATCATGCTCGGGTGGCTGCCATGACGGTCGACCTCGAACCCGACTTCCTCATCCAGGAAGCGGCGCGCTGGCTCGTCGAAACGCCGAAGGTGCAGCGTCCACGTCCTGCCGTCGTCGAACTGAGAGCGCGGTTTGCGCTCGATGTGCAGGCTGCATGCGCCGCGATCGGCCTGGCCAATCGCATCAGGGGAGGCGCCAATGCGAGCACCTCCTAAGCGAAAGCCGGCGGCGTTGGCGACGCGCACCGGCTCTCAGGAATTGTCAGGCTCTCAGGCGTTCGAAGTTAGCTGGAAACCAGTTCATTTTCAAGCGGCCATGCTGCAGGATCGCTTTGGCCTGAAGCCGCCCATTGCTCGTCTCGTTGCCGAACATGCGTTCGGGATCGGCGGTGCCGAATGGACCAGATAATGGCCTCCGAACCGGAACCGGTAGTAATTCCCGGCCCGGTCGTCGCCGCCGTCCGCGTGGCTCGCACCTGCTTGATGGATGCCCAGTTTCGTCTCGATGACCACGGCGTTCATTGTCGTCTGCTCAACGGGCTGCAAGACGGCGCCACTACGCTTCTCGCCGAGTGGGCAGGCAGGCATCGGCCCAGCATCGCCGAGCAGTTGCCGTCCTATGTCGTCGAGGCCGCGATCGAGTGGCGCCTGTCTAGGAGGCGCGCATGAATAGGTTCGATTTCGCGGAAGATGATTATGATCCCTGGCGTGGCGTCGACTATGACGGCAAGCCGCTGCGTAAGGGTGGCTTTCTGGTGAAGGCAAATCCCTTCGTGTGGCGCGAGCCGGCCGACATTCCTCCGCGCTGCTGGCTGTTCGGTGGTCACTACATCCGAGGCTATGTCACCGGCACCGTGGCGCCCGGCGGCATGGGCAAGACGTCCGTGGTGCAGACCGAAGCGCTGTCGATGGTGACAGGCCGCGATCTGCTCGGGATCAAACCCGAACACACATCGCTCAAGGCTTGGATATGGAACCTCGAAGATCCGACCGAAGAGGTTGAACGACGCTTTGCCGCGTCGGTCGTGCATCACGAGATCAATCCGCAAGACCTCGCCGGCCGCCTGTTCGTTAACTCGGGGCGCGACACGCCGCTGGTGATCGCCAGGAAGGTCAAGGATGCGATCACTGTTCTGGAACCTGTCATTGATGCTCTGGTGGCCGAGATCGTCGCCAACGGCATCGACGTGTTGATTGTTGACCCATTCGTCAGCAGCCATGGGCTTCCCGAGAATGACAATGCGGCTATCGATGCCGCCGTGAAGGCTTGGGGGCGAGTAGCCGGGCGCGGCAATTGCTCAGTCGAGCTCGTGCACCATGCCCGCAAGCTCAATGGTGACACCATCTCGGCAGAAAGCGCACGCGGCGGCAGTGCTTTTGTAGACGGTTGCCGCGCTGTCCGCGTCATCAACCGCATGTCCGAAGAGGAAGCCGCCCGGCTAGGGATAGACGAGGCGCGCCGATATTTCTTCATGCTCGCCGACAAGCAGAACATGGCGCCGCCGGCAGACAAACGCGACTGGTATCAACTGGTTTCCGTGCCGTTGGCCAATGGCGACAACGTGGCCGCCGTCGATAGGTGGACGCCTCCAAACCCGTTCGATGACGTGACACCTGACCATCTCCGCCGCGCTCAAGCCCTCTTTGCCGGCGGCGACTTCAGGGAAAGCGAGCAATCGCCGGAATGGGGCGGCAATGCCGTGGCCACCGTGCTGGACCTCGACGTTGGTGCAGGCAGGAAGGCAAATGAGCGGACAAGCCAGCAAAGGGCCGCCCGGGCGAAGATCAAGCGCATCCTGCTCACATGGCAGGACACAGGCGCCATCACGATCGAAACCCGTCTGGACAGCAAGCGCAATGAGCGGCGCTACTATGCCTGCGGTGACCCGGCATGAAGAGGGATCATCCGTCATCTGCCTCACTGCCTCACCTAGTAGTGGGGCAAGGTGTGGCAACCGTGGCAAAAGCACTGCCTCACCACCACCCTTATAGGGGTGTGGGGGTGTGGCGGGGCAGATTAAGCAGGGCAATTTCAGGTGGGGCAAAATCCCGACCATGCAGCCGCTGCCATAGTCGGCCGGAATGGTGTGACCGGAAGGTGTCGGTTGATGCCGCCAAGACGGAAACGTCGGCGCCCGCCGGTCGCATCGGTTCCCGCGACAAGTTGGCGATCACCCCGCGCGGCGCCCGGCTTAGCTATGCGATTGCCCCCCTCCGGCCGGTTGTCCTCGGATGAAGCTGGCCGCCGCCATATCGAGCCAGGAGCGCGAGCGCGAACTTGCTCGGCTGCGCCAGCGGCGATGTCGACGGCGTGCGGCAAAGAAGCTGTTGCCTGCCAACGTCGATTTCCCGCGTCACCATGTCGAGTGGATGGATGAGCAAGGCATGTTCGGGGCCGGTGTCGATTGCACAGACCCGGACGTGCTCGGCCGCGTGCTCGGCGACCTGGCGGAGGCTCAAATCGTCAACCTCAAAAAAATGTCACGTCGTGACACCTGAGGCCGACGGCACGCGCTATCACGTCAACAGACACGCCCGACGGAGCAAGGACCGATGCTGGGAATGACCCGGAAACCGACACCCGAACCGACCGATATCGATAGGCTGCGCGACCGCATGGTGCTGCCTCAGTCGGCGAACTTGCTGAAGCTGGCCGAGCAGATCGTCACCAAGCTTCGCGCCGACCAGCGGAGCGCCAAGGAACGGCTTACCCCGCTTTATGACGACCTCCGCCAGAATTCGGTGTCGACCACTAAAGATCGAATTGCCGAAGTCGAAGCTGAACTGAAGGCGATAGAGAAGCCGCTACAGGACGCCTTCGTCGAGCGTGACCGCAGGCGCCAGCAGTTCGGCGAGAAGGCCAGGCAGGATCTTGGGCCTGTGATCAACGAATTTTCCGATGCCGTGAATGCCAAGCTCGATGAACTCGATGAGCTATTTCGGCTTGCTCTCGGCCTGCACGTCGCCGCCACAATCTCGGGCATCGAGATGCCCAGGATCATCGAAAGCAGCCAGACGCTTGCCGCTCACATCCATTCGATGCGGCGCGTTCTGCGCGGCGGTTTCTGAGGGCCGAGCGGAATGAAAATCCCGGCGTGCGGTTCATTGAGGGCGACACATGGGCGCGTCCAACAGCAGATAGACGATCTCCGGCGCGCGTCGGGCGCAAGTGCTACCGGTCAAGGTCGTCATTGCCCTGAGTGCGAGCCGGTTAAGACACATGACCCGGCGAACGGCTTGGCTGCTGCGCGCTCGTCATGGCCCGTGACGAGTGCGCGGCAATCCGCCGAAGCGATCGTTGCTGTCGAGTTGGCGCGCATAGGGTTCGAACGCCTCTTTAAGCCAAAACCAATCGGGAGGGCGCCATGACAACGGCCAATTCAATGAGATCGGCCGTCGTCGTGGCTGCAGATATCCACGTGGGCCAAAAGTCGCCGGCCGTCGTCGATGTCGAGCGCACCTTGCCAATCGAGAATCCACAACAGGTAGGGACCGCGCTCGCAGGCCTGTCGGCAGCGCTCGTCGCTGCTGTAGACGGCGCGGACGACATCAGCCTGGAGATCGACGCTAACGCCAACGGGGTGCGCTATCGGTTCCGGTCATATCGAAGGAGCGTCCGATGAGCCTGCTGATTCATATCGATGGCGAAGTGAATGCCAGCATGGTGGAGCGGGTGCGCAGAGATCTCGCAAGAGACCCGGCTGCCAACAGTCTCTCCCTGCTGATCAATTCGCACGGCGGCTCGATCGACGACGCCAGGAAGATCTACCACGCCATCCGGCAGCATCGTGCCGAAACCAAACGAGCGAGAGTGCTGGCACAGTGCGATAGCGCGGCTGTGATCGTTCTGATGGCGGCCGACTTCCGGCGCGCTCAATCGAATTCGCAGATCATACTGCATCCGACCTCGATCAACCCGACGGCCAGCGGACGCTGGACTGCACGGCGCTACACAGAAGCTGCGGCGCGGTGCCAACGACTGGACGATGAGATCTTGGACTTGATGACAGAGCGCACTGGTGCCAGCCGCGCAGCGCTCGCCCGCGAGGATGCGACCGAAAGCCCTACGCCGATCCCTTTGGCAATCAGCCTTGGCATCATCCATGCGGCGCCCGGCTATCCCTCACGTTGCTCATCGACATGGCCGGAAGCAGCAAGGGCAGTCATAAGAAGTGGTGCCGTGATTGGGTTACCGACGGTCCTTTTCTCGCCGGCTTTCTTTGCCGCCTGCAAAGCTTCGACACGGAGCGAGCCATGACCCCCAGGGGGGCGGGTAAATCCCTACAGGGCATGGGTGCCCCAACCGCTCCGGGGTCACGGAGAGAGTGCACGCGCGCGTTGAGTGATCTCCAGAAATTCAAGGGCTCGGTGAAATTCATGACGAAAAGAGGCAGGCCAAACCGTGCAGCAGCATCCGCCAAAGCCTTGGCAAAGGTGAACGTTGATGCCGTCAACCCGCTTCAAATTCTTCGCGAAATCGCCTCGGACAGTTCGGCGCCGGCATCAGCACGAGTAGCGGCGGCGAGAAGCTTGTTGGCGCACCTCGGCAAGCAGCCGGAACAAGGCACTGCGCCCGAACTCGACGCGGTCTCCCGGCGCGCGCTGCGCATCCTTGAAGGGGGCAGGAAATGAGACGGGAAGACGACGCAATTCCGATCTGCGGAACGCATCGAGGCGTGCCGTTGCATGATCAACAGAGCGAGAAGCGACTTGCCGTTGTTCGCGGCGAGATCGACATGGTGTTCGCGGAAACAAGCGTCGACCGGCTGGTGCAAGTCAGCGCATCCAAGATGCGGGCGCCGGAAGCAAGACTGCTTGCAGCGGCGAAAATCAAAGCCATTTTCGAACAATCAGCCAACGATCGAGAGAAACGGCCTGTGGTCGACCTCGCCTACGTCTCCGCATGCACAAGTTCGCTCGCGAGCAACAAGTGGCGCGACCGGGCATATTTTGGCAGTGCGCTTGAGCCAGGCCGCCCGCCCGGCGCGCTCGACAGGGTGCCTCGTGACGTCCCGCTGGAGCGCGGCCGCTGATGCCGCTCCTCGCCTTCACAGTGGCCGCTGCAACCGTGCTGGCGCTCGCCTGGTGGCCGCTGTGACGGCCGCGCCCTCGCCGCTCAACAACCGACACGTTGTCGATGCGATTTCAAACCGCTGGACAGGAACCCACACATGACCTTTCCATTTCCATCTGTGTCACCACGAACGTCGGCGCCCGCGTCGATATGGTCCCCCTCGTCACTCGGGGCTGCTCTGTTGGGCTGGTATAAGGCCGACGAGATAACCGGATCTAACAGTGATCCGCAATCGAGCTGGGTCGATGCATCGGGTAATGCCAATGACATGACACAGAGTACGAGCGTCAATAAACCAACGCTCCTTACGTCAACCCTCAATGGCAAAAACGTTGTTTCGTTCGACGTGCCGTCCGTCCCCCAGTATTTCAATGTGCCGAACCTTTTCTCAGGCAAGACGGCCGGCTCGATTTACATGGTGATAAAAAAGGCAGCCGATCCGGCTGGCGCTGACCCGTGGAGCGGCATGCATAGGTTCGGCTCGTCCACGGGACTTGGTTCTGCCGGGCACATGCCCTACACAGACGGCGTCATTTATCAGGAGTTTGGCACCACCGTCCGCAAGACCGTTGGCAACCCAACGCCGTCGCTGGCTTCGTGGCGAATTATCAGTATGCATAGCGCGTCAGCCGATTGGGCCTTTTACCTCGATGGCGGCGTCTACACAGGCGGGGTGGGGGCACCATTTTTCTCGACTGGGACCAATACCGTTGGGTTCGAGACATCTCCCAAATTTGGCACTTCCGTAAAAGACCCTACAGGAACGCCCTCATTAGTGGGCATGGTGGCATTGGTCGGCGAATTGCTCCTGATCGGCGGCAAGCTTTCCACCGCCAATCAGCAGAATGTCGAAGGTTATCTGGCCGCAACTGCTCGATGGGCGCTTCAGGGCAATCTCGACGCAGCCCACCCGTACAAATCCAGCCCGCCGCCACCATGAGCATCAACCGGCGACGGCGCGCTGCTGTTGCACTGAGGAATGAGGCGGCCCGGCTACCGGGGGCATCGGGGGGACGGCAGCCGAGCCATGCCGGAGTTCCTCCCGGCGGCTGTGATCATGTCCTATATTAGCGGGAGCGCAAATACGCCTTTGGTGCTTGAATTTCCGGAACCATTTTAGCGCATGCTAATTGAATCGCGTTCCTGGAGTGTCGTGCATGCGTAAAACCGCCAGCCCTGACCGGCTGAAGTTCATCTCGCCGCAGTTGCCGCGCCTGGTCGAGACGCCTCCTGAAAGCGACGACTGGATTCATGAGATCAAATACGACGGCTATCGAACACAGGTCATCATCGATTGGGATGGCGCTCGCGCTTATACGAAGACCGGCATTGACTGGACGTCGCGCTACTGGCCGATCGTGACGGCTGCAGAAGCCCTTGGCGCGCGATCAGCCATCATTGACGGCGAGGTGATCGCACCGACGCCAAACGGCGCCCCTGACTTCCATGCGCTGCGATCGGCCATGGCATGGAATGCAGAACGGCTGGCCTTCGTCGCCTTCGACCTCCTCCATCTCGACGGGAAGGACCTTCGGGCGCTGCCTAGCGTGGAACGTCGCGCCATGCTCTGGGATCTGGTCAAGCCGGCTGATGGCATCATCCAGTTCAGCCAGCGTATAGCCGCTGGATGCCGCCAACCGTCCCAAACCGAACTTCTGGACTCTTCATCGCGACGGACGCATTCTGCCCTTGGGAGCTTGGGGACGTGGACAAATCTCGATGCAACAATCGCTCTGATCAAGTGGCGGAAAGCGCACTGGTGCTCGTCGCTTGGATCGCCCTGATGGATAGATCCGAGAAAATCATGCTCGTCCTCAGGCGGCGGGACTGGAGAGAGTGACAGATTTCAGGAAATTCAGATGCATTGCCTGCCACGGCGGCGGGAAGGTATTTTGCTGCGATAGGTGGACGGCCTCCGGCGGCACGTGCTGTCCTGCCGGCACTCAACGGCGAGGATGTATTGGGAGGACCGCGACCTGCACACAGTGCAAGGGGACCGGGATAAGGAAGTTGGAACGCGTGGAATAGGATTCAGCAGCCCCGCCAGCGCGCATTTCCGCCGCAGGTAACGCTAGTGCGGTGCACCGCCTGCAAAGCAGATCGATAGCCGTTTGTCGTCATCCACCGGGGGTGGGCCAGATGCGTCTCCCATGCCCTGAAACAATCCGCGCTTCCCGCACAATGGAAGCTCTGTCATGTCCGACAAGCGATACAATTTCCCGTATCTGTGCTTCTGAGGCCCCGGTTTCCCGGGCCAGCGCCGCTACAGCTTCCCCGTTCAGACCGGGTCGTCCTGGCTCTATCGCCATTTTCTCCTGCGCCTCCGTTCGGGGCAGGAGTGCGATCTTCGCTCCCAAGCGTCAGCGCCCTTAAAAGTTGCCAACGATGGACTGGTTGTACGCTTTCATACGGTCGTTAGCCAGCGAGAAGGCTACCCGCGCCATGTGCGACGTGCACCCTAATTCCGGGTGATCCACGCCAGCAATTCAGGATCGACTTCTTCATCGTCGCCCGTGAAGTCGCGGATCAACAGTTCCGCGCTTGCCCGCCACTCGTGTTGGGGTAGAGCCCTTTCGCGCACCAATGTTCTGAAGGCACCTCGCAGGATATCGCAGTCAAACGCAGATATCCCGCCCTTTGGAGGCTCTTGGTCCATAGCCTCACCCGATGGTTGGGCGAGAGCGTAGCGAACCCTCAACCGTCCGCCTGCCTCTATTGGACGCGGACGACAGCTGAAATCATACGCTTGCGAATGGCGGTCTGCGAGTCCAATTGTTCGCTGGGTTTTACGCGGCTCTGGCGCCGCTCTACGGGCCGCTCGATCAATTCGCTGTCGCGCATATGAGCAACTCTTGACGTCCAGGTGCGCTGCTCCAGAATCCTATCTGACGAGGAAATCATATGGCTCCGACTACAGCGTTGATCTGGTATCTGGTGATCGCCGGTCCGCAGGGGGGAATGGCCCTGCTGCCAAGCAGCTTCGATACACGTGAACAATGCGCTGCCGCCATCGCCGAATATCAGAAGCAGCCAACACCGGCGGGGTGGTCGATCCAATGCGTCCCTAGCGCCTCATTTCTCAGCGATGCGCAGTAAACCTTTCCGCTTCCCAGTGAGGCCCCGCATCATCCTACGGATCGCCTTCATCGCCCTGTCGCTCTATCTGGTCGGCATCGCGGTCTATATAACCTTCTGAAGCTGCTCGGTTATGCGCCCTTTGCCTTGCCATAGGCGTTGGGGCTAGTGTCGGGCGTGTAGATCAGGCCGACCTGCTTGCTGCCGCACTTGGCGCATTTCAGCTTCGGGATGAGGTCGTCGGCCATCGCCGGCGTGTCAGGCCCGAAGCGATCGCGAATCTTCACTAGGTCGAGCTTCTGGCTGTGATTGCAGCGCGCCTGGTGGCAATGCGCCGTCACCGCCATCTTCGCGTCGATCAGAGATTGAAACGTCCAGCCCTTGCCCATCGATCCGATATAGCGCGGCGTCGGTCAGTCCGCCAAGCCGGCGTCATGATGAACGATTGCATCCAGGATCGAATTGTAGATGCTAACGGTCTCTTCCTCGATCTCGGTGCTACCGATGCCGATCGCCTTCGCGTCGGCAAATAGCTTCTGGGTCAACTCAGCGACTGAGATGATGTCGGCGCCGACTATCTCGGGGACGTTGTTGGAAATCCACTTATGCAGGAAGTTAACGCCGCGTGTGCTCATCGAGCCAAAAGCTGGCGCGCGACATTAGGTTCCCTCGTCAACAATCCCCTTGACCGACGCATGCCGGAGTTTTGCCTCGCCTCGCAGATGCTTGACGCGCGCCCTGATGCCGGGCTTCAGCCATTCCACACCGGTCATCGCCTTTGGAACGTCTGCTGGAGCTTCCCGAGAGGCCTGTACGCGCTTCCATAGGCGCTCCCGTATATCGTTCGGTAGTGTGATGAAGGCCGATCCTGCATACTTACCGTCCTGCCCCATCAAGGCCATGGCTGGCTTGCCTGGCTCGCGTTTGACGCCAAGCAGGTCCAGTTCGCTGAACTCGTAGCATTTGATTTTCAGCCAGGCGTCGGACTCGCCGCTGCGGTAGGGCGCGCCATGGCGCTTTGAGACCATCCCCTCTAGGCCGAGCTTTTCGACGCCTTTGAAGAACTCAGCACCACCGCCCTCCACGTGCGCCAACACAGCCAATTGAATTGTGATCCCAGCGATGGCTGCTAGGTTTTGCGGCCATGAATAGGACTGAAGTAATTATCCTCATGATCGCGCTGGCCGTGCTGATCGCGTTCATCCTTACCGTCTGGCTTTTGGATGCGCCCGACTGGTCCGGGCACCTTTGATTTATTGTCTCAGATTTTTAGGCCCTCAAAAGGAGCGAAGGCGATCACATCTTCGTGTCGGTGTAACGGAGCGCGATGCCCGGCGAACCCCCGAATGGGGCAACTGTGCCCCTGCAAAATGGGAGTATTCCGAATGCATTCGATGAAGCTTGTTGTTGTCGCCAGCATCGCCGCCCTTTTCGCCTCGCAGGCATTCGCCGAGGACACGATGGGCACGATGTCCATGATGAAGGGTGGGCAAGTGACGGCGATCATGCCCGACGGCCATATGGGCACCATGATGCCGGACGCCAAAATGGGCGCCGAAATGATGAAAATGGCCAAGCCGATCAAGCATTGCATGATGATGATGACCGACGCCAAGGGCAGAACCTATATGATCGATACGTCGACTAAGAAGGCCCAGGCCGAGTGCGAAAAAATGGCGATGTAGAAGCCCCCAGGGCTTCGCCGACGCTTTCATCCCGCCGGCACGGTCGCTGGCGGGATGCCCCATCCATCCTTCGCCGTCAGAGTTCTGTCGAAGCACTCGTCGCTGATCTCGCCTGCCATGGCCCTGACCTGGCAGGGTTGATCGGCTCCATGGGTGTGCTAGGCCGGGTCGATCACGAAGGGATCCGACATGGCAGGCTTTTCGCGAAAATATCCGATGGTGCGGCGCTCGCAGGCAATGTGGGTTTCGCGGCGCGTCTGGCAGCCTCGTATCGTGTTTTGGGCCGGCGCCATCTCGATCGGTCTGATCAGCGTGCTGTTCGCAGTTCTGGCCGACCGGGCGCAGGCGCTCTTCCACATTGCGATTGGCCATCAGGGCGGCTGGCGCTTCTACCTGCCGCTGGTGATGACACCGCTCGGCTTTGTTCTCTGCGCCTGGCTTGCGGATTCCTTCTTTCCAGGCTCGCAAGGCAGCGGCATTCCGCAGGCGATCGCCGCACGACATTTGCGCGACGACGAGGACCGCGGCCATATCCTGTCGCTGCGGCTGGTGGTTGGCAAGATCGCGCTCACCGTCGTCGGACTTGCCTGCGGGGCCTCGATCGGCCGTGAGGGGCCGACAGTTCAGGTCGGCGCCTCGCTGATGCTGCAGGCCGCGCGCTGGGGCGGCATGGCGCAGGCGCGCGGGCTGATCCTGGCCGGCTCAGCGGCCGGTATCGCCGCCGCCTTCAACACACCGCTTGCCGGCATCGTCTTTGCCATCGAGGAAATGGGGCGCGCCTATGAATCGCGCACTAACGGGCTGGTGCTGACGGCGGTGATCCTCGCCGGGCTCGCCTCGTTGGGATTGCTCGGCAACTACACCTATTTCGGCGTGGCCAGGGAAACAGTCGCCTTCGCCAGCGACTGGCCGCTGGTGCTTGCCTGCGGGGTCATCGGTGGCGGAGTCGGCGCGCTGTTTTCGCTGCTGGCGCTGAAGATAATGCGCCGCATCCGGCGCTGGAACGCGCAGCAGCCGCTCTGGCGCACTCTGGCCGTGGCAGGGATTTGCGGGCTGGCTGTGGCCGCGATCGGCATCGCCTCGGGCGGCCTCACCTTCGGCACCGGCTACGCCCAGGCTCGCGGCGCCATTGAAGGCACGCCGCTGCCGGTGTTCTTTTTTGCCGAGAAATTCGCGGCCGGGCTGCTGTCGATGGTATCGGGCATTCCGGGCGGTATCTTCGCGCCGTCGCTGGCGGTGGGCGCGGGCCTTGGCAGCACGGTTGGCCTCATTATTGGTGCCAGCTCTGGCACAGCAGCGCTGCTCGGTATGGCAGGTTATTTTGCCGGCGTCGTGCAGGCGCCCATGACCGCCTTCGTCATCATCCTCGAAATGACCGGCAACCACGACAATGTCATTGCGCTGATGTGCGCGGCGATGCTGGGCTATGGGACAGCGCGATTGATTTCGCGCGAGCCGCTTTATCATGCACTCTCGCGAGTGTTTATCGCAGAGGCGATCAGGCGGAGACGAACCAGAAGTGTCGAGCGCTAGGCCCTGTGTAACGCCCATGTGAATTTGCATTGCCGGGCAACTGACCTACCTAAGCTATATGACCCGCTCTTCAATGATTTACGCGGTGATGGTTGGTGGCGGTCCTAGTGGTCATCTTCCCGGCTTTCCGGTTTCTGGAGCCAAAGGGATAGGGCGTTCTGATATGGTATGGCGCTCGACACTGTATCTGTTGACATTAATTGTCACGCTGGCGGCCATTCACTTGTCGTTCTCGGTCAGTTTGTACCTCATGGGGCCAGATTGGTACGCCCACCTATGACGCGCCCCGCAAGGGCGCGCTTGACGATTTCAGCGGGCCAGAAGGGCGGCGCCAGGACGCGCCAGGCGCTTCGGCGGCGTAGGAGGGCGGCGGCGGGAAGCGCGCGCTGGCGGGGCAATCTCAGCAGTGCTTGGTAACTATCCAGCCGCCCACATAGCCGAATGCCACTGACACGATTCCGGACATCACTGCGATCATCGCTCGACTTCGGTATTCCATCTGCGCTTCTGGGGCACCGGTCGGCTCGTCTCGTTGCCAATTCGCGGCAAACTTCGCCGCAAGCCAAGCCAAAATGACTGTGTGGGGATCTGGAAACTGAGATGCGAGTAAGGCGAATGTCAGCGTGCGCTCGAATGTCCCGGTAATCCACGGCGGCAATCGTTTCGCACTCGACCGCGCCTTTAGCCCAGACCTATCGGTCAGGTAGCCGTGGAACCAATTGGTGACAAAATGACCAGCGCCGAGCGCCACCAGCAAACCGGCGAGCGCGAGCAGGACAACTTCCAGCACTGTCGAATCATGACACGAGATCATTGTTCCCCCACGCGCCAATCTTCGTGCAGCAGAGACGCGCACGCAAGCCGGCTACCGTTCGGGAGTGCTTGACGATTTAAGCAGAAAAGAAAAAACCCGGCCACTTTCGCAGCCGGGCTATCGTTTCGCTTGCGGAATGATTAGATGCGCCAGAGCGCCATGATCATCGCCTCTCGGGACGGACCAACCGGCTCTTGCGAAGCCACCATGGCATGGAAGCGCCGATCGCATTCCGGTTTGTCGATCGGGGTTACGCGGAGGCTTGCGCTGTAGGCGTTGGTCGCTCGAACGTTCTCCCGATGTGCGGCCTGCCAAGCCTTGATCTTCTCGACCGCATCCGACGGGATGGCGGTGAGGTCAGTAGAGGGCACAGGCGTCTCGAACACGGCAGGCAGCGCCACGGCAGCAAGGCCCATCGGGATCTTGCGCAGGAGGTGTCGTCTGGAGAGAGTATTCATATTCCACTCCTCACAAGCACTTCCTGCGATTCCAGATCGTCGGGCCACATTAACGGTTTCGCCGTAGTCGCCTGGGCATAACCCCTCCAGATCGACGCCGTCCTCCAGATCGCAATTGTCGAGCTCTAGATCATCAACGCATCCGAGCGATGGCTCATCGTCGGCAGTTTCCTCCAGGTCGCAATCGACCTCCATCATGTCGAGTGCAGTGATCAGGGCCATGGCGCGGTCTAGGAGGTCGTTCAGGCGGGTCTCGATCGATTGCCGCCATGTGCGAGGGTCGACACCCTGCGGGCAGCCGTAGGGCTTCACGATGGGCGTGTGGGCGTTCATGACAAGCCCCTATCGTGGTTCTTATAATAGATGCCGCGGCCAGTTGAGGCCGGCCAGACATGCGCCTCCCACAAGGCACGGGGATGGTCCGAGTGGCTGATATCGGCCATCCAGTCATCCATCGCGATGGCAAGTTCCTCAGCAAGTCGGTTGACCCTCTGCACGGGCATTTCACGCGGCTCGGGACGGGCCTCGACCGGCGGCGGCGCTGCTGAAGCAATGGCAGGAACGGACGCGACTGCGCCGATAAGTAAGGCGCGGCGGGAGAATCTGCCGATGATCTGGCTTTTAGGCTGATCAAAAAAACGATGCATAATACGGTCTCCTTCGGGTGCATTTTCCTTGGGAAACGCATTGGGAAGGAGGCAATGGGCGTCGACAACTATCCTACAAAATCAATCTGTTAGGAAAGAAATCTGGCGGAGAGGGAGGGATTCGAACCCCCGATGGGCTTGCACCCATGCCGCATTTCGAGTGCGGTGCATTCGACCACTCTGCCACCTCTCCGCGGTCATGGTCGGCCGTTGCCGGCGCGGCGCACTAGATAACGGCTGAACGGGCAGGTTACAAGGCCAATCCGCGAGTTATTTGGCTTGCCTGACAAGCGGCGGATTCGCATTGGTGTTTACGGCCAAGCCCGCACAGATTCCCGGCCAGCCGCGCATCCACGTCTCCAGACGACGGTAGTGCCATGCGATCATGTCGACACAGGCCGGGTGCTTGCCCGCCGATAACAGTCTCGGCACCGGCTTCGCCTTGACTCGCACTCAACCTTCGGTTAGGGACAGCGCGCAATCGGCGTGGAGGGTTCTTCCGCGCCGCTTGTTTTTTGAACCCGCAGACTGACAAAAAGACGGCCGAACCGCCAGAGGCGGTTCATCAAGGCCGACCGAACAGCGAAAGGCAAAAAATGTTCGCAGTCATTAAAACGGGTGGCAAGCAGTATCGCGTTGCCGCCAACGATCTCCTGAAGATCGAAAAAGTCGAAGCCAATGTCGGCGATATGGTCGAGATCGGCCACGTTCTCGCGCATGGCGAGGGCGAGAATGTCACGTTCGGCGCGCCGTTCGTCGATGGCGCGGTGGTCACCGCCGAAGTCGTCGAACAGGGCAAGAACCGCACCGTCATCGCTTTCAAGAAGCGCCGCCGGCAGAATTCGCGCCGCAAGATCGGCCATCGCCAGCTTTTGACCACCGTGCGGATCTCCGAGATCCTGCTGGGTGGTGCCAAGCCGACGAAGACGGCAGCGGTCAAGGCACCGAAGAAGGAAGCCAAGGCAGAGGCCGTGACTGAAGCGAAGGCGGAAGCCGCGCCGAAGAAGGAGCCCAAGGCCAAGGCGGCCGAGACCGCGGCAGCGCCGCTGTTCAAGGCGCCGAAGGGCGAGCCGGACGACCTGACCGTGATCAAGGGCATCGGCCCGGTCGCAGCCAAGGACCTCGCCGCGCAGGGCATCATCACCTTCGCGCAGCTCGCCAAGCTGACCGACAAGGATGTCGCCAAGATCGACGAGCACATGCCCTTCAGCGCCGACCAGATCAAGGACTGGCGTGAGCAGGCCAAGGAATTGGCGGCGAAGTAATTTTCTGGCGATCAGGTCGCCGGATCGGACTTGAAACGGAACGCGAACGCGTTCATAAGGCCTTTTAGGCGCCTTGCGGCGCAACGGAGTTAGTTAGATGGCACACAAGAAAGCTGGCGGCTCGTCGCGCAACGGTCGCGACTCGCATTCCAAGCGTCTGGGCGTGAAGAAGTTCGGCGGCGAAGCCGTCATCCCGGGCAACATCATCATTCGTCAACGCGGCACCACGTGGCATCCCGGCGTCAATGTCGGCATGGGCACGGACCATACCCTTTTTGCGCTCGAGACCGGCGCCGTGACGTTCAACAAAAAAGCCAACGGCCGAACCTACGTATCGGTCAACCCGATTACCAAAGCCGCGGAGTAGCCGGTTCCGCACTAGAACACCGGCGCCCATCTCGGGAACCGGTGTCTGGCAAAGCCAGGAAAAGGATCAGGGGAGATGGGTTTCCATCTCCCCTTTTTCTTGGCCTGGAGGACTTTCAAATGGTTGCCGAAGCGGAAGACACCGACGACGAAAGTTACGCGATAGACTGCCCGGTCCTGGTCACCGAGCGGCTGGTGATGCGAGCGCCCCGCGAAGACGACATTCCGCAACTGGTCGAGCTTGCCGACAACCGTCATGTCGCCGAAATGCTGGCCCGCATGCCGCACCCCTATGGCGAGGCCGAGGGACGCGCCTTCCTTGCCATGGCGAAGTCGCGCCGGGCCGGCATTGTCTATGCCTTGACGCTGGCCGGTACCGACACCTTCGTCGGCTGCGCCGGTCTCAACACCACCGATCGCGGGCTGGAACTCGGCTACTGGATCGGCGAGCCTTACTGGAAGAAGGGCTATGCGACGGAAGCCGCCCACGCGCTGGTCGACCTCGCCTTCCAGAAGACGTCGATCCAGGTGCTGCATGCCTCGACGCGGGTCATCAATCCGGCCTCGCGCCGTGTGATCCACAAATGCGGGTTCCAGTATGCCGGCCAGGGCATGCTGAACTCGATCGTCGCCGGCCAGGTGCCGGTCGAGCGCTACCGGCTCGACAGGAAGACCTGGACCAGCCTGCGTAACTGGGTGCACTTCTAGGCATGCCGATATTCAGGTGAGGCCGACCTGCGAATGGCGGCTTCCTGCGCTTCCGGTGCTCACGTACTTTAGTACGCTCCGCTCCGGTTCTCGGAAGCCACCATTCTCGGCTCGGCCTGACCTGAATCTCGACACACCTTGGCGCTGGCTCGAACAAGTGAAAAGTCGGTTGCGGAGCAAAGATGAAGGTCAGCCCAGTTCGACCCATACCGGCAGGTGGTCCGAACCGACGGCCTGCCGGTCGACCCACAGACGCTGCAGGGATTTGGCAAGCGAAGCGCTGGTGAAGACATAGTCGATGCGCTTGTGGCGGCTGGCATTGGCGGGCTGTTTGGGGTCGACCCAGCTGACCAGGTCGTCGCCGGTCACGTTGAGGCGCAAGGCGGCATCGACGGCAAAGTCGGCGGTCAGCGGCATGCCGAATTCATGGTCCGGCCGGCCGGCGAGTTCGACATATTCGGGCGATCCGGCCAGCATGTTGAAGTCGCCCATGCCGACAAAGGCTTCGGGATGCGGCAATTCCGGCAGGCCGATCTCGGCGACGCCGGACAAGGCGCCGCCTTCGAGCGCATAGTTCAGCATACGCTGGCGCAGGAACTGGATCTGGCTGGCGCGTTCGACCGGGCTGCGGTGATCGAGATGGATGGAATAGAAGCGGATGAAACCCAGCGGCGTCTCGATCAGCGCTTCCAGCGCGCCGCGCTGGAAGTTCATCATTTCGAAGCTGCGGCTGCGCGGCAAAAGCAGGTTGCGAGACAGATGAATGGGGGTCTTCGACAGCACCATATTGCCGAGCTGGAAGGTCGTGGTGATGGCGCGGCCATTCTCGATGCGCGAGCCGATATTGGCTTCGAAATTGCTGCCATAGACGGCGAAATAGTCGGGCAGCGCCTCGCCGATCTCGGCGACCATGTCGCGGCCGCCATTCCTGGGGTTGTTGCGGGTCACCTCCTGCAGCGCGATCACGTCGGCGCCGCGCACGGCGTCGGTGATGCGTCCGACATTGTACTGTCCATCAAGGCCGATGCCGTACTGGATGTTGTAGGTTACAAGCTTCATTCCGGCATCTCCGGCCGATCCTCGCGGCCATTGTCACAAAACGGCCTCGCCCTTCGCCGCGCCTTGGTTTAGAGCAAAGCCGAAGGTTTAGAGCAATGCCGCAAAGCCACTAGCAGAAACTGCACAAGCCCATGAAATTTCTCGATCAAGCCAAAGTCTACATACGCTCCGGCGACGGCGGTGCCGGTTCGGTGTCGTTCCGGCGTGAAAAGTTCATCGAGTTCGGCGGACCGGACGGCGGCGATGGCGGCCGCGGCGGCGACGTCTGGCTGGAAGCGGTCAACGGGCTGAACACGCTGATCGACTATCGCTACCAGCAGCATTTCAAGGCCAAGACCGGTGTCCATGGCATGGGCCGCAACATGACCGGCGCCAAGGGGGCCGACGTCACGCTGAAGGTGCCGGCGGGAACGCAGGTGTTTGAAGAGGACAACGAAACGCTGATCTGCGACCTGACCGTGGTCGGTCAGCGCTTTCTGCTCGCCAAGGGCGGCAATGGCGGTTTCGGCAACCAGCATTTCAAGACCTCGACCAACCAGGCGCCGCGCCGGGCCAACCCCGGCCTGCCGGGCGAAGAGCTCAACATCTGGCTGCGGCTGAAGCTGATCGCCGATGCCGGGCTGGTCGGGTTGCCCAATGCCGGCAAGTCGACATTCCTGGCCGCCGTTACCGCGGCCAAGCCGAAGATCGCCGATTATCCGTTCACGACGCTGCATCCCGGTCTCGGCGTTGCCCGCATCGATGCGCGTGAATTCGTCATCGCCGACATTCCCGGCCTGATCGAAGGCGCGCATGAGGGCGTCGGCATCGGCGACCGTTTTCTCGGCCATGTCGAGCGCACGCGCGTGTTGCTGCATCTCGTTTCGGCGCAGGAGGAAAACCCGGGCAAGGCCTACAAGACAGTGCGCGCCGAACTCGACGCCTATGGCAATGGCCTGACCGACAAGGTCGAGATCGTGGCGCTTTCCCAGGTCGACACGCTCGACGCCGATGCGCGCAAGAAGAAGGTCGCCTCGCTGAAGCGAGCCGCCGGGCGAGCACCGATGCTTTTGTCGGCGGTCACCGGCGAAGGCGTCGAAGCGGTGCTGCGGGCGCTGATGGCGGTGGTGGCCGAGGCGCGTGCGAAGATATCGGCCCCGATCGAGACGCGCTGGGACAGATAGGGCCATGCAGTCGCTGAAGACATACCGGCGCATCACCGTGAAGATCGGCTCGGCGCTGCTCGTCGACCGCACGACCGGCCTGAAGCGCGACTGGCTGGCCTCGCTGGCCGACGACATTGCTGTGCTCGCCCAGGGTGGTGCTGAAATCCTCGTCGTGTCGTCCGGCGCCATCGCGCTTGGCCGCACCATCCTTGAACTGGGCAAGCGGGCCTTGAAGCTCGAGGAGAGCCAGGCGGCGGCCGCCGTCGGACAGATCGCGCTGGCCGGCGCCTGGTCGGATGCGCTCGGCAAGGGGGCGCTCAAGTCGGGCCAGATCCTGCTGACGCTCGGCGACACCGAGGAGCGCCGCCGCTATCTCAACGCGCGGGCGACGATCTCGACACTGCTCAAGATGAAGGCGGTGCCGGTCATCAACGAGAACGACACGGTGGCGACCTCCGAAATCCGCTATGGCGACAATGACCGGCTGGCCGCCCGCGTCGCCACCATGATGGGCGCCGACCTGCTGGTTCTGCTTTCCGACATCGACGGGCTCTACACCGCACCGCCGGCGCGTGACCCCGGCGCAAAGTTTATTCCGGTGGTCGACCGCATCACGCCCGACATCGAGGCGATGGCGGGAGCGGCCGCGTCCGAACTGTCGCGCGGCGGCATGCGGACAAAGCTCGATGCGGGCAAGATCGCGACCGCCGCCGGCACCGCAATGATCATCACGTCGGGCACTCGGCTGTCGCCGCTGATGGCGATCGAACGCGGCGAACGCGCCACCTTCTTCCGGCCGAGCAGCAATCCGGTCAAGGGCTACAAGACCTGGATCGCCGGCCAGCTCGAGCCTGCCGGCCGGCTGACGGTCGATGCCGGCGCCATCGGTGCCTTGCTGTCGGGCAAGTCGCTGCTGCCGGCCGGCGTCAAACTGGTCAGCGGCAATTTCTCGCGCGGCGATACGGTGGCGATCCTGTCGCCCGAGGGCCGCGAGATCGCGCGCGGGCTGGTTGCCTATGATGCCGCCGATGCCGTAAGGATCGCTGGCCTGAAGACGGCCGAGATCGAAACCGTGCTCGGCTACGAGGCGCGTTCGGCGATGATCCACCGCGACGACCTTGTGGTGAGTCACTCGGGTGACCAAGTACGGGCCGGTGACCAAGTACATGCCGGTGACGAAGTGCCGGCCGGCAACCAAGTACGGGCTGGTGACGAAGTATCGAGCGGAGGATGAGCCATGCTGAAGCTGCATGAAAAATCCGGGGACGACACCGTGGCGATGATGGCCGATATCGGCCGCCGCGCCCGCGCAGCTGCCCGCCCGCTGGCCATCGCCACGACCGCCGCCAAGAACGCCGCACTTGTCGCCATGGCCGAGGCGATTGTCGCCCGGGAACAGGACATTCTCGACGCCAACGCCATCGATGTCTCGAATGGCCAGGAATCAGGGCTTTCGGCTTCGTTCATGGACCGGTTGAAGCTCAACCCGGCGCGCATCCGCGCCATGGCCGATGGCATCAAGGAAATCGCCGAATTGCGCGATCCGGTCGGCGACGTCATCGCCGCATGGGACCGGCCGAATGGCCTGCATATCGAGCGCGTGCGCACGCCGCTCGGCGTCGTCGGCGTCATCTATGAGAGCCGGCCGAACGTCACCGCGGATGCCGGCGCGCTCTGCCTCAAGGCCGGCAATCCGGTGATCCTGCGCGGCGGTTCGGATTCGCTCAATTCTTCGGCGACGATCCATGCCTGTCTGGTCGAGGGATTGAAGGCCGCCGGCCTGCCGGAAGACGCCATCCAGCTGGTTCCGACCGCCGACCGCGCCGCCGTTGGCGAGATGCTGAAGGGGCTTGGCGGCACGCTCGACGTCATCATTCCGCGCGGCGGAAAAAGCCTTGTCGGGCGGGTGCAGAGCGAGGCACGGGTGCCGGTTTTTGCCCATCTCGAAGGCATCTGCCATCTCTACATCGACCGCTCGGCCAAGCTCGACATGGCGGTGCGGATCGCCGTCAACGCCAAGATGCGGCGCACCGGCGTCTGTGGTGCCGCAGAGACGCTGCTGGTCGATCGTGCGGTTGCCTCGACGCATCTGGTGCCCATCCTCGATGCACTTCGCGCGGCCGGCTGCGAGATCCATGCCGATGCCGAGGTGCTGAAGGCATTTTCCAACGCGAAGCCTGCCACGGATCTCGACTGGGTGACGGAATATCTCGATGCCATCATCGCGGTGAAGCTGGTCGACGGTGTCGGTGGTGCGATCGAGCACATCGAGACGTTCTCCTCGCATCATACCGAGGCGATCGTCGCCGAGGATGCGCGATCGATCGAAAAATTCTTCAACGAGATCGATTCGGCGATCCTGCTGCACAACGCCTCGACGCAGTTCGCCGATGGCGGCGAATTCGGCATGGGCGCCGAGATCGGCATAGCCACCGGCAAGATGCATGCGCGCGGGCCGGTAGGGGTCGAGCAATTGACCTCGTTCAAATACCGCGTGCGCGGGTCGGGACAGGTGAGGCCTTGAACACTTGTCTTACCCTCCCCCGTGTGGGGAGGGTGGCGAGCATAGCGAGCCGGGTGGGGGAATAACGCTGAACTCTGCAACGCCCCCACCCCGCTCCGCAGCGCGGATCGACCCTCCCCACAAGGGGGAGGGCAAGGACCACATTTCCTCCCCCTATCTCAAAATGCCGCATGCCGAGAAGGGGCTGGCGGTCGGCCTGTTCGGCGGTTCGTTCAATCCGCCGCATGCCGGCCACGCCCTGGTCGCCGAGATTGCACTCAGACGCCTGGCGCTCGACCAGCTGTGGTGGATGGTGACGCCTGGCAATCCGCTGAAGAGCTCGCGCGAACTGGCGCCGCTGGCCGAGCGACTGCAACTGTCGGAACAGATCGCCAAGAACCCGAAGATCAAGGTCACCGCCTTCGAGGCGGCGCATCATGTCCGCTACACCGCCGACACGCTGGCGCTGGTCAAGGCGCGCAATCCCGGCGTCGACTTCGTCTGGATCATGGGCGCCGATAGCTTGCGCGATTTCCATCGCTGGCAGCGCTGGCGCGAGATCGTCATGACCTTCCCGATCGCCGTCATCGACCGTCCGGGCGCGACACTGTCGTTCCTGTCGTCGGTCGTCGCCAAGACCTTCGACTATGCCCGCGTCGACGAGGGGGATGCGCCAAGGCTCGCCCGCATGAAGGCGCCGGCCTGGACCTTCATCCACGGTCCGCGCTCGTCGCTGTCGTCGAGCGCGATCCGCAGACTGGCGAAGGGTTGAGCCGGCTCGCCCGACCATGTCGCTTTTATCGCTCCCTTTGCCCTTTTCATGGGCAATTCTGAGCAGGCATGTCGATTCCCAGGAAAAACCGTACCGAAGCCGGGCAGGGCGATGAGTCCACGCCGCTGATCGCGATTGCCAGCGTCATCGCTTCGATGGCGCTGATCGCCGTCGGCAATGGGCTGATGTTTGCCTATATCCCGGTCCGGCTCGGCGCCGAGGGCTTCGATCCGACCTGGGCTGGGCTGATCATCACCGGACTTTCGGCCGGCGGCCTCGCCGGCTGTATCCTGACCGGACCGCTGGTGCGAAGGGTTGGCCATGCCCGCGCCTTCATGGTGCTGTCGGCGCTGATCGCGCTGGCCAACGCCGCGGTCGGTGCCGGCCCGCATCCGCTGATTTGGATCGCGGCCCGCGCGCTCTACGGCTTTGCCATATGCGGCCTGTTCATCGTCGCGCAGAGCTGGCTGAACGACGCGGTTGCCAATGCCATCCGCGGCAGGGTGATGGCGTTCTTCTACGTGGCCTATGTCGCCGGGCTCGGTGTCGGCTATGCGACGCTGGCTCTCGTCGACATCAGAACCGCGGACGCGCCGCTGATCGGCATCGCCTTCACTGCGTTGTCGATCCTGCCCGTGGGGTTGACCAGGCTTGCCCAGCCGCCGGCACCACAAGCGGCCTCGGTGGCGCTCGGCCGGGCCTGGCGGATTTCACCGGTCGGCGTTGCCGGCATGCTTGCGGTCGGTGGCCTGTCGATGTCGATCGCCGGCTTCGCGCCGATCCATGCCACGGCCAAGGGCTACAGCCAGGCAGACGTCGCATTACTGCTTTCGGCGATGCCGGTCGGCACGCTGATCCTGCAGATCCCGCTCGGCTGGATTTCCGACCGCACCGACCGCCGCTATGTGCTGATTGCTGCAGCCGCGCTCGCCGCGGCGGCAGGGATGTTTGCGCTCGGTTTCGACGGCGGTGCGCTGGCGGCGCTGGTGGTGATTTACATCGTCTGGGATGGCGCCTCGGAATCGATCTATTCGCTGGCCAGCGCGCATGCCGCCGACCGCGCCGGCAAGGACGACATGGTGGCGCTGTCCAGTTCGCTGTTGTTTGCCTGGTCGCTTTCGGGCTTCATCGTGCCAGGCATCGTCACCGCGCTGTCGGCCGTCTTTGGGACGCAGGCCTTCATCTATGTGGCGATCGTCATCGCCTGCGCCTTCTGTCTGTTCGTGCTCTTGCGCGTGGTGACGACGCAGGCGGTTCCCGCCGCCGAAACCGGCAGTTTCGCGCCGATGACGGCGCAGGCGCCCTTGCCCGTAGAACTGGCCTTCGCACCGGACGAGTAGGATCGGCACCGGGGCAATTGATTAGAGCCTGTTCCATCTCGATGGGATCGGGATGGGCTCTGTCTCTCTGTTTGGGCATGATCTTCTTCCAAAACCGGTATCCACGCTTATTGCCGGCGGGCTTCCGGCGCCGGCGCTTCGGGTGGCGGCTGTGGGATCGATATGCCTTCTGCGTCGAATTCCTGCTTGGCGCGCTTGGTGAGGTCGGCCTGGGTGGCGAAGAAATCCGCCGACGATGTCCAGAAGCGCAGTGAAATCGAGACGGTACTTTCGCCAAGGGTCGCCACGAAAGCGATCGGCGCCGGGTCGCGCTTGACCCGGCGCTCGGCGACGGCAATGGCAAGCAGCGTCTTCTGGGCGCGGTCGATGTCGTTCCAGGAGCCGATCGAGAGCGTGATGTCGCCACGGCGCACGCCGTTGCGCGAAAAATTGCGCACCGGCTGGTTCCACAGCGTCGAATTGGGCGCCAGGATGTAGACGCCGTCGGCGGCCCTGAGCCTGGTTGCGAAGAGGCCGATCTCCTCGATCGAGCCGACAATCGAACCGACCTCGACGGATTCGCCGATGCGGAACGGCCGCAGCGCCAGAAGCATGATGCCGGCGGCGATATTCTGCAGCGTGCCTTGCAGCGCCAGGCCAATGGCGAGACCGATGGCGCCGATCGCGGCGATGATCGACGCCGTCTGCACGCCAAACTGGCCGAGCACCATGATCGTGACGAGGATCAGGATGGCATAGCGGACGATCTTGGAGAAGAAATGCCGCAACGTCGCGTCGAAACCGTGGATATGGCCGAGGCCGGCGAAAATCGAGCGTTCGGCAAGTCCGGCGACGATATAGCCGCCAACCAAAAGGATGACGGCACCGATGGCCGAGAAGGCGTAGGAAACGATCAGCGTGCTGAGCTGCGCGAGGCCGGCCTGGACGGTCAGAAGGGCGTTTTGAGGGTCGATCGGCATGGGGAAAATCCGGTTGGTCGGTGAGCCGATAACCCATGCGGACGGCCATGGTTCCGATCTTTCGCGCAAGCGGCGGAACCGGGGGACCGACAATACGTTCGTGCGCGACAGGGCGCCGTCTTGAAACTGCAACGGAACTCTGCCTATCTATGAGGTGTCACCTGTTTTTGTGGGTGATTTGGTTGTTCTTGCTGCGAAAGGAAATACACTGAGAACAGCACTGCGGAAGAAGGCCGATATCATGCCTTCGCCGGCCGGGATCAGCGTAAACGACGCCGTGTCTCGCGCCATCAAGACAGTCCTTGCCAGTCTGGAAGACTCCAAGGCCGAAAACATCGTCTCAATCGACATTCAGGGGAAATCGAGCCTCGGCGACTACATGGTCGTCGCGTCGGGCCGATCGCACCGTCATGTCTCGGCTGTCGCCGATCACCTGCTCAAGGCGCTCAAGGATGCCGGTCTCGGCACGGCGCGCGTCGAGGGGCTGGCAGGCGCCGACTGGGTCCTGATCGATTCGGGCGACATCATCGTCCATGTCTTCCGTCCCGAAGTCCGCGACTTCTACAATCTCGAAAAGATGTGGCAGGCGCCGGATCTCGAGGAAGAGACCCTCCACTAAGCCGTCTTTGTTTTGATGCATGTCATCGTCCCGAAACCGGTTCCCACTTTTGGGTGACATGCATTAGCGGCTTATAGGGGCGAGGATGAAGATATCAGTTCATGCCGTGGGCCGGATGAAAGCCGGCCCCGAGAAGCAGCTCGCCGACCGCTATTTCGAGCGCTTTGCCAAGAGCGGCCCGGCGGTGGGGCTCGAATTTGCCGGTGTGGCCGAAATCGTCGAGGGGCGCGCCCAGACCGCCAACGAGCGCCGGCGCGAGGAAGGCCAGAAGCTGCAGGGGCAGCTGCAGCCCGGCACCGCGCTATTCCTGCTCGACGAACGCGGCAAGAGTTTTTCGTCCGAAGACTTCGCAGGGCGCATCGGCCAGCTGCGCGATGGCGGCCGCAAGGCGCTGGTCATTGCCATCGGCGGTGCCGACGGACACGATCAGCCGCTGCGCGATCAAGCTGAACTGGTGATGTCATTCGGATTGCTGACCTGGCCGCACCAACTGGTGCGCGTGATGCTGGGGGAGCAGTTGTACCGGGCCGCGACCATCCTGTCCGGCCATCCCTATCATCGTTCGTAAACCGGTGAATTGGCGCGACACACACGGATTTCCGCCCCAATGCGTCGCCAGACTACGCCAATTGACGGGGCCTCCGAACATGGTTGATTGTTCGTTAACGAAGCCACGCATAGAGTCGGGCTTCAATGTCTGAAGACTGGAAATCAAGGAAGAGCTCATGGCGCGCGCGCTGCGGCATCGCGGCGGCGGTGGTCGTGCTGTCGCTGCACACGGCGCGAGCCGAGAACACGCTCGACCTTGCCCCCGATCCGGACCAGAGCCGCGCCGAATACGAACAGGTCTCGAAGGAGATCACCCTGTCGTCCGAGCGCCTGGCCAAGCTTTCGGCAGACATAGCGACGATCAAGAAGGATCATGCCTCGATCACTGCCGCGCTGATCCAGTCGGCAATGACCGAGCAGAAGCTCGGCCAGGACATCGAGGATATCGGCGCCAGGCTGGAAGGGCTGAAGGGCCAGGAGCAGAAAATCCGCACCTCGCTGATGGCACGACGCGACGTGCTGGCGGAGGTGCTGGGCGCCCTGCAGCGCATGGGGCTCAACCCGCCGCCGGCGATCCTGGTCAAGCCGGAGGACGCGCTGTCGTCGGTGCGCAGCGCCATCCTGCTCGGCGCCGTGGTGCCGGAACTGCGCCAGCAGACCGATATTTTGCTGACCGATCTCAAGGAACAGTCGCGGGTCACGGCCTCGATTGAGGCCGAGCGGGCGCGGCTGACGGCGGCGGTTGGCGACCAGACGGCGGAAAAAAAGCGGCTCGGCATGCTGCTGGAGGCCAAGCAGAAGCTTGAAACCGACACGCAAACGGAAATCGCGGCCGAAAAGCAGCGATCCGAGGCGCTGGCCGCCAAGGCCGGCAGTCTGAAGGAATTGATCGCGTCGCTCGAAGCCGACAAGAGCCGCAAGGCGGCGGATGCGGCCAAGGCCGCCGAGCAGAAGACGGCGGATGGCGACAAGACAGCGGCGCCGGCCGATCTGGCGTCGCTACCCGTGCCGGAAGGCAATCAACTTACGGCGACGGCACCGTTTTCGGCCCTGCAGGGACAGATCGCGCTGCCGGTCACGGGCCGCATCAAACGGCGATTCGGTGCCGAGGACGGTAACGGCGCGGTGATGCTTGGCGACATGGTTGCGACACAATCGGGAGCCATCGTCACCGCGCCGGCGGATGGGAATGTGCTTTATGCGGGGCCGTTTCGCTCCTATGGTCAACTCTTGATCCTGAACGCAGGCGACGGCTATCATGTCGTTTTGGCGGGGATGAGCAGAATCAGCGTCGCGACTGGCCAGTCAGTGCTCGCAGGAGAGCCGGTCGGCGCGATGGGAGAGGCCCGGGTGGCGAGCACCTCGGTTTCGAAGAATGGAAATGCCACACCGGAACTCTATGTCGAGTTCCGCAAGGATGGAAAACCCGTAGATCCGGCCCCATGGTGGGCGGACCGTTTTTCTGGAAGGACGTGAAATGATGCGGAAACTGTCGCTTCTGTTTGCCGGTGCGCTGATGGGCGCGTCCGCCATGAGCCTTGTTTATGGCACACCCGGCTCGGCGGCGAACGCTGCAGGGTCGGAGACCTACAAGCAACTGGCCATCTTCGGCGATATCTTCGAGCGGGTACGGGCACAGTATGTGACGCCGCCCGACGACAAGTCGCTGGTCGAGAACGCCATCAACGGCATGCTTGCATCGCTTGATCCGCACTCCTCCTACATGAACGCCGAGCAGGCGCAGGACATGCGCGTGCAGACGAAGGGTGAGTTCGGCGGCCTCGGCATCGAGGTCACCATGGAGAACGACCTGGTCAAGGTGATCACGCCGATTGACGACACGCCGGCCGCCAAGGCAGGTGTGCTGGCCGGTGACTACATCGCCAAGATCGATGGCGAGGAGGTCCGCGGCCTGACCCTCAACGACGCCGTCGAGAAGATGCGCGGCCTGGTCAACACGCCGATCAAGCTCACCATCCTGCGCCAGGGCGCCGACAAGCCGATCGAACTGACGGTCGTGCGCGACATCATCAAGGTCAAGGCGGTCAAGTTCCGGGTCGAGAACGATATCGGCTACATGAAGATCACCTCCTTCACCGAAAAGACCTATGACGACCTCGAGAGCGCCATCGACACCATCAAGAAGCAGGTGCCGAACGACAAGCTCAAGGGCTATGTGCTCGATCTGCGCCTCAATCCGGGCGGCCTGCTCGACCAGGCGGTGAGCGTCTCCGATGCCTTCCTCAACCGCGGCGAGATCGTCTCGACACGCGGCCGCGATCCGAAGGACGTCACCCGCTTCGATGCCAAGCCCAAGCAGGTCGACGACATCAACGGCAAGCCGATGATCGTTCTCGTCAATGGTGGCTCGGCCAGTGCGTCGGAAATCGTCGCCGGCGCGCTGCAGGACCTGCGCCGCGTCACGGTGGTCGGCACGCAGTCCTTCGGCAAGGGATCGGTGCAGACCATCATTCCGCTCGGCGAGAATGGTGCGCTCAGGCTGACGACCGCGCTCTACTACACGCCGTCCGGCAAATCGATCCAGGGCAAGGGCATCACGCCCGACATCAAGGTCGACCAGCCGCTGCCGCCGGAATTGCAGGGCAGGGACCTGACGCGCGGCGAATCCGACCTCAAGGGCCATATCAAGGGCGCCGACGAGAGCTCGACCGGTTCGGGCTCGGCGGCCTATGTGCCGCCGGATCCGAAGGACGATCTGCAGCTCATCTATGCCGAGCAGCTGCTGCGCGGCCAGAAGACCGATCCGGCTTTCCCGCCCAATCCGGAAAAGGCCGTGCTCAACCAGTAAGGGTTGTGGCCGACAACAGGCTGGCCGCCTGATGGAAGCAATGCGATGCTGCCGGGACCGAAAGGTTCCGGCAGTTTGATTCGGGGCAGGCGAAGCCCTGAGATGTGGCGCCAGGGGTGCGCCAGGATTGATGAATTCGCGCATGTCTTTTCGAAGGGTTTCGTCTTCGGAGCCATTCGCCCGGGGATGCAGCTTGGCTGACATAGGCAAGGACATCGAACGCCCGCTTGGACAAACCGTCCGGCTGCCGCGCGCCGCCGGCAAGGTGAGCCCCGGTGCGATCGCGGCAACCGTGGTCGTGCTGGCGGTGGTCGGCGTCTCGGGTGCGATCGCGCTGAGGGAAAAGCCGTTCCGCAAGCCGCAAGAGGTCGCCGTGTCGACGCCGAAAGTGACGGCGGCGGCCGAGCCCGCCGCTGCGCCGGCCGCATTGGCCCCGGTGGCGGCAGCCAAGCCGGAGGCGCCGGCAAAGACAGGCGGGCCGCAGATCATCCATGTGCAGACGGAAGAGGGTGATGGCCCGCCCAAGGCGATCGTCATCCGCGACCCCTCGACCCTCGGCCAGAATTTGAAGATCGCCCATATTCCTGACAAGGCGCTGATCGAAGCCAGCGAAACCGGGCCTCTGCCGGTGCGCGCGGCCGATGGCCGGCGGCCGTTCGACGTTTATGCGCGGCCCTGGTCGGGCGCGCGCGGTGCGCGGGTGGCGATCGTCATTGGCGGACTATCGGTTTCGCAGACCGGCACCCAGGCGGCGATCGCCAAGCTGCCGGCGGAGGTGACGCTGGCCTTCGCGCCGCAAGGCAACAGCATCGGCCGCTGGATGCAGGCGGCGCGGCAGAGCGGCCACGAGATCGTCATGCAGGTGCCGCTCGAACCGTTCGACTACCCGAAGATCAACCCCGGCCGCAACACGCTGACGGTGGCGGCGAGCGCGGACGAGAATTTGAAAAACCTGCGCTGGGCGCTGTCGCGGACGACGAACTACACCGGTGTCATGAACTACATGGGCGCGCGTTTCTCCACCGACGCGGCGGCGATGGAGCCGTTCATGGCCGAGCTCGGCAAACGCGGGCTGGCCTACATCGATGACGGCTCGTCGGCGCGCAGCCTGGCGCCGGACCTCGCTTTGAAGGACGGTGTGCCCTTCGTCTCCGGCGACACGGCGATCGATGCCGTACAGGATCGCGGCGCCATCCTGAAAAAACTCGACGGGCTGGAAGCCACCGCGCGCGCCAAAGGCTTTGCCGTCGGCATCGGCTCGGCCTTCGACGTGACGGTCGACACGGTGTCGTCCTGGGTGACTGAAGCCAAAAAGCGCGGCATTGAGATCGTGCCGATTTCGGCGGTGGCCATCGATCCGCAAAAAGGCTAGCCATCGGAAAACGGCTTGGAAGATTGACTGATGGCAAAGACAAAAACGATCGACCGCGAAACGCTGCCCTATCGTCCCTGTGTCGGGCTGCTGATCCTCAATGCCGATGGCCTGGTCTGGGTCGGGCACCGCATCGCCGAACCGGACAGCGAATTCGCCGGCACGACGCAGCTCTGGCAGATGCCGCAAGGCGGCATCGACAAGGGCGAGGAGCCGTTGCAGGCGGCCGCGCGCGAGCTCTACGAAGAGACCGGCATGCGTGGCGTTTCGCTGCTTGCCGAAGCGCCGGACTGGATCAACTATGATCTGCCGGACCACCTCGTCGGCATCGCTTTCAAGGGCAGGTATCGCGGCCAGACGCAGAAATGGTTCGCCTTCCGCTTCCATGGCGATATCAGCGAGATCCAGATCAATCCGCCGCCAGGCGGCCACACCGCCGAATTCGACAAATGGGCATGGCGGCCGATGCCGGACTTGCCCAACCTGGTCGTACCGTTCAAGCGCCATGTCTATGAAGACGTGGTGGCGGCGTTCCGGCATCTGGTGCAATAGCCTCGACGTGAAACGACCGCAGTTGCCGTGCCGGCTCGGCGGTCCTATTGATGTCTAAAGCGCGTCGCGTGGATTCAAACGACGCGCTTTAGGTCTTTGTTTTTTGCATGTCGTCATCCCAAAACCGGGGTCACTTTTGGGCGACATGCATTATCCGCCGCAAGAAGGGTCGCCATGAACGACGCCCCCAAGAGGTCGCTGCCCAAGGACGTCGCTGCCACAAGCGAAGCGGTGGCCGGCGCCATCCTCACCATCGACCTTGGCGCGATCCGTGAAAACTACCGGCGGCTGAAAGAACAACTGGGTGGCGTTCGCTGCGCCGGCGTGGTCAAGGCCGACGGCTACGGGCTTGGCGCGAGCCAGGTGGCCGCCGCGTTGCTGCGCGAAGGCTGCGAAATCTTCTTCGTCGCGCTTCTGGGCGAAGGCATCGCCCTGCGCCGCTCGCTTGGGCCGGATGTTTCCATTTTCGTGCTGAACGGTATTCCGCCCGGTGCCGAGCCGGACGCCGTGGCGGCAAACCTTTGCGCCGTCGTCAACAGCCCGGAACAGCTGGCGGCCTGGCGTGCGGCGGCCCGCCGCGCCGGCCGAAAACTGCCGGCGGCGATCCAGGTCGACAGCGGCATGTCGCGGCTCGGCATGGCGCCCCAGGATGTCGAGCGCATCGCTGCCGACCCGCGCGCCTTTGACGGCATCGACATCCGTTTCGTGATGAGCCATCTGGCCTGCGCCGACGAGCCGGATCATCCGGCCAATGAGCAGCAGCGACTTGCCTTCGAGCGGTTGCGCAAGATGTTGCCGGAGGCACCGGCCTCGTTCACCAATTCGTCCGGCATCTTTCTTGGCCAGCGCTTTCACTACGATCTGGCCCGCCCCGGTGCGGCGCTCTACGGCATCAATCCAACACCGGCCAAGCCGAATCCGATGCTGCCGGTGGTGCGGCTGCAGGCCAAGGTCGTCCAGGCACGCATGCTGGAGGCCGGCGTTGGTGTCGGCTACGGCCACATTTTTCGCACCACGGCCCCTCTCACCGCTGCGACAATTTCGCTCGGCTATGCCGATGGCTGGCATCGCCGCGCGGCGTCCGCGGCCTGGTTCGAGGGCGTGCGGTTGCCCTTCCTTGGGCGGGTGTCGATGGATTCGATCATTCTCGACATTTCCGCCTTGCCACCCGGCCGGCTGGGCGAGGGCGATCTGGTCGAGCTGCTCGGCCCCCCGCAAAGCGTCGATGACGCGGCCGGCCATGCCGGCACCATCGGCTACGAAATCCTGACCAGCCTCGGTCCTCGCTTTCATCGGCGCTACGTCGATGGTTGAGCGGTTTGGCCGCGCTTGACAAGCGGACGCCTGTCGGCAAGGTTTCGTACATGAGCAACCTCGCCCATATCAGAACCTTGTTCAGGGTCTGCCCGATCGCGGGATCGTAGCCCCGGCGCGGCCGCCTTTTTGGCGTCCGTCCGAACCGGGGCATCCGTACATCCAACATCGCCATCAAGTCTGACAGCCCTCGCGGCTGCCGGCTTTTCATCAAGCTGCCGTCCGTACGGCGGCAAGCGCGCATCAATTCAATGCGCCAAGTCATGAGGTTGCCATGCAACACGCAACAGGATTGCGTCCACAGAGCCAGCTCATGGTCAGCGATACTGACCATGACAGACTGACAGGCCTGGCGAGAGCGTCGCTCGACCGTACACCTGAGACCGCTAAAGAGCTGCTTTCGGAAATGGACCGGGCTGTCGTAACGGAAGCGGCGGCGATGCCGGCCGACGTGGTGCGAATGGGTTCGACAGTGACAATCCGTGGCGAAGGCGGGAACACCCAGCGCATCACGCTGGTCTATCCCGGCGATGCCAACATCACCGAAAACAGGATCTCGGTGCTGACGCCCATGGGAACGGCGCTCATCGGCGCGACCATGGGGCAGGCGGTGTGCTGGAGCAGCCGTGGCGGCCGGGAACTGTCGGTGACCGTCGAAGCCGTCGACACGCCCGCCTCCGGCCAGCAGGGGCGCTGATCGTGGAGGCGGTGATGAAAAGCACGAATTGTCGCTTGACGACGAAGGACTTTGCCGTCCTCGAAATCATGCTGGAGCGTCGGCGGGCATTCGCGGATCCGATGGTGGACATGCTTGAACACAAGCTTTCAAACGCTGATCTCGTTCCGATCGATTTGGTCGAACCCGATGTCGTGACGCTGAACAGCAGAGTGGTGTTTTGCATCGGCGCAGGCCCTGCCGAGACGCGAACCCTGGTGCGAAACGAAGTGAGCGGACCGGTCGGCTCCAGCCTGTCGATCGCAACGAGGCGTGGGCTTTGCATGCTTGGCATGGCGCAAGGCCAGGCGGCCATGATCGAACAGGCCGACGGCAGGCGAGAGTCGATCCTGATCAAGGCCGTGCTTTATCAGCCTGAGGCAGCGCGGCGCGCGGTCAAGGACAAATCCCAAGCCGAGGTGAGGCGACCGCATGGGCTCACCCTGGTCTACAGCGCTGCGGCCGACAGGCGGCCTCTTGGCGAGGAGGCTGGAATGCGGCAGACAGAGGACGACGACCCCGGTCCCTCGGCGGCGTGAACGGGCCACAGCGCATGGCCCGAAAATCGGAATCGATTTTCGGAAAGGATCATGCGCAAATCGGAAATGCGGCCGCGTCTACGGGTGTCCTGAAGGACGCGCGGCGCGGCAAGGAGTGAACGATGAAAATCATGGTGCTGGGCGGTGGCGTCATCGGGGTGACCACGGCGTATTATCTCGCCGAGGCCGGCCACGAGGTGACGGTGGTCGATCGCCAGAAAGGCCCGGCACTGGAAACCAGCTTTGCCAATGCCGGCGAGATCTCGCCCGGCTATGCCTCGCCCTGGGCGGGGCCCGGCATTCCGCTGAAGGCGATCAAATGGCTGCTGATGAAGCATGGCCCGCTGGTCGTGCGGCCGGCCTTCGACCCGCATATGTGGACGTGGCTGATCAAGATGCTGCGCAACTGCACGGCCGAGCGTTATGCGATCAACAAGGCGCGCATGGTGCCGCTGGCCGAGTACAGCCGCGACACGCTGAAGGCGCTGCGCGAAGCGACAGGCATCGCCTATGACGAGCGTAGCCAGGGCACGCTGCAGCTGTTTCGCACACAAAAGCAGCTCGACGGCACCGGTGGCGATGTCGAGGTGCTGAAGAAGTATGGCGTGCCCTACGAGATCCTCGACCAGGACGGTTGCATCGCGGCGGAACCGGGCCTAGCCGGCGTGCGCGAAAAATTCGTCGGCGGCCTCAGGCTGCCGCGCGACGAGACCGGCGACTGCAAGATGTTCACCGACAGGCTGGCCGAGCTGTGCGTGGCCCGTGGCGTGAAATTTGAATATGATCTGACCGTATGGCGCGTACTGCGCAGCCGCAACCGCATCGCCAATCTCAGCACCAGCAAGGGCTGGATGACCGCCGATGCCTATGTGATGGCGATGGGCAGTTACTCGGCGGCGTTTATGCGCCGGGTGAAGCGGCCGATCCCCGTCTATCCGGTCAAGGGCTATTCGATCACCGTGCCGATCCAGGATGCCGCCGTGGCACCGGTGTCGACAGTGATGGACGAGACCTACAAGGTGGCGATCACCCGGCTCGGGAACCGCATCCGGGTCGGCGGCACGGCCGAGATTTCCGGCTTCGACCTCAGGCTGCACGAATCGCGGCGCCGCACGCTGGAACACTCGGTCGGCGATCTCTTTCCGGGCGCCGGCGCCATGCGGGACGCGACGTTCTGGTGCGGGCTGCGGCCGATGACGCCGGATGGTCCGCCGCTGATCGGCCGTACCGAGCTTTCCAATCTCTATCTCAACACCGGCCACGGCACGCTCGGCTGGACCATGGCCTGCGGCTCGGCCAAGGTGCTGGCCGACATCATCTCGAGCCGGGTGCCGGACATCGACGTCCGCGACCTCGCGCAGGAGCGTTACCTGCGGTAGGGGATTAGAACGCCTGCCTGACCCAGTCTTCGTCGAACAGCAGCCGGTAGGCCCACGGGATCGTCACATTGGTGGCGACCGGGTTGGAGTGAGCGAGATAGTCGTCATAGATCGCCTTCATCCTGGTGTAGAAGGCCGGGTCCAGCACCATCATGCCATTCTCCGAGTCGTGGAAGAAGCTGCGGTTGTTGAGATTGACCGAGGAGATGGCGACTAGCCTTTCGTCGATCATCATGATCTTGGAATGCAGCACGACATCGGGCGCCTTGAACTCGCGAATGTGGATGCGGTCGCCATATTTCTCGACGAACAGCTTGTTGAGTGCGGTGAGGAACTTGCCGCCGATATCGCCCTTGAGATCGATGCGGCCGACAATGTCGATCTTGACGCCGCGAGCGAGCGCCCGGTCGAAAGCGTGGCTAAGCTTCGGCGTCAGGTTGAGGTAGGGATTGACGATCTGGATATGGTGCTGGGCGGCGTCGACCAGTTCGACAAAGTAATCCTCCAAGGCATGGCCATCCGCGTAGGGCACGGAGATGAAGTGCCGCGCCGTGCCTGACGGGCGGTGGCCGTCGGACCGGACCGGAATGGAGAAGGGGCGCGCGATGTTGGTGTCGGCGTCGCGCAGCCACACTGTCGAAAGATGCGCGGCGAGCGTCTCGACCGTGGTCCGGTCGGCGAACTCGATGTCGAAGTCGCTCCAGTTCGAATAGTAGTTCAGCGAGAACCCATCGGTCTTGCCGTATTGCTCCAGGTCGGGATGGCGCGAAAGATCGATCGGCTGGTGGAACAGGAAGCCGTCATGGATGTTGCGGCCGCCGATGATGACGCGTGAGCGTCCGGGCTCATCAGCCAGCGTCGCCAGCATCTTGATGTGGTGGGTCTTGTGCAATTGTGAGATCTGCTCGTCGATCGGCGCGCCCTGATCCGCCCGCCAGCGGTACTCCTGCAGCTCGACATTTGGGAATTCGGCCGCCAGCCGGTGCAGCAGCGCATCGTCCTTGTCGCGCTCCAGCACGTCGGTGACCATGATGCGCACCTTGGTGCCGAGCGCGGCATGGTGGCGGATCAGGCGTTCGATGATGCGGCCGGAAAAATCCGCCTTGAACTCGAGCGAGGACAGATAGATCAGCTTCAGCTTAGGCGCCTTTGAGAAGTCGAGAGGCAGCTCCGGATCGCCCTTGTCGATGGCGCTGTCGGACAGCGGTGCTCCCATCAGGGCCTCGACCTTGGCGTTGAAGCCGTCGCGCGACTTGCGCAGCAGGCGCGGTTCTCCGATCGGCAAGGCGCAGGTCTGCGACAGCCAGCGGCTGGCGTAGAAGGCGCGGCTGAGGGGATCGAGGCCCTTCGGGTCGGGCGTCGGACAACGCTCGTAGCGGCTGTCGAAGGCGGCGAGCGCCGGATCGGCGGTCTCTTCGCGCCGGATGGTGAGCGGCGCGCCGGCCGGCACAAGGCTGGAGCGGATCCTGGCAGTGCAGCGGTTCAGGCTGTCGCTGGGGAACAGGCTGACCGTGTCGTCCTCGCCAGACAGGCGAAAGCGGAATGCCGTGCCCGCGGTGATGGTTCGCGAACCGGCGCCGTTGCGGAGCGCCAACGCGCCGTCGCATGAGGCCTCGATGTCGACCGGTTGCTTGCCCGCCTGGCGCAGCATGATCTCGACGCTGCGCGCCTGCAGGCCGGAGAAATCGAATGTCTTGGGCGCCGAAGGCCGTGCCGCCGCATCGATGTAGAGCGTCTGCCGCGACACCCGCCAGCGTCCGTCGAAATGGCCAACGCCGCTGCCGCCGCCGACCGGCGGCAGATGCGTTTCGGCAACCGGCCCGGCCAGGTGCTGCAGCGTCCGGTAGGTCGCCTGGAAATCGCTGTTGCGGATTTCATGGCGGTCATGACCGAAAGGGCCGGTGCCGTTGGCCCGGTCCATGGCGCCGAGCAGGTGGTGGGCGAGCAGCGCCAGGAACCGCTTTTCGTAGTCGCTTGTGCCGGCGTCGCCAAAAAATTGAGCGGCGGCGACCCGCGGCCCAGGTGTCGTGGCCGACAGCGAGGGTCGAGCGCAGGCCTCTTGGCCCTGCAGCAGGTCGCAGGCATTGCGGCCAGGCGAGCCGGCACAGCCGGCAAGGACAACGAGCGCCAGCCCGAACAGGGCCACGATGATGGATGCGCGGCCGTTCACTCGGTCGCCCCGGCCTTCAGGGCGCTCAGTTGTGCCGGGTCGCGCGGCGGCATGAAGCCTTGCGGGAACACCTTGCAGACGGGGATGGCGAAAGTGGCGATCAGCAGCTCCGCCTCGCCACGCATCTTGCGGGGTGCTGTCTTGTCGTCGCGTATCGCTTTCGCCGAGGCGACGAGGGCACCATCGCAGTCGCAATGATTGTGGCGGGCGATGTAGCAAGCGTCATGCGTCTGGCAGGCCGCGTCGAGACGGGAGACCGGGCGCGCCGACAGATCGCCGGTGCGGGTGCCGGGGCCGCAGTAATTGCCGAAGACGAAAGGCGAAGGGCGCGCCATGGCGTAGCGGATCGGTCTGGGCAGTTCGGCTTCCGGCACCCTGGTCCATGGATTGGCGCAAGCGGAAAGGCAAAGCAGCGGCAGGATGGCAAGAACGGCTCGCATTTTTATCCGCGCCAGCTTTCCGAAAGATTTCCACCCCGCGGCAGGAATTCCACCGTGAGATCGCCAGAATTGCACGCCCGGTGCCACAGTCATCGATTTTGTGGCGAGGAAAAGGCGGCATGTCTAAACGAACAGGCTTCTCTCCCGCTCCACCGCCTTGGTGATGAAGCTGGCGACGATCTGGACGCGGCGCAGCGGCCGGACCGATTCGTGGTAGACCAACCAGTAGGCACGGCGGATGGGCGCGACCACGTCGACGGACACCAGTTCCGGTATCGAGCGGGCGACGAAGGTGTGCAGGATGCCGATGCCGGCGCCCGACCGCACCGCTTCGGCCTGGCCGAGCGCCGAGGAGATGGCGAAGCTGGTGCGCCAGTCCGGGCTGAATTCGGCGGCATAGTCGAGCGAGGGGCTGACGATGAGGTCCGGCACATAGCCGATGAGGGTGTGCTGGCCGAGCTCGGCGGCTGTTTTGGGCAAGCCATTCGCTTGCGCATAGGCGCGCGAGGCAAACAGGCCGAGCGAGTAGTCGACCAGCTTGCCCGCCACCAGCCGGCCTTCGGTCGGCCGCTCGACGGTGATGGCGATGTCCGCCTCGCGGCGCGACAGCGAGAAGGAGCGCGGCACCGGCACCAACTGGATGGTCAGTTCGCGGTGCAGCGTGGTTAGCGCGCCGAGACGCTTGGCCAAGAAAGCGACGCCAAACCCGTCCGGCGCGCCGATGCGCACCGTGCCGGAGACATCGTCGCCTTCGCCGGCAACGGTCGAGCGCGCGGCGATCATGTCGCCCTCTATGCGCTCGGCGATATCGAGAAAGCGCTCGCCCGCCGGAGTCAGTTCGCTGCCGGTGGTCAGCCGGCGAAACAGTTTTGTCCGCAGTGCATCCTCGAGCGCGGCGATGCGGCGCGAGACGGTGGCGTGGTTGAGTTCCAGCCGCTTGGCCGCGCCAAGGATCTGGCCGGCCCGCGCCACCGCCAGGAAAATGCGGACGTCATCCCAGTTCATGGGGGCGGTCCGCATGGCTAAGGTCAATGTCGTGTTCCTTCGCGCCCCCCTCCGTCCTGGCGGACATCTCCCCCTCTACGGGGGAGATCGGCAGTTGTACGGGCGGCTCTCGCCTAACGGCCTCGACGATTGGCGAAAGCACAGATGACAGCCCAATCTCCCCCCTAGAGGGGTAGATGTCCGGCAGGACGGAGGGGGGCGCGAGTGAACTCAACCTGTCATCCTTGAAGCGGCAGACTGCCTCATTTGCGGGAATTGATGCTCTTCCGTCAACCGCTATCTATTTCACGCACAACGGTTGCGTTCTGGCTCGCGTTGCCATCCGCTAGCCAAAGGGGGACAATGCACCATCACAAACCCAGGGAGAGAAATCATGATCGACTACGGTCATTTCATCGGCGGCAAGCATGTCGCCGGGACCAGCGGCCGCAAGCAGGATGTCATGCAGCCGATGGACGGCACCGTGCGTGGCACGGTGGCGCTCGCTTCGCAGGCGGAACTGCGCGCAGCCGTCGAGAATGCCAAGGCAGCCCAGCCCAAATGGGCGGCAACCAATCCGCAGCGCCGCGTGCGCGTGCTGATGAAATTCCTCGAACTCGTCGCCCGCGACTATGACCAACTGGCCGACATCCTGGCGCGCGAGCACGGCAAGACGATCGCCGACGCCAAGGGCGACATCCAGCGCGGCCTCGAAGTGGTCGAGGTCTGCATCGGCGCGCCACATATGATGAAGGGCGAATTCACCGATGGCGCCGGCCCCGGCATTGACGTCTATTCGATGCGCCAGCCGCTCGGCGTCGTCGCCGGCATCACGCCGTTCAACTTCCCGGCAATGATCCCGCTGTGGAAGATCGCGCCGGCCATCGCCTGCGGCAACGCCTTCATCCTGAAGCCGTCGGAGCGCGATCCGGGCGTGCCGATGCGCATTGCCGAACTGTTCATCGAGGCCGGCCTGCCGGCTGGCATCCTCAACGTCGTCAATGGCGACAAGGGCGTGGTCGACGCGATCCTCGACGATCCCGACATCAAGGCCATCGGCTTTGTCGGCTCGACGCCGATCGCCCACTACATCTATTCGCGCGGCACCGCCGCCGGCAAGCGCGTGCAGTGCTTCGGCGGCGCCAAGAACCACATGATCATCATGCCCGACGCCGACATGGACCAGACCGTCGACGCGCTGATCGGCGCCGGCTACGGCTCGGCCGGCGAGCGCTGCATGGCGATCTCGGTTGCCGTCCCGGTCGGCGAGGATACCGCCAGCCGGCTCATGGAAAAGCTGGTTCCGCGCGTCGAAAGCCTGAAGGTCGGACCTTCGACCGACTCTTCGGCCGATTTCGGCCCGCTGGTGACGGCGCAGGCCCTGGAGCGGGTCAAGGGTTACGTCGACACCGGCGTCAAGGAAGGCGCCAAGCTGGTCGTCGACGGCCGTGGCTTCTCCATGCAGGGCTACGAGGATGGCTACTACATGGGCGGCTGCCTGTTCGACAACGTCACATCAGACATGCGCATCTACAAGGAAGAGATCTTTGGTCCGGTGCTCTCGGTGGTGCGGGCGCCGACCTATGAGAGCGCGATCAAGCTCGCCAACGATCACGAGATGGGCAATGGCGTCGCCATCTTCACCCGTGACGGTGACGCGGCGCGCGACTTCGCCTCGCGGGTCCAGGTTGGCATGGTCGGCGTCAACGTGCCGATCCCGGTGCCGATCGCCTACTACACCTTCGGTGGCTGGAAGGCGTCGTCCTTCGGCGACCTCAACCAGCACGGCCCGGACGCGTTCCGCTTCTACACCAAGACCAAGACGGTCACCTCGCGCTGGCCGTCGGGCATCAAGGATGGTGCGGAGTTCGTCATCCCGACGATGAACTGAAATCCGACAGCTATTTCACGGAAAAGGGCGCGGCTTGGCCGCGCCCTTTTTGCGTTGGATCACACGGTCGGAATGGTACCGCCGTCGATGACGTATTCGGCGCCATGGATGGCGGAAGCGCGGTCCGAAACAAGGAATGCCACCAACTCGGCAACTTCTTGCGGCCAAGCCGGCCGACCGATCGGGATGCCGCCAAGCGCATCCATGATGCCCTGGCGTGCGGTTTCCTCATCCGAACCGGAATGGGCTGCCAGCCTCTTCACCATCGCCTCAGATGCGGTGGTGTGGATCCAGCCCGGCGCAACGGTGTTGACCCGAATGCCTTTGGGGCCGAGCTCCTTGGACAACGCCTTGCTGTAGGTTGCAAGGGCTGCCTTCGCCGCTGCATAGGCGATGGTGGATTCGTGCAGCGGCAACCGGCGCTGGATCGACGATATGTGGACGATCACGCCGGCACCCTGTTCGACCATATGCGGGACAAGCAGGCGGTCGAGCCGCACCGCCGCGAGCAGGTTGAGGCTCAGCTCGTCCTGCCAGGCCTGATCGGTCAGTCCGGCAAATCCTCCACCGGGGCTCTTCGACCCGCCGACGCTGTGAACGATGATATCGACGCCACCGAGCCTGTCCATGGTGGATGCCGCCACTTTTTCTGCGCCGGCCAGAGTGCTGATGTCAGCTTGCACGAACAGCTTCGGCGATGATGGTTCGGTCGCCGAGCGGGCGGTTGTGACAACCATCGCGCCCGCCGCCGTAAGCCGGCGCACAATGGCTTCGCCGGCACCCTTGGTGCCTCCGGTGACCAGAACGCGCTTGCCGGCAAATTCCTGATTGTCGACCGGGAATTTCCCAGGGATGGTCACGCACCGATCTCCAGCCGCGTGATCCGGTCGTCGGCCAGCGTGAAGTTGTAGTGGAGCGTCGCCGGGCTGCCCGGGAAATTGCCTGAGACGAGGCCGGCAATCCGCCATGCATCGCCATTGGCGGTCGCGTCCGCGACCTCAACCGTCACCCGATATTTGGTTGTCGTTGCCTCCATCCATCCGCGGATGGCGGCCGAACCCCGACGGGTTTCGCCTTCGTCCTTGACCGTGGCATCCGACGCGAAGGGAATGAGCATGGCGTCGATGTCGTGCCTGTTCTTGGCGGCAAAATAGTCGGTCAGCGGCTGCGGAAGTTTTACGGTCATGGTTCGTCTCCGGTTCCAGTTCCTGCCGTTGACGCGAAGGTCTGCGGTCTTGTCCGGGTCCTAAAATGAGATATGCTGAGAAAATGACAAGAACCGACGAAAAAGTAAGGTACTTACCTGAAAGTAAGGTCGAAGTATTGACGCCATTGTCGGCGGCGAGCGGCGTCGAGAATGTGCTGCGTATCCTCGAAGGCCGCTGGAAGCTGGTGATCCTGTTTCACCTGTTCGGCGGCAAGGTGCTGCGCTTCTCCGATCTCGAACGGGCGATCCCGGCGATCTCGCAGAAGATGCTGATCCAGCAGCTGAGGCAGATGGAGGGCGACGGGATCGTGCGCCGCATCGTGCATCATCAGGTGCCGCCGAAAGTCGAATACTGCCTGACCGATTGGGGGCAGGCGCTATGCCCGGCTCTTGACGCCCTGCTGAAATGGGCGGCGCTTCGCGAACCCGTGGAGGGCTGACGACAGATCGTCGCCGGGCAGCGCGCCGCAGGGCCGAAATGGCGCTTGTTTTCGGATCGGGACCTCACCATATCGAATCCAGGGAATGTGACAGAATTCCCAGACGACAGACCGGAAACCAGAAGGAGTGACGTGATGAAGACGTCGGACCCGGCCTGGAACGCTCCGGCATATTGAGGCTGCCCCATGTGCCTCCCTTTGCCGGAACGTGAAGGCGAAGGAGGTGCCAAATGGCACACAATTATTTGTTTCGATGGATCAGGATAGCCGCGATCGGCGCCGCGCTGGCGCTGTCGACGCTATCCGCACAAGCGCAATTCGTCTGCGGCGGCCACGGCGATCTTGTCGCGGGACTGGCGCAGGCCTTCCAACAAAGGCAAATCGGCTACGGCGTGGTCGGACAAGCCGCCATTGTCGAGATCTATGTTTCGGCAAGTGGGACATGGACCATGCTGGTAACCGACGTGCAGGGCCAAAGCTGCATCATCGCGACCGGTGAGGGCTGGGAGAATACCCTCGCGGTGACCGCGACGGCGCAAGGGATCTGACCGCCCGATCAGCGGGTCGCGGCCACCTCGGCGTGGCCACGCAGCAGCGTCATCAGCCGTTTGGCATCCTTGGCCGCGGCCTCCTCGTCGCCGTCGAGGATCGAGCGGATCAGCGCGACGTGGTGCTCGGCCGATTCCGCCAGGCCGGTGTCGGCCTTGTAGCGGAACCAGAAGCGGCGGCTGTGGGTCTGCAAAGGGGCTGCCAGGCGGGCGGCGAACGGGTTGTCGGCGGCCAGCGCCAGCGCTTCGTCGAGCGCCTTGTCGGCCTGGATGAAGGCAAGCACGTTGCCTGCGATCACCGCCTTCTGCATGGCAAGGGCTGCTTCGTGAAACATGTCGGCGGCGTCGCGGGTGACGAAGCGGGCGGCCGAACGGGCGAGCACCACCTCGACGCCGCGGCGCGCGTCAAGCACGCGCAGCCAGTCGCCGGGATGCAGCGGAGCGATCGCGATGCCGGCGCGCGGCCGCACGTCGAGCAGCCCTTCCCAGGCCAGCCGCTGGATCGCCTCACGCACCGGTGTGCGGCCGAGCGCCAGCCTTTCGATCAGGGCGCCCTCGGTGACAAAACTCGCCGGCGCCAGTTCGAGCGTGACGATCATGTGCTCGAGCACGCGGTAGGCTTTGGCCGCCGCGGGCTCGAATGCCGTAGTTGATTCCATGGATATCAAAGGCGGTCTCCTGATATATTCAGGATATATCATAGGAGAATCCTCATTGACAGGCGGTTTCTTAACAGATATACCGCTGATATATCAGATGGAGCGATGACCATGTGGACCGGAGTTTTCCCCGCCGTTACGACCAAATTCACTGCTGACGACCGCCTCGACCATGCCGAGATGGAGCGCTGCTTTGGCCTGCAGATGGAGGCCGGCTGCGACGGCATCATCGTCTGCGGATCGCTCGGCGAAGGGCCGATGCTGTCGCCGGACGAGAAGATCGAGGTGCTGAAGACCGCGCAGAAAGTCGCCGGCAAGAAGCCGGTGCTGCTGACGGTCAATGAGGCCGGCACCCGCGAGGCCGCCAGCATTGCCCGCCGCGCCGCCAAGGAAGGCGCCAATGGCCTGATGGTGGTGCCGAGCCCGATCTATCACACCAATGCGGAAGAGACGGTCGCGGCCCTGCGCGCCGTGGCCGAGGCCGGCGACCTGCCGGTCATGATCTACTCCAACCGGCTTGCCTACCGCGTCGACGTCACCGTTGACCAGATGGAGGAGTTGGCGTCGGACAAGCGCTTCATCGCCATCAAGGAATCCTCCGACGACATCCGCCGCTCGACCGAGATCATCAATCGCCTGGGCAGCCGCTACGACCTGTTCACCGGCGTCGACAATCTGGCCTTCGAGGCGCTGTCGGTCGGCGCCATCGGCTGGGTCGCCGGACTGGTCACCGCGTTTCCGCGCGAGACCGTCGCCATCTACCAGCTGATGAAGCAGGGCCGCCGCGAAGAGGCGCTCGCCATCTACCGCTGGTTCCGGCCGCTGCTCGATCTCGACGTTTCGACCTATCTGGTGCAGAACATCAAGCTTGCCGAAGTGTTCGCCATTCAAACCAACGATCGCGTGCGAATGCCGCGCCAGCCGCTGTCGGGCGAGCGCCGCAAGGCAGTCGAGAAGATCGTCAAGGACGCGCTGGCGGTTCGGCCGACGCTGCCGCAGTTCTGAGGCTTTCTTCTCCCCGGTTCGCGGGAGAAGATGGCGGCAGCCAGATGAGGGACAGCGCCCACGTGCAGGGATATTCCAAGTCAACAGAAGCGGGCCGCCGTCCCGCCCCTCGGACACCTTCTCCCCGTGAACGAGGAGAAGGCGAAGACATCGCCATCATCGGTGGCGGCATCATCGGCATCTGCGCCGCCGCCCGTCTTGCCGAGGCGGGGCGCAACGTCACGGTCTTCGATCGCACCGGCATCTGCGAGGAAACGAGCTCCGGCAACGCCGCCGCCCTTGCCTTTTCAGAGGTGCTGCCGATGGCCCACAAGGGCATGATCCGGCAGCTGCCGAAATGGCTGGCCGACCCGCTCGGCCCGCTCAGCATCCCACCCGCCTATCTGCCCAAGCTTCTGCCCTGGCTGGTCCGCTTCTGGCGCGCCGGGTGGAGCGATCGCTACGAGGCAAGTCTCACCGCGCAAGCCGGCATGATGAAGCTCGCCGAAGCCGAATGGATGGCGCTGCTCGATCGTTCCGGCACCCGAGGGATGCTGCGCGAGGACGGCTCGCTCGAACTCTACGAGAGCGAGGCCGAGTTCCGCGCCTCGCTGCCCGGCTGGGCGGCACGCGAGCGTTTCGGCATCGGTTTCCGCCATGTCGAGGGCGAGGAGCTGACTACCTTGCAGCCGGGCCTGTCGCCGCGCTTCGTCAAAGGCACGTTCGTGCCGGGATGGAAGACGGTCGCCGATCCAAAACTGCTCGGTAAGGCGGTGTGGGCCTACGCGCAGACCAAGGGCGCGCGCTTTGAAATGGCTCGGATCGAGCACGTCGCGGCGGATCCGGATGGCGCGACACTGACACTGGCCGACGGCACGACAAGGCAGGCCAGGCATCTCGTCATTGCCGCCGGCGCGTGGTCTCATCTCCTGGCGAGGCAGCTCGGCGATCGCATTCCGCTGGAGACCGAGCGCGGCTACAACACGACGCTGCCGAAGGCTGCCTTCGACGTGAAGCGGCAGCTGATCTTCTCCGGCCATGGCTTCGTCATCACGCCGCTCGAAACAGGCCTGCGCGTCGGCGGCGCGGTCGAACTCGGCGGCATCGAGCGGCCGCCCAATTATGCGCGATCGAAGGCGCTGCTGCAGAAGGCACAAAGATTCCTGCCGGGGCTCGATCCGACCGGTGGGCGCGAATGGATGGGGTTCCGACCCTCGTTGCCGGATTCAGTGCCGGTCATTGGCTGCGCGCCGGGAGGCCGGTCGGTGGTCTATGCCTTCGGCCATGGCCATCTCGGCCTGACCCAGGCGGCGGCCACCGGGCGATTGATCCGCGACCTCGTCCTGGGGCAGGCTCCGCCGATCGATCTGGCCCCCTTCAGTCCAAAACGGTTTTGATTTTTCGAGGAGCGTCATGGCCAAGAAATCCTTCTTCTGCATTGACGGCCACACCTGCGGCAATCCGGTGCGGCTGGTCGCGGGCGGCGGCCCGCTGCTGCAGGGGTCGACGATGATGGAACGGCGCGCGCACTTCCTTGCCGAATATGACTGGATCCGCACCGGGCTGATGTTCGAGCCGCGCGGCCACGACGTGATGTCCGGCTCGATCCTCTATCCGCCGACGCGCGACGATTGCGACATCGCCATCCTGTTCATCGAAACCTCGGGCTGCCTGCCGATGTGCGGCCACGGCACCATCGGCACGGTGACGATGGCGATCGAGCACGGGCTGATCAAGCCGAAGACGCCGGGCGTGCTCAGGCTCGATACGCCGGCCGGCCTCGTCATCGCCGAATACAAGCAGGTCGGCGACTATGTCGAGGAGGTGCGCATCACCAATGTGCCGTCCTTCCTTCATGCCGAGGGCTTGACCGTCACATGCCCGGAGCTCGGCGAGATCACCGTCGACGTCGCCTATGGGGGCAACTTCTACGCCATCGTCGAGCCACAGAAGAACTATCGCGACATGGCCGATTATTCGGCCGGCGACTTCATCGCCTGGAGCCCGGTGGTGCGGCAGCGGCTGAACGAAAAATATTCCTTCGTGCATCCGGAGAACCCGGGCATCAACCGGCTGTCGCATATGCTGTGGACCGGTGCGCCGACGGTGGATGGCGCGGACGCCCGCAATGCCGTCTTCTACGGCGACAAGGCGATCGACCGCTCACCGTGCGGCACCGGCACCTCGGCGCGCATGGCGCAGCTTCATGCCAAGGGCAAGCTCAAGGTCGGCGACAGCTTCGTGCATGAATCGATCATCGGTTCGCTGTTCAAGGGCAAGGTCGAAAAGGACGTCACCGTGGCGGGCAAGCCGGCGATCATTCCCTCGATCGGCGGCTGGGCGCGGATGACCGGATTGAACACCATCTTCATCGACGACCGCGATCCGTTCGCGCATGGTTTTGTCGTCAAGTGATATCTACCGATCATCCGCCGTGGAATCGACCGAGACCTCGTGGCGAAACCATTCGGCGAAGGTAAGCGCGGCGGGCGCGGCATCCACCGACATCGTCAGGAAGTAGCCCTTGTCGCGGTTGGTTGCGACCTGTGACAAAACAATCAGATCGCCCCGCTTCAGTTCGTCCCGAAAAACATCGACGGGACAAAGCGCCACGCCGTGGCCGGCGATAACCGCCGTTGCCAGAATGTTGAAGTCGGCGAAGACGGGTCCGTTGCCGACGTCGAAATTGGGTAGTCCGGCCTCGGAAAACCACTCGCGCCAGCCCTGGCGGTTCTCGTCATGCAGCAGGTCCGCGCCTGCTATACCCGCGGGTGTTCGCAGATGGCCCTTGCCGGCGAAGTAATAGGGGCTGCACACCGGCCGGTTCAGGCGTGAAAACAGCTTGAGACTGGTGACGCCGGGCGTCGGATCCGCCCCAAGCGTGATCAGCACGTCGTTCTCGCCATCGCCGAGCCTTTCCTCGGCCCGGGCATAAGCCACCCGCATGCCGATATCGGGATGGCGGGCGGTGAAGTCCGGCAGGCGGGGCACGAGCCAACGGCTGGCAATGGAAGGTATGCAGCCCACGGATAGGGTCGCCACCGCTGCATTGCGCCGAATGCGCCGGCATGTGGCGCCGAGTTCGGCAAGTGCCCCGCTCGCCGAGGCCTGGAGGATAACCCCGGCATCCGTCAGCCGTACCTTGCGCGCATTACGGTGGAAAAGCGGCACGCCCAACCATTCCTCCAGTCGCCTTATCTGGTGACTGATGGCCGGGTGAGTGACGTGCAGCTCCTCGCCGGCAGCGGAGAAACTGAGATGACGCGCAGCGGCCTCGAAAGCCCGGACGGCGTTCAGCGGGACATATTCCATATGTAAAATTTACTAACATATCGGGTGAGAAGCAATCATTTGAAGACGCTCCTATCTTGCGGCATTTCTGCAGTCGGATTTCGGGTCTGTTCCCGGTCCATCACCGGAGACTCCGGGCTTTTGACGGTACGCAGGGAAAGCGATCATGTTCACCAGACAATTGGCTGATGTAGAAAAATCTGACTTCTTCGTGGATTGGGGCAATGGCACCAGCCACCGCCTGCTGACCCAAAAGGACGGCATGGGGTTCACCGTCTGCCATACCGTTGTGCGTGCAGGCAGCGAATCACGCCTCCACTACCGGCGGCATTTCGAGGCCTGCTACTGCATCGCCGGCACTGGTGAGGTCGAAGACATGTCCGGTGAGGTGCATCGTATCGAGCCAGGCACGATCTATGTGCTCGATGAACATGACGACCACTATCTGCGTGCCGATGCTGCCGGCGACATGATCCTGGTCAGCGTATTCAATCCTCCCCTTGATGGCACCGAGCGGCATGTCCTGAGCGAGAATGGCGGATCCGCCTACTGAGGCCTGGTGAGCCATCGCTCCCCTCGATCGGCGGTTCGGCGCGGATGACCGGATTGAACGCCATCTTCCTCGACGGCCGCGATCCGTTCGCGCAGGTTTTTGTGGTCGGGTAATGGGAAACCTGACCCTGCGGAAAGCGACAGAACGAAAAACGGGTCTTGTCAGCAACGCAACGATTCCTCTTATCACCTAATTTTGACGGTGATTTCTTCGAAACGGGGCGCATGATGTGGTCGAATCGTCAAAGACATTGCGTTATGCCAATGATAGGGTCCGCGATAGTCCAGGGGCCGGATGGGAGAAAACGGGCAATCCGACGGCGTGTCGGCAAAACGCGCATGACGATTGAAAAATGACGTTGCAATCCGGGCTCGAAACTTTACGACTAGGGGAAATACGAAAAGGAATGCGTCTGCATGGGCGACGTTCCAGGGGAGCCATGTACACATGCAGTACTTTGTCCAGCAGCTTATCAATGGGCTGACGCTGGGATCGATCTATGGGCTGATCGCGATCGGCTACACGATGGTCTACGGCATCATCGGCATGATCAACTTCGCCCATGGCGACATCTTCATGGTAGGCGCCTTCACGGCGCTGATCGTTTTCCTCGTCCTCGGCGCGCTGTTCTATTCGGTGCCCGTCGTCGTCGCGCTGCTGGTCATGATGATCGTGGCGATGCTGCTTACCAGCCTCTACAACTGGACGATCGAGAAGGTGGCCTACCGGCCGCTGCGCGGTTCGTTCCGGCTGGCGCCGCTGATCACCGCGATCGGCATGTCGATCGCGCTGTCGAACTTCGTCCAGGTGACCCAGGGGCCGCGCAACAAGCCGATCCCGCCGATGGTCAGCCAGGTCTACAACATCAACGGCATCAGCGTATCGCTGAAGCAGATCATCATCGTCGCCGTCACGGCAGCGCTCCTGGCGCTGTTCTGGTATCTGGTCAACAGGACATCGCTGGGTCGGGCGCAAAGAGCGTGCGAGCAGGACCGCAAGATGGCGGCGCTGCTCGGCATCGACGTTGATCGCACGATCTCGATCACCTTCATCATGGGTGCGGCGCTCGCCGCCGTCGCCGGCACTCTGTTCCTGATGTATTACGGCGTCATCGCCTTCTCCGACGGCTTCACGCCGGGTGTGAAAGCGTTCACCGCTGCGGTGCTCGGCGGCATCGGATCACTGCCGGGCGCAGTCCTCGGTGGGCTGATGATCGGCTTCATCGAAAGCATGTGGTCGGCCTATTTCTCGATCGACTACAAGGACGTCGCGGCGTTCTCGATCCTGGCGATCGTGCTGATCTTCCTGCCTTCCGGCATTTTGGGCCGGCCAGAAGTCGAAAAGGTCTGAGATCATGGCCGTCACCGTATCTCCGGAGCGCGACGTCGTCGCCACCCCCGTGCAGCGCGCGTTGCGCGAGGCCTTCTACGCAGGCGCCATCTCGCTTGGCCTGTTCGTGCTGTTCATTGGCCTGAAGACCGGCCAGAACATCTCCAATGAACTGGTCGTGACGACGCGCTGGGGCCTGCTCGCCGCCGTGGTGATCGCCACAGCCGTCGGACGCTTCCTCTATGTCGCCTATGGCCAGCCGTTCATGGCCAACCAGAAGATCGCCGACGTCGCCACCGGCCTGTTGCCGGGCAGCGTGGCATCACGCTTCTTCCAGTTGCCGGCGTTCATCGGGGCCGTTGTCGCGGCGGTGCTGCTGTTCGTGTTCAACAATTCTCTCGCCGGATGGGTGGGAGCAGAACCGGCCGGCTATCTGCAATTCCTGCGTGCTCTGGCGATCATCTATGTGCTGGCTTGCGTGATCTACTACTTCCGCGCCTTCATCCATGCCAACTTCACCAAATTGGGCATCACAGCGCTGGTGCTGTACCCGATCCTCGTGGTCGCGGTGCTGTCGCTGAACGCCTGGTCGATTGCCGGAGGGCTGCAGGGTTCGCTGAAATGGGTCGATAATTTCGGCATCCAGATCCTGATCTATGTGATGCTGGCCTGGGGCCTGAACATCGTCGTCGGCCTCGCCGGCCTACTCGACCTCGGATACGTCGCCTTCTATGCACTTGGCGCCTATTCGTATGCGCTTCTCGCCACGCATTTCGGCCTGTCGTTCTGGATCCTGTTGCCGGCCGCGGGCGCCATGGCCGCCCTCTGGGGCGTGCTGCTCGGCTTCCCCGTGCTGCGCCTGCGTGGCGACTATCTGGCGATCGTGACGCTGGCCTTCGGCGAGATCATCCGCCTGGTGCTGATCAACTGGCGCGAGGTCACCAACGGATCGGCCGGCATTTCCGGCATTCCCAAGGTCAGCTTCTTCGGCCTGATGTCGTTCAACGTGTCAGACCCGAACTACATCGCCAAGGTGCTGGGCATCGCCCAGTCGGGCGCGTACTACAAGATTTTCCTCTACTATCTGATCCTGGGCCTGTGCCTGCTCACCGCCTTCGTCACCATCAGGCTGCGCCGCCTGCCGGTCGGCCGCGCCTGGGAAGCCTTGCGTGAGGACGAGATCGCCTGCCGGTCCCTGGGCATCAACACGACGACGACCAAGCTCACGGCTTTTGCCACAGGCGCCATGTTCGGCGGCTTCGCCGGCTCTTTCTTCGCCGCGCGTCAAGGCTTTGTCAGCCCGGAATCCTTCGTCTTCCTGGAATCGGCGATCATCCTGGCGATCGTCGTTCTCGGCGGCATGGGCTCGCTTGTCGGCATAGCGGTCGCCGCACTGGTGATGATCGGCGGCACCGAGGCGCTGCGCGAACTCGACTTCCTCAAGCAGATATTCGGGCCGGACTTCACCCCTGAACTCTACCGCATGCTTCTGTTCGGCATGGCCATGGTCATCGTCATGCTGTGGAAGCCGCGCGGCTTCGTCGGCAGTCGCGAACCGACCGCCTTCCTCAAGGAGCGAAGGGCTGTCTCCAGTTCCTTCACCAAGGAGGGCCACGGCTGATGAATGCGAGCACACCCATGAACGAGGCCATCCTGCAGGTCGATCACCTGTCGATGAAGTTCGGCGGCCTGGTCGCCATCGGCGACCTGTCCTTCACCGCCAAGCGCGGCGAGATCACCGCGCTGATCGGACCCAACGGTGCCGGCAAGACCACCGTGTTCAACTGCATCACCGGCTTCTACAAGCCGTCGGAAGGTATGATCACGCTCAACCGGAACGATGGCTCGAGCTATTTGCTCGAACGCCTGCCCAACCACGAGATCCCGGCGCGCGCCAAGGTGGCGCGCACCTTCCAGAACATACGCCTGTTCTCGGGCATGACGCTGCTGGAGAACCTTCTGGTTGCCCAGCACAACAAGCTGATGAAGGCCTCGGGCTATACGGTGCTTGGCCTGTTCGGCTTCCCGAGCTATCGCAAGGCCTCGGCCGAATCGATCGACCTCGCCAGGCACTGGCTGGAGAAGGCCAATCTTGTCGATCGTGCCGACGATCCGGCCGGTGACTTGCCCTATGGCGCGCAGCGCCGCCTCGAGATCGCCCGCGCCATGTGCACGGGTCCGGAGCTTCTGTGCCTGGACGAGCCGGCGGCCGGTCTCAATCCAAAGGAATCGGCGTCGCTCAACGAACTGCTGATCGACATCAAGAACACCACGGGCACCTCGATCCTGTTGATCGAGCATGACATGTCGGTGGTCATGCAGATATCAGACCATGTCGTGGTGCTGGAATATGGCCGCAAGATCTCGGACGGCAGTCCGCATTCGGTGCGTACCGATCCGCGCGTCATCGCCGCCTATCTCGGCGTGGACGACGAGGAAGTCGAGGCGGTCCTCACCGAAGTCGGCGACGAAGACGTCATCGAACAGCTCGATACGGGGCCTGATGCCGCGCACGGTCCGGGGACATCGTCATCGTATCTCGCCGGGCCGGTGACCGACACGGTCGGCCACAGTTCGGGCGAGCGGGTCACGGTGGCGAAGGGCGCGTCAAAGGCCGATCAGGTCGACGCAAGATCGCTCGCCGCGGCAAACAAGACGGCCTCGCAGGCGGCGGTGCCGGCTGCGAAGCCCGCTCCTGCTGCGAAGGCAAAGCCTGCTGCGAAAGCGGCGCCAAAGGTGGCAACCGGAACGGCGGTGAAGTCGACCGTGGCGCCCGCACCGGCAAAGCCGGCAGCCAAGGCTCCGGTGGCGAAGGCTCCGGCGGTGAAGGTTGGGGAAATCTCCAACAGGCTGGCGGCGCCTCGCGGCGGCAAGGCCGACAATCTGACCCGTATCAAAGGCATCGGCACGGTCAACGAGAAGAAGCTCAACGAGCACGGCATCTTCCATTTCGACCAGATCGGCGCTTGGAAAAAATCAGATGTCGAGGCTGCCGAAGCCTATCTTGCCTTCGATGGGCGCATCGCTCGTGAGGAATGGGTCAAGCAGGCCAAGCTGCTCGGCAAGGGCAAGGACACGGAATTCTCGCGCCGCGTCGATGCGGGCAAGGTGGCGACCAGCCATGCGTCCGGAAAGACTGCAAATGCAGCTTCCGGAAAGACCACGGCTTCCGGAAAGACTGCCGCCGCCAAGCCTGTGGCGGGCAAGCGCGGAGGGGGCAAGTGATGGCCGGGACAACGCTGCTCGATATCAAGGGCGTGCAGACTTACTACGGTAACATCCGGGCGTTGAACGGCGTCGATGTCACCGTCAACCAGGGTGAGATCGTGGCCCTGATCGGCGCCAACGGCGCCGGCAAGTCGACGCTAATGATGACCATCTTCGGCGCGCCTCGCGCCCGCGCCGGCACCATCACCTTCGCCGGCACCGACATCACCCAGATGCCGACGCATGAGATCGCTCGCATGCGCATCGCCCAATCGCCCGAGGGCCGGCGCATCTTCCCGCGCATGACGGTGATGGAAAACCTGCAAATGGGCGCCAGCCTCGACAACCTCAAGCACTATGACGAGGACGTCGAGAAGGTGTTCACGCTGTTCCCGCGGCTCAAGGAGCGTATCGCCCAGCGCGGCGGCACGCTGTCGGGTGGCGAGCAGCAGATGCTGTCGATCGGACGTGCGCTGATGGCGCGGCCAAAGCTGCTTTTGCTCGACGAACCGTCGCTGGGTCTGGCGCCGCTGGTCGTCAAGCAGATCTTCGACGCCATCCGCGAGCTGAACCGCACCCAGGGGCTGACCGTGTTCCTGGTCGAGCAGAACGCCTTCGGCGCGCTCAAGCTCGCCACGCGCGGCTATGTCATGGTCAACGGCAACGTGACGATGAGCGGCACCGGCAAGGAACTGCTCGCCAATCCGGAAGTGCGCGCCGCCTATCTCGAAGGCGGACACCACTGAGCTCAGGAGACTTCACCATGCAGGGTATTCTCTACGAGGAGCCGTCGATCTGGCAGTTCTTCTTCGTCACCTGTCTGCTCGGCGGTTGGGCGGCCTGGATGACGGGCAAGGCCAGCGCCCAAACATGGCGCAGCTTCATCCAGCTGTTCGCCTATATGCTGGGCCTCGGCATCGGCATCCGCTTCATCCATCACGCGCTGTTCGGCGGCACGATGTTCTCGCTGCACTACTACGTCGTCGACACCATCGTGCTGATGATCCTCGGCTTCGTCGGCTATCAATACACGCGCACCAACCAGATGGTGACGCAGTATAATTGGCTCTATGAAAGAGCTTCAATCTTGAGCTGGAAACCGAAAGGTTGACGTTCACCATTAACGCCGCTTCGGGGATGAATCGGCGTGACAAGTGCCTGAAAATCGGCAAACTATGCTTTCTGCGATAAGGGTGGGCATCGCATGAAAGCTTCATCCACGCCCACTCCGTAAATGGGAGCGTTTAAATGAAAAAGTCACTTTTGTCCGCCGTCGCCCTGACCGCGCTGGTCGCGTTCGGCGGCAACGCGTGGGCTGATGTACTGATCGGCGTTGCCGGTCCGATCACTGGTCCGAACGCAGCCTTCGGCGCACAGCTTCAGAAGGGTGCGGAAGCGGCGGTCGCCGACATCAATGCCAAGGGCGGCATCAACGGCGAGCAGATCAAGCTCGAGGTTGGTGACGACGTCTCCGATCCGAAGCAGGGCATCTCGGTCGCCAACAAGTTCGTCGGCGACGGCGTCAAGTTCGTGGTCGGCCACTTCAACTCAGGCGTCTCGATCCCGGCATCGGAAGTCTATGCGGAAAACAACATCGTCGAGATCACCCCGGCGGCCACCAACCCGCAGTTCACCGAGCGTGGCCTGTGGAACGTGTTCCGCACCTGCGGACGCGACGACCAGCAGGGTAGCATTGCCGGCGCTTATCTCGCCGCGAACTTCAAGGACGCCAAGATCGCCGTCGTTCACGACAAGACCACCTACGGCCAGGGTCTTGCCGACGAAACCAAGAAGGCAATGAACGCCAAGGGCCTGACGGAAGTCATGTATGAAGGTATCAACGTCGGCGACAAGGACTTCTCGGCGCTGATCGCCAAGATGAAGGAAGCCGGCGTCTCCATCATCTATTGGGGCGGCCTCCACACCGAAGCCGGCCTGATCATCCGCCAGGCGGCTGACCAGGGCCTCAAGGCGACGCTGATCTCCGGTGACGGCATCGTGTCGAACGAGCTGGCTTCGATCGCGGGCGACGCGGTTGCGGGCACGCTCAACACGTTCGGCCCGGATCCGCGCCTGATCCCCGCGAACAAGGAACTCGTCGAGAAGTTCCGTGCGCAGGGCTTCGAGCCGGAAGCCTACACGCTCTACGCCTACGCCGCCGTGCAGGCGCTTACGGAAGCAGCGACGGCCGCCAAGTCGAACGACCCGCAGGCAGTTGCCAAGGCACTGCATGAAAACGGCCCGTTCAAGACCGTGCTCGGCGACCTGTCCTATGACGCCAAGGGCGATCCGACGCTGCCCGGCTACGTCATGTACGAATGGAAGAAGGGCGACGACGGCAAGTACACCTACATCCAGAAGATGTAAGCCTGTCGGCCTCTAGACCTACGGATGCCCGGCGCCTCGCGCCGGGCATTTTTCTTTTGGGCGCTCCCCTTTCAGATGAGTCCGGAAAGCCGCTACAGCCCGGCCTTTAGCCGGAAAAGGATCGTGCCGTGAACGGCAGCTTCGGCGCTTTCTTGCGCGTTCGACCGAATGCGACCAGGTTTGGCGCAAAGATTCCATTTCAATCGGTTTAATCCAGCGTCAATTTTGTTTGCGCTGCAGCATTTTCGCGCTAATCATGGCGTCTGTTTCCTCCCCGACACTGTCCGGAGTTCGTCCTTGGCCATCACGAAGATCCTCGTCGCCAACCGATCCGAAATCGCCATTCGCGTTTTTCGCGCGGCCAACGAACTCGGCCTCAAAACCGTGGCGATCTGGGCCGAGGAAGACAAGTATTCGTTGCACCGCTTCAAGGCCGACGAGAGCTACCAGGTCGGACGCGGGCCGCACCTGACCCGCGACATGGGTCCGATCGAAAGCTACCTGTCGATCGAGGAGGTGATCCGCGTCGCCAGACTTTCGGGCGCCGATGCCATCCATCCCGGTTACGGGCTTTTGTCGGAAAGCCCCGAATTCGCCGAAGCCTGTGCCGTCGCCGGCATCACCTTCATCGGGCCGAAGCCGGACACGATGCGCCGGCTCGGCAACAAGGTTGCCGCCCGCAATCTGGCGATCGAGGTCGGCGTGCCGGTGATCCCCGCCACCGATCCGCTGCCGGACGACATGGAAGCGGTCAAGAAACTGGCCAAGGAGATCGGCTATCCGGTGATGCTGAAGGCATCGTGGGGTGGCGGCGGGCGCGGCATGCGCGCCATCCGCTCCGAGGCCGATCTTGCCCGCGAGGTCATGGAAGGCAAGCGCGAGGCGAAAGCCGCCTTCGGCAAGGACGAGGTCTATCTTGAAAAGCTGATCGAGCGAGCCCGCCACGTCGAGGTGCAGGTGCTGGGCGACACGCATGGCAATGCGGTGCATCTGTTCGAGCGTGACTGCTCGATCCAGCGCCGCAACCAGAAGGTCGTCGAGCGGGCGCCCGCGCCATATCTCCAGATGTCGCAGCGCGAGGAGCTTTGCGGCTACGCGCTGAAGATCGCGCGCGAGACCAGCTATATCGGTGCCGGCACGGTCGAGTTCCTGCAGGATGCCGATACGGCCAAGTTCTATTTCATCGAGGTCAATCCGCGCATCCAGGTCGAGCACACGGTCACCGAGCAGGTGACCGGCATCGACATCGTCAAGGCGCAGATCCACATCCTCGACGGCTTTGCCATCGGCACGCCGGAATCGGGCGTGCCGGCGCAGCAAGACATCCGGCTGAACGGCCATGCACTCCAGTGCCGCATCACCACCGAAGATCCCGAGCACAATTTCATCCCGGACTACGGCCGCATCACCGCTTATCGTGGAGCCACCGGATTCGGCATCCGCCTCGACGGCGGCACCGCCTATTCCGGCGCGGTCATCACCCGCTTCTACGATCCGCTGCTTGAGAAGGTGACGGCATGGGCGCCGACGCCGGCCGAGACCATTGCCCGCATGAACCGGGCATTGCGCGAGTTCCGTATCCGCGGCGTCGCCACCAATTTGACCTTTCTCGAAGCGATCATCAACCACCCGAGCTTCGCTGACAATTCCTATACGACCAAATTCATCGACACGACGCCGGAACTGTTCCAGCAGGTGAAGCGCCAGGACCGCGCCACCAAGCTCATCAACTATCTTGCCGACGTGTCGGTCAACGGCCATCCCGAGACGCGCAGCCGGCCGGAGCCGAAGGCCGACGCGGCCGCCCCCATCGTGCCCTACCTCAACGGCAACGTGCCGGGCGGCAGCAAGCAGAAGCTGGACGCGCTCGGACCGGAGAAATTCGCCGCCTGGATGCGCGAGCAGAAGGAAGTGCTGGTCACCGATACGACGATGCGCGACGGCCATCAGTCGCTGCTGGCGACGCGTGTGCGCACGCATGACATTGCCGGCATCGCCGGCACCTATGCGCGCGCCCTGCCGCAGCTTCTGTCGCTCGAATGCTGGGGCGGCGCCACCTTCGACGTTGCCATGCGCTTCCTCACCGAGGATCCATGGGAGCGGCTGTCGCTGGTGCGCGAGGCGGCGCCCAATCTGTTGCTGCAGATGCTGCTGCGCGGTGCCAACGGCGTCGGCTATACCAACTATCCCGACAATGTCGTGCAGCATTTCGTCAAGCAGGCGGCAAGCGGCGGCGTCGACCTGTTCCGCGTGTTCGACTGCCTGAACTGGGTCGAGAACATGCGCGTCGCGATGGACGCGGTCGGCGCCGAGGGCAAGCTGATCGAAGCGGCGATGTGCTACACCGGCGACATACTCGACCCGGCGCGAGCCAAATACGATCTCAAATACTATGTCGGCCTGGCCGGCGAATTGCAGGCGGCCGGCGCCCACATCATCGCGGTCAAGGACATGGCGGGCCTGTTGAAGCCTTCCGCCGCACGCGTTCTGTTCAAGGCGCTGCGCGAGGCGACCGACCTTCCGATCCATTTTCACACCCACGACACGTCAGGCCTGTCGGCGGCGACGGTGCTGGCGGCGGTGGAGAGCGGTGTCGATGCCATCGACGCGGCGATGGATGCCTTTTCCGGCAACACATCGCAGCCTTGCCTTGGTTCGATCGTCGAGGCGTTGAAAGGCACCGAGCGCGACCCGGGCCTCGACCCGCAATGGATACGCAAGATCTCCTTCTACTGGGAAGCGGTGCGCAACCAGTACGCCGCCTTCGAAAGCGACCTCAAGGGACCGGCCTCGGAAGTCTACCTGCACGAAATGCCTGGCGGACAGTTCACCAATCTCAAGGAGCAGGCGCGCTCGCTCGGGCTCGAGACACGCTGGCACGAGGTGGCGCAGACCTACCACGACGTCAACCTGATGTTCGGCGACATCGTCAAGGTGACGCCGTCGTCCAAGGTCGTCGGCGACATGGCATTGATGATGGTCAGCCAGGATCTGACGGTTGCCGATGTCGAAAACCCGGCCAGGGATATCGCCTTTCCGGACTCGGTCGTCTCGATGCTGCGCGGCGATCTCGGCCAGTCGCCCGGCGGTTGGCCGGCAGCGCTGCAGAAGAAGGCGCTGAAGGGCGACAGTCCGATCACGGTGCGGCCTGGTTCGCTGCTCAAGCATCCGGCCGCACCGGTTGCTGCCCGGGGTCGAGGGGCCGCTGAAGGCCGCCAGTTTCGACATACTTTGCATCCGTGAAAACACCGAGGGCGAATATTCCGGCGCCGGCGGCCGCGTGCACCAGGGCACCAGCGATGAAGTCGCGGTCGAGACCTCGATCTTCACCCGCAACGGCGTCGAGCGGATCCTGCGCTTTGGCTTCGAACAGGCGCGGTTGAGGAAACGAAAACTCGCTTCGGTCACCAAGTCGAACGCACAGAAATACTCGATGGTGTTCTGGGACGAAGTAACGGCGCGCCTCGCCCCTGAATATCCCGACGTCCAGGTCACCAGCTACCATATCGATGCCATGGCCGCGCGGATGGTGATGGCGCCCGACAGTCCTCGATGTCGTTGTCGCGTCCAACCTGTTCGGCGACATCCTCACCGATCTGGGTGCGGCGATCCAGGGCGGCCTCGGCTTCGCCGCCTCCGCCAACATCAACCCGGATCGCAGCGCGCCTTCGATGTTCGAACCGGTTCATGGCTCGGCCCCCGACATCGCCCATCTCGGCATCGCCAACCCGATCGCAGCGATCTGGTCTGGGGCGATGATGCTCGGCCATCTGGGCGAGCATGGCGCGGCGGCAAAGGTTATGGCGGCGATCGAAGCCGCGACCGCGCGCGGCATCGGCACGCGGCCGGGCCAGGACCGGACGGAGACGATCACCACGGCCGTGCTGGCCGCGCTTGCCTGAGCCGGGAGGGAACGACATGAAGGAATTGAAGGACAAGGGGCTCTTCCGGCAGCAATGCCTGATCGCCGGCGCGTGGCAAGACGCGGCCTCGGGCGCCAGCGTCGACGTGAGCGATCCCGCCACCCAGGCAGTGATCGGCTCGGTCCCCCGATGTCAGTGGGGCTGAAACCCGTTCGGCGATCAAGGCAGCGCAGGCGGCCTTCGGTCCCTGGCGTGCGAAGACCCATGCCGAACGCGCCGCGCTGTTGGAAGCATGGCACGGTCTTATGATCGAGCATGTGCAGGATCTCGCCCGCATCCTGACGCTGGAGCAAGGCAAGCCGCTGGCCGAGGCGGCAGGCGAAATCCGTTATGGCGCTTCCTTCGTCAAATGGTTTCGCGGAGGAAGCTCGACGGATCGGCGGCACCACCATTCCCTCGCCGACGCCGGATCGGCGCATCGTGGTGCTGAAGGAGCCGGTCGGCGTCTGCGCCATCATCACGCCATGGAACTTCCCCAATGCCATGATCACCCGCAAGGTTGCCCCTGCCCTGGCCGCGGGCTGCACCGTGGTGGTCAAGCCATCGGAGTTCACTCCGTTCTCGGCGCTGGCGCTCGGCGTCCTGGCGGAGCGCGCCGGGATTCCCGCTGGCGTCATCAACATCGTCACCGGCATGCCGGCGGACATCGGCACCGAACTGATGGCCAACGAAACAGTACGCAAGATCTCCTTCACCGGCTCGACCCGCGTCGGATCGCTGCTGATGCGCGGCGCAGCCGACAGCATCAAGCGCCTCAGCCTCGAACTCGGCGGCAACGCGCCCTTCATCGTCTTCGATGATGCCGATCTCGACCTCGCCATCGAGGGCGCCATCGTGTCGAAGTTCCGCAATGGCGGGCAGACCTGCGTCTGCTCAAACCGCATTCTCGTGCAGGCTGGCGTCTACGACGCCTTCGCAGACAAGCTCGCCGCGCGGGTTTCGGCGATGAAGGTGGGGCCAGGCACCGAACCCGGCGTCGAGATCGGACCGATGATCAACGCCGCGGCAATCGACAAGATCGACCGGCATGTCAGCGACCCGCACTGGCCAAAGGCGCCCGCGTGTTGTCGACGAGCCCCGCCATGCCTGAGGGCAAGCAATATGCGACACCGATGGTGCTTGGCGACGCGACGCCGGACATGCTTCTGGCCGGCGAGGAAACCTTTGGCCCGGTCGCGCCACTGTTTCGCTTCCAAACCGAGGCCGAGGCCATCACGCTTGCCAACGGCACTCCCTACGGTCTCGCCGCCTATTTCTACACCGAGAGCCTGAAGCGGTCATGGCGGGTGGCGGAAGCGCTGGAATCGGAATGGTGGGGCTGAACACCGGCGCGATTTCCACCGAGGTCGCACCCTTTGGCGGCGTCAAGCAGTCGGGCCTCGGGCGCGAAGGCGCGCAATGCGGCATCGAGGAATATCTGGAAATGAAGACCTTCCACATCGGCGGGCTGGCCTAGTAGGTCGGCTGCCTGCCCGCGGCCGCTACTGAAAGCGGTCGAGAGCCTTGTAGTAGAGCCCGACGATCGGCAGGAGAACAAGAAGAAAAGACAAAACAGACCAAAACAAGAAACAGAGACAAGAAAACCCAGAAGAAAAGACAAAAGAGACAAAAGATAGTGAAAAAAAAAAAAAAAAAAAACAAAAAAAAAAAACCAAAAAAACAAATGAAACAAAAAAAATAAAGACTAAAAAAACACAACAAAAAAAAAAAAAAAAAGAAAAAAAAAAAAAAAAAAAAAAAAAAAAAACAAAAAAAAACAAATAAAAAAAAAAAAAAAAAAAAAAAAAAAAAAAGGAAATAAAAACTAAAAAAAAAAGCGTAAAAAAATAAAAAACAAAAAAAAAACAAAAAAAACCAAACAGAAAAAAAACAAAAATAAAAAAAAAAAAAAAAAAAAAAAAAAAAAAAAAAAAAAACGAAAAAAAAAAGCAAAAAAAAACAAAAAAAACGCAACAAACAAAAAAAAAAAAAATAAAAAAAAAAAAAAAAAAAAAAAAAAACAAAAAAAAAAAAAAAATAAGAAAAAAAAAAAAAAGAAAAAAAAAACCCAGGGCTTGCCGAAGTGGCCGGGACCGCAGGCCAGGCAAGACCCGCCACCGGGTTGCGATCGGCCTTTCCCAGGATGGCGTCGGCCATGATGATCCCCATATGGGTGGACATCTGCGCGCCATGGCCGGAATAGCCCATGGCAAACCAGAGACCATCGGCGAAGCCGGCGCGCGGGAACCGGTCCTTTGTCAGGTCGACCAGCCCACCCCAGCAATAATCGATCTCGACCTTGGCCAGATGCGGGAAGATCTGCGCCAGGCTGGCGCGCAGGATCGCGCCGCTCTTCTCGTCCGACCTATGATCGGAAGTGGCTGAAAATCGCGCCCGCCCACCGAAGATCAGCCGGTTGTCCGGCGACAGGCGAAAGTAGTTGCCGATATTCATCGAAGTGACGAAGGTCCGGTTGCCCGGCACCGTTGCCGCGATCTCGGCCTGGGAAAGCGGCCTTGTGGCGATGATGAAACTGCCGACCGGCACGATGCGGCGACGGAAATAGCCAAAGGCACTGGTGGTATAGGCGCCCGTCGCCAACAGCACATTGTCGGCGCTGATGATGCCGGCGGGCGTCGTCAGTTCATGCCGGCCCGCAGCCGTGCGGTGCCCGGTGACCGGCGTGTTCTCGAAGATCGTTGCGCCATGCCGCACCGCGGCTCCAGCGATGCCCGAGACGAACCGCCCCATATGCATCATTGCACTCTTCTTCG
>NZ_JBHUGZ010000010.1:0-336145 GCF_042682145.1 Mesorhizobium newzealandense | reverse complement strand
AAAACAACGCCCTTTCCAGCGGCCCTTCCAGCGTCTCGGCAAAGGCGGTGGCCAGATGGTGGCGGTCGCGGAAGGCGAGTTTGCCGCCGATGAAGACGTGGCAGGCGGTCGCCCCGCAGAAGCGGTCGGTGAGGTCGACATAGAGCGTGTCGGGCACGCTGGTCACGATGGCGCGCTCGGCGGCCGCGGCGCCGTCATTGGCGGCCTCGGCCCTTGGCGTGTCGCAGTGCGGCGACGGCGCCTCGCGCCACCACAGCGTGCGCGCCACGCAGGAGTCGGCGAAGCTGTCGCTGATCGGCGTGTCGCGGATCACTGCCGCCTCGACGCCGGCGCGGCTGAAGGCCTGCAATGTCGAGCGCAGGCCGGCCTGCCAGCGCGCGGTCTCGGCGGTGCGGCTGGCGGCGGGCATGTCGCGCGTCAGATTGCCGATGGAGAATTCCGAGATCACCACCAGGCGCGGCTTGCGGGCGATGATGTCCGCTATCGCCTGCTCGCGCCAGGCGTCGCATTCGGTGTAGTCGCGCTTCAGCACCGTGTTGAAGGTGGAGAGGCGCGAGGCGCGGCACGACGATTTCAGATAGGTGACCACCTTGGTGTCGTTGCGTTTCGCCGCCTCGATCAGCGGCGTCGACCAGTGGTCGGCATGCGAATCGCCGAACAGCACGATGGTGTGGGCGGCGTCGGCCGCGCCGAAAGTGCAAGGCTTGGGCGTCACCGTGTGGAAGTCGAGCAGACAGTTCGTGTCGACGGCGCGCGCGATGGAGGGTCGTTCGGCCGCCCGCTCGATGCCGAGCTGCTGTGGGTCGATGTTGCGCTGGGCCAGATGCGCATTGGCATAGGCCACCACCACGCCGGCACCGGTCAGCGCCAGCGCGGGAACCAGAGCAATTCCAGGAAAAGTGCGAAGCGGTTTTCCGTCCGGAATTGCGCTGAGAAAAAGACCCAGAGCGGTTCGGCGTTTCTTTGAAGCGATGAACTGCTCTGGCGCTCTTGCGCCCACCGTCAGCCAGCCGGCGCGCCGGCCCGGGTTTTCGATCAGGTGATAGGTGAACACCGACAGCGCCAGCGCCAGCGCGCCGCAGCCGAAGCGCTGCGGCACGTTGAGATCCGGCACCAGCATCTGCGCATAGACGATGACCGGCCAGTGCCAGAGATAGAGCGAATAGGAGAGCGCGCCGATCCATTGCAGCGGCGGAAGCGACAAAGCAGCGGCCGGGCCAAAGGATCGCCCATTGATCTGCCTGCTGGCCTGCTCGTCGCCGGCGCCGCTCAACAGCACCAGCACCGTGCCGGCGACCGGCAGCAGCGCATAATAGCCGGGGAAGGGCAGGTCCTCGCTCAGCCACAGATAGGCCGCCGCGATCAGCGCCAGGCCGAGCCAGCCAAGTGCTGCGCGCAGTCCTGCGCGGTGCCCGGGGAAAGCAGCCGGCGCCAGCGTCGCCAGGCCGCCGGCGGCGAACTCCCAGGCACGCAGCGGCGAGGCATAGAACGCCCAGGCTGGCGCGACCACGGTCAACCAGGCGCAGGCGGCGAAGGAGGCGAGGCCCACCGCGCCGATCACGACCACGGCCGTGCGCCGGCCCGGCCGCAGCCAGGCGGCCAGCAGCAGCAGCGCTGGCCAGGCCAGATAGAACTGCTCCTCGACCGACAGCGACCAGAAGTGGATGGAGGGATTGCTGGTGGCGTCGGCTGCGAAATAGTCGAACGACCAGCGCAGCAGCCACAGATTGATGGCATAGGCGGAGGCGAACATGGCGCCGCCCGAATAGAGCGCCTGCTCCTGCGGCGACAGGATGAAATAGCCGGCGGCCAGCGTGGCCAGGATGACGAACAGTGCCGCCGGCAAAAGGCGCCGGGCGCGCCTGGCATAGAAGCGCCAGAGGTCGAGCCTGCCGGTGTCGCCGATCTCCTGCATGAGGTGGGTGGTGATCAGCCAGCCGGAGATGACGAAGAAGATGTCGACGCCGGCAAAGCCGCCGGGCAGGCCGGAAAGGCCGAAATGATAGGCGACGACGCCACCGACGGCGAGTGCGCGCAATCCCTGTATGTCCGGCCGGAACGATGCTGCCACTTTGGCTCCTTCGTGCAAGCCCACCCCTTGGCCCAGCCCCATTGGCAGGGTCGGCCGGGCAGGGTGATATCGCAATGCAACAAATCTATCGCAGTGCAACATGGCAGGTAAAGGGTGGCGGCACGTCAGGCGGGAAACAGGAACGCTGCCGCCGGGTCGAAAAAGACCTGCCGGCTGCAGGGCGACACGTCCTGCGACTGCATGGCGGCCGAGGTCGGCCTGATGTCGACCCCCTCGCCGGCGGCGGTGCGCGCGACGATGCGCCGACGCTCGCCGTAGAAGGCGACGTCGACGATCTCGACGCTGAGCTCCGCGTTCGCCGGGCGCCGTTCCATGCCAAACGCCTCCGGCCGGATCATCAGCCGGGTCTTCTGGCCGTTGCCGAACGTGCCGTTGGCCCTGACCCCGGAGACGACAGAGCCGTCTGCCAGCCGGATCGTCGCCGTGCCATCGCTGGTGGCGAGATGTTCGGCGGCGAGGAAATTCGAATTGCCGATGAAGCCAGCGACGAAATCGGTCGCCGGCCTCAGATAAAGGTCCTCGCCGCTGCCGGTCTGCTCGATGCGGCCGTCCCGGAACAGGGCGATGCGGTCCGACAGATGCAGCGCCTCCTCCTGGTCGTGGGTGACGTAGAGGATGGTGACGCCGGTCTCGCGATGGATGCGGCGGATCTCGCCCTGGATTTCCTCGCGCAGCTTCTTGTCGAGCGCCGACAATGGTTCGTCCATCAACAGGATCGGCGGATCGTAGGCCAGCGCCCGGGCGAGCGCGACGCGCTGCTGCTGGCCGCCCGACAGTGCGCCCGGCAAGCGCGCGGCGAAGCTTTCGAGACGCACCAGCGCCAGCATGTCGGCGACCTTCTTCTTCACCTCGGCCTCCGGCCGGCGGCGAACCCGAAGCGGAAAGGCGACGTTTTCGGCCACCGTCAGATGCGGAAACAGCGTGTAGCGCTGGAAGACCATGCCGATGTTGCGCTTGTGCGAGGGCACGGCAAGCAGTGACTTTCCTTCCAGCTGGACATCGCCGGAACTCGGATCCTGGAAGCCGGCGATCGCGTAGAGCGTCGTCGATTTTCCCGACCCTGAAGGCCCGAGGAAGGTCAGGAACTCGCCCCTGGGTATCTCGAGGGTGACGTCATGCACGGCGGTGATTGCCCCGAACGCCTTGCGCAGATTGCGGATGGAGAGGAAGGGCTGGGTCATGTGCGGAACTTTCGCTGCAGCAGCGCCGTCACCACCATCAGGGCAAGCGTCAGCCCGACGAGCAGGCTGGAGGCGGCGGCGATCACCGGGCTCAGATCCGAGCGCAAACTGCCCCAGATCTTGACGGGCAAGGTTTGCAGGCTGGGGCTGGCCATGAAGATCGCCACCACGACCTCATCCCACGAGGCAAGGAAGGAAAAGATCGCGGCGGAGAAGATGCCGATCCGGATCGACGGCAAGGTGATCCTGAGCTTGGCCTCGAGCGGGCTGGCGCCGCAGACGATGGCCGCGTCCTCGATCGACTTGTCGAAGCCTTCGAGCGCGGTGGCGATCGGGATGATGGCGAAGGGCAGTGCCAGCACGGTGTGGGCGATGACGAAGCCGATGGTTGTGCCGCCGAGGCCAAGGCGAAGGAAGAACGCATAGACGGCGATGGCGAAGACGACGACGGGCAGCACCATCGGCGTCAGCAGCAGGCCGCGCAGGATCTCGCGCCCGGCAAACTGTCCGCGAACCAGGGCAAAGGAGGCGAGCAGGCCGATCGCTACCGCCAGCATCGCCGTCATGGTGGCGATCCTGGCGCTGGTCAGCGCCGCATCGAGCCAGGCCGGATCGGCAAAAAGCTCCTGGTACCATTTGAGCGTCCAGCCGGGCGGCGGGAAGGCCAGCCAGCGCGACGAACCGAAGGAGAGCAGGACGATGAAGACGACCGGCAACAGAAGAAAGCCGGCGACCAGCGCGGTGAAGCCGAGCAGGGCAATCTTCAGCCATCCCATGCGGTCATAGTCGAGCAGCATCTCAGATGCCTCCGCTCATGCGCCTGACGCCGACGAGGCGCAGCTGCAGCGCGTAGAGCGCCATGGTGACGACAAGCAGGATGAAGGCCGCGGCGCTGCCGAGCCCCCAGTTGAGCAGCGACTGGATCATCTGCGCGATCATTTCGGCGAGCATCATGTTCGACGTGCCGCCGAGCAGTGCCGGCGTGACGAAGTAGCCGAGCGACATGACGAAGACCATCAGGCCGCCGGCCGCCACGCCGGGCAGCGACAGCGGCAGCAGGATGCGGCGGAATGCCTGGAAAGGGCTTGCGCCGCACAGTGCCGCCGCGCGCAGCGTCATCGGATCGATCGCCCGCAGCGTGCCGACCAGCGGCAGGATCATGAAGGGCAGCATGATGTAGACCATGCCGATGGTGACGCCGGTGAGATTGTTGATGAGCGGCAGCGGCTGGTCGATGACGCCTGCGGCCATCAGCGTCCGGTTGATGACGCCGGTGCGCTGCAGCAGCACCATCCAGGCATAGGTGCGGGTCAAGAGATTGGTCCACATCGACAGGATGATGACGCCGAAGACGATCGAGGCCAGCCCCGAGGGCATGATCGCCAGCATCCAGGCAACCGGGAAGGCGACGAGGACCGTAACGATCGTGACCACCGACGCGACCAGGAAGGTGTTGAAGAAGACCCGTGCATAGGTGCCGTCGCCCAGCAGGGCCGCGTAGTTCTGCAGGCCGGGCTCGGGTTCCGTGACGCTGCGCAAGAGCAGGGCCAGGACCGGGACGACGAAGAACAGCACGATCAGGACCAGGGCCGGCAGCAGGCCATTGAAGCCTGCCGGCAGCCGCACCGTTCCAAAATTCCGACGTGTTTCGACCGACATGGCAGCGATCCGGGCTAGGGGACGAGACGGCGCGCGCGGTATCGTCCCTTGCTGTTCAAGGGGCAGGCTTACTTTGCCTGCCAGGCATACCAGCGCGCCGCGATGGCGTCGCGGTTCTCGGCCCAGTAGTTCATGTCGAGATTGATCTGTCCGTCGACATGGGCATCCGGAAGCGATTTGACGGCATCGGCCGGCATCTCGGCCTTGGCCTTGGTGTTAACAGGTGCATAGCCGCTGGCCTCGGCGAATTTCGCCTGGCCGGCGGGGCTGCTCGCCGCGGCGAGGAACTTCATCGCCGTGTCCTTGTTCTTGGCACCCTTCGGCACCACCAGCACGTCGGCGGCGGTCAGGTTCTGGTTCCAGGAGACGCCGACATCGGCGCCATCCTTCTCCAGCGCGAAGACGCGGCCGTTCCACAGCTGGCCGAACGTCGCTTCGCCGGACGCGATCAATTGCTGCGACTCCGCGCCGCCGCCCCACCAGACGATGTCCGACTTGATGGTGTCGAGCTTCTTGAAGGCGCGATCGAGATCGAGCGGATAGAGCTTGTCGGCGGGAACGCCATCAGCCAGCAAAGCGATCTCGATGACACCGGGCGCCGACCATTTGTAGAAGGTCCGCTTGCCCGGGAATTTCTTCAGGTCGAACATGTCGGCCCAGCCGGCCGGCTCACCCGAAACGGCGCCCTTGTTCCAGGCGAGCACGAAGGAATAGTAGAAACTGCCGACGGCATGATCGGTGGTGAAGCGCGGATCGAGGTCGGCCTTGGGCACGGCAGTGAAGTCGATCGGTTCGAGCAGTCCGTCCTTGGCCGCCTTGATGGCAAAATCCATCTCGACGTCGACGACATCCCAGTTGACGCTGCCGCTGTCGACCATCGCCTTCAGCTTGCCGTAGTCGGTCGGGCCGTCCTGCATGACCTTGATGCCGGACGCGGCGGTGAACGGTTCGGCCCAGGATTTGGTCTGTGCTTCCTGGGTCGTCCCGCCCCAACTGGTGAACACCATATCCTCGGCCTTTGCGGCCGTCGTTGCCAGAAGTGTTGTTGCGAGCAGTGTCGTTGCAAGAAGGCGGGCAAGGGCGCCGGTGATGATCAGTTTCATGTCGTTCTCCTCTGTTTGTTTTCGTTGTTGGCTGTTCGCGATCGGCGTTTTCGCCTTGATCGCGAATCCCCGTCCGCGGCGGCTACCGCATGACAAAAGGATCGGGAATCGGGTCGTCCGAGATGCGTATCCACACCGACTTCGAACGCGTGTAGTCGCGGATCGCATCGAGGCCGCCCTCGCGGCCGAGGCCCGACTGGCCATAGCCGCCAAACGGAACCAGCGGCGAGACGGCGCGATAGGTGTTGATCCAGACCACGCCGGCATGGATGCCGCGCGCCATGCGATGGGCTTTCGCGAGATTGGTGGTGAACACGCCGGACGCCAGGCCGAACGGCGTGTCGTTGGCCAGCGCCAGCGCTTCGGCTTCCGCGTCGAAGGCGATCACGGAGAGCACGGGACCGAACAGCTCCTCGCGCACGCAGGGCAAGCCGGTGTTGTCATTGGCGTCGATGATCGTCGGCGCGTAATAGAGGCCGCCGGCGTGGCCGGCGGGCCTTTCGCCGCCGGTGACCAGCCGTCCACCCGCGGCAAGGCTTGCCGCCACGATCTTCTCGATCCGTTCGCGCTGCCGCGACGTGGCCAGCGGCCCCATTTCGGTTGCCGGATCCTGCGGGTCGCCGATCCGGATCGCCTCGGCCTTGTGCTTGAGCCGGGCGAGGAATTCGTCCTTCACCGAACGCTCGACCAGCAGGCGCGAGCCGGCGACGCAGCTCTGGCCGGTGGCGGCGAAGATGCCGGCGACGACCGCGTTGGCGGCGCTGTCGAGATCGGCATCGGCAAACACCACGACCGGGCTTTTACCGCCGAGTTCGAGCGTCGTGTAGGCAAGGTTTTCAGCGGTGTTCCTGACGATCTGCCGGGCGGTTGCCGGACCCCCGGTGAAGGCGACGCGGGCGACGAGCGGATGGCTGGTCAGCCGGTGGCCGCAATCATGGCCGAACCCGGTCAGGATGTTCACGCTGCCGGCGGGAAAGCCGGCCTCATGGACGAGTTCAGCGAAGGCCAGCAGCGGGGCAGGGCCGTCTTCGGACGCCTTGAGGACGACAGTGCAGCCGGCCGCCAGCGCCGGCCCGAGCTTGACGGCAGACAGGAAGAGTTGCGAATTCCACGGCACGACGGCCGCGACGACACCGATCGGCTCGGGCCGGATCGTCACTTCCATGTCCGCCTTGTCGATAGGGACAAACGAGCCTTCATGCTTGTCGGCCAGCCCGCCATAATAGCGGTAGTAGTCGCCGACATAGGCGATCTGGGCGCGGGTCTCGCGGATGATCTTGCCGGTGTCGCGCGTCTCGAGTCCGGCCAGCCGATCGGCATTGGCGACGACGAGATCGCCGAGCCGCACCAGAAGCTTGCCGCGCGCCGTCGCCGTCATTGCCGCCCACGGGCCGGAGCGCAGCGCCCGGTGGGCGGCTTCGACGGCGCGGTCGACGTCATCAGATGAAGCGGCGGGCATCCTGGCCCATGCCGTGCCGGTCGACGGGTCGATGCTGTCGAAGGTCGCCGCCGCATCGACGAAGCTGCCGTCTATGTAGTTCCTGAATTCGGCGGTGCTCATCGCGATCCAGCTTTCGGCTCGCAGAAGGCCGGCATCACCCTGTCGATGAAGAGCTGCAGCGACTTCTTCTTGCGCTCATGGGAAAGGCCGCTGTCGATCCAGATCGAATACTGGTCGTAGCCGAGCGCCTCGTAAGCCTTCAGCCTGGCGATCACCTCGTCGGCTTCGCCGATGACGAGGTTCTGCCTGATCTTGTCGGGCGCATATTGCGGCATGGCCGCGATCTCGGCATCGGTCAGTGTTTCCAATATGCCCTGGCGCACCGGCTTCTTGTTCTGGAACCAGGCGCCGAACTGGCAGTAGAATTGCGACAGGTCCTGCGCGAGCCGGTCGGCATCGGCCGCGTCCTCGGCGACGAATGTATGCATCAGGAGCATGATTTCGGGCCGTGCTATGCCGGGGTGGGCACCACAAGCGGTGTTGAAGCGCTCCATCAGGCTGGCCACTTCGCCATCGCCCGAAGCCAGCGGGGTCACCTGGACGTTGCAACCGTTGGAAACCGCGAAGTCGTGCGAGTTCGGATCGCGCGCGGCCACCCAGATCGGCGGATAGGGCTTTTGCAGCGGCTTGGGCGACGAGGTGGTCGAAGGGAAGGTCCAGAACTCGCCGGCGAGCTCGAAATCGCCATCCCACAGGCCGCGGATCGCCGGCACCATCTCGCGCATGCGCTGGCCGGCACCCCAGGCCTCGAGGCCCGGGAAAAGCCGCTGGTATTCGTAGGCATAGGCGCCGCGCGCAATGCCGATGTCGAGCCGGCCGCCGGTGATGACGTCGGCCATCGCCGCTTCGCCGGCAAGCTTGATCGGATGCCAGAACGGCGCGACGATGGTTCCGGTGCCGAGCCGAATGCGCCGGGTCTTGGCGGCGAGCCAGGCGATGTTGATGAACGGGTTCGGCGAGATGGTGAATTCCATCCCGTGATGCTCGCCGATCCAGGCGGTCTCGAAGCCTGCCTCTTCGGCCTGCACAACCAGTTCTTCCAACTCGCCGACAAGCTCGGAATGCGGCTTTGCCAGATCCGATCGCTCCATGTGGACGAAAAGCGAAAATTTCATCAGCTTCACCCGCGACCGGAAAGAACAACTTGAGCATGCGAGGGCTTGGCGAGCGGCCGGACTTCGCCTTCGACCTCGTTGCCGACATAGACGCCGAATGCATCTTCTGTGCGTTCGCGGGCATAGCGGGCAAGCATCGAGCGCACCGCCGGGTCGGCGATCTTGAGATCGGCGAGCTGCTCGATCTCGACAAGCCGCACGCGGCGATCGTCGGAATGGGGTCCATCGACCGTTCCGCGATAGTAGACATGCGTGTGCGAGGGGTCGGCGGCATCGTCCCACACCGCGAACAGGAAGCCGAGCTGGGCGTCGATGGACCGGGCGGCAAGGCGGCCCTTGAGGCTGCGCGCATCTTTCGACGTGCCCAGTCCGCGCCCGGCCGGCAATTCATGAAATCCATCGGTGGTTTCGAAGAACAGCACACGGCCCTCGTTCTCGAGAATGGCGCCGACTTCCGTATCGGGGGGAACTGCCGCCAGCGCTTCCTGGCTGAGGCCGGGCGTCACATAGGTGCCCCTGCAATAACCGAGAGGCTGGGCTCCGTTGTGGCTGAAATCGCGGACGCGGCCGATGAGGATCGAATGATCGCCGGCATCGACCAGCTGCTGCATGTCGCAATCGAACACCGCAACCGAACCGTCGATCAGCGGATTGCCGGTCTGGCCCGGTTGCCAGGCCACGGCTGCGAACTTGTCGGCGGCCTTGGAGGCAAAGGTGCCGGAGTGGGCCTTCTGGTTCTCCGACAAGATGTTGATGGCGAAGCCTTTCGATGTCGAGAAGGCGCTGTGTCCCAGCGCCTTCTTGGCGATGCAGACAAGCACCAGCGGCGGTTCGAGCGAGACCGAGGTGAAGGAGTTGGCGGTGAAGCCGCGCGGTTCGCCTTCAGCGCCGATCGTGGTGACGATGGTGACGCCGGTCAGGAAGGAGCCGAGCGCGCGCCGGAATTCGCCGCTGTCGAACGTGGCATCGGCCTGCGGCTTCGCGGCTTCCCCAGCGTCGAGAAAGGCGCTGATGTGTTTAGTTACTTTTTCGGGAGAAGCTATTGCCATCATGTGTCTTTCTCCGCTGAGCACCAGGCATTGACCACGCGGCGCAAGCCGCGCCATCGCGGCGGACATGGCCGGAGTCGAATTGCTGTCCTGCGACCCGGTCATGAACAGGGCTGGTGCCGCCAGCCCTGCCAGGGCGTCGGCGTGGGCGGCATCGACATGGGCAAAGAGGCGATAGGTGCGCGCGTAGCCTTGCGGGTCGACGCCTTCAAGGGCGGCGCGCGCCATTGCGGCCGCGCCGGCAAGGCTGGCCGGTAGCGGGTCGCCGAACCAGCGGGCAAGTGTAGCCGCGACGGCCGCAGCATCGCCATGCGTGCCGAGCGCGGCGGCGCGTTCGCTCACCGCCTGCGCCAGGGCCGGGGGGCGGCGGAAGACCGAGTTGAGGCAGACGATGGAGCCGACGCGCGAAGGCGCGCGAAGGGCGATTTCCAGGGCGACCAGCGCGCCCATCGAATGGCCGACGATCGATACCGAAGGGAGACCGAGATGGTCGAGCAGGCGCAGCGCCTGATCGGCGAAATCCGACAGCGCGGCATGTTCCGGTGGCAGCGGTGAAACGCCGTGGCCGAGCATGTCGATGGCGATCAGGTCGTGGCGATCCTGCATCTGAGCGATCTGATCCTGCCAGATCGTCGCGTTCATGCCGACGCCGTGAATGAGCAGAACCGGCGCGCCGGAGCCGGCGCGGATGAAGCCGGTGCCGTCCGCAGCCGTGTTGCGGACCGATGCGGGGGCGGCGCTATCAGCCATGCAGATCTCCGACCTCCTTGAGATCCTGATAGCGGTCGCCGATGCGATGGTGCGGGCGACCGCCGATCGAAGCGCCAAGCGCCACCACCAGCTCGTCGGGCGCGGGCGCGTCGCCGATCTGGAAATGCACGGTCAGATAGTGCGAGCGGCGGCCCTCGTCGTTCTTGTCCATCAGCGGGATCATGATCGGCGTGTTCGGCCCGCCGCGCAGGTTGGTGAAGGCGAGATAGGTCTTGGCGCCGACGGCGCGACGGTAGTGATTGCCGAAGTGCAGCGTATGGATCAGCGCCGATGCGTGCTCGATCTCGCCCGAAGTCCCGCAGATCGCAGCCTTGCCATAGCCTTCTATCGCCTCGCCCGAACCGGCGATGGCGATGATTTCGCGAGTCAGCAGTTCGCCGAGGACGGGAGCAAAGGCGCGGATCTCCGGCGACAGGTCGTCGGTGAAACCGCGGCCGGCCCAAGGGTTGGTCAGCACGGCGGCAACGCCGATCAGGCGCAACGGTTTCGGCGCCGCCTTGCCGCCCTCGATAAGCGTGTTCTCGATGTAGATGACGGTCTTCCGAATGGCCGGTTTCATGAAAGTCCTCGGTCGCGAGGGCGCCACGCGGCGCCGTCATCACTGTATCGTCTTATGGTATACCATGCTATGGAGCGCCAAAGACCTTGTCAATCGGCTTCGGAATCTGTTTTGTGACGGCGCGGGGAGGGCGGAGAAGACATGTCAGACGATACGCTGCGGATCGACCGCTCTGCCAAGACGTTGAGGACGCTGGCGCTGGAGCGCATGCGCGAGGCGATCATGGGCTTCCATTTCCAGCCCGGTGAAAGGCTGGTCGAGCGGCCGCTTTGCGATCAGCTCGGGGTGAGCCGTTCCGTCGTGCGCGAGGTCCTGCGGCAACTGGAGGCGGAAGGCCTGGTGCAGATGATACCGGGCCATGGCCCTGCCGTCGCCAGGCCGGATCTCGGCCGCACCGACGAAATCTACGAATTGCGGGCGCTGCTGGAGGGCATCGCGGCGCGGACTTGCGCACTATCGGCCACCGACGCGCAGATCGCTGCGCTCGATGCCGCCTTGAAGAACCTGCTTGACGCGTGGGCGTCAGGCGCGCCGGTCGAGGTGATGCGGGCGACGACCAAATTCTACGAAACGCTGTTCGAGGCGGCCGACAAGCGCATTGCCTGGGAAATCGTGACGGGTCTGAATGTCCGCATCAACCAGCTCCGCTCGATGACCATCGCGTCGCAGAACCGCCGCGAGCCTGCGATCGCCGAGATGACCGAAATCATGGATGCCATCCGGTCGCGCAAGCCGGACCAGGCGGAGGCGGCGGCCCGCCGGCACGTCGAATCCGCCTGGCAGATCGCACGCGACACGCTCCGCCTCGGCTGAGCGCGAACGTCCACGGCCGCCGGCGGTGGATCAGGCCTCGTGCGCGAGACTGACCACCAGCCGATCGACGCCGGGGTCATCGAGGCTGACGATATGGGCCATCTGCATCGCTCGCCTCTTGCTGATCCGGGTGACGTCCTGCCGCATGATGGCCGATACGCAGGCTGGTCCCGATCCGGTCAGGACGAAGGCGCTGCCGACCAGAACCGGCTCCGAGATGGGGGCCCACTGCACGGCCACAATCGTCGGCTCGCTGGTCTGGCGGCGGTTGACGCCGGTGAAATAGATCCAGTTCAGGCGCGAGATCACCACGCCATAGTGGTTGCCGGGCGCCCGTGCTCCGCCCTGGCCATCGCCCGGGACCCACCGCGTCACCCGCCTGAAGGTGACCAGCTCGGCCTCACGCCGCACGAAGGTGACCGAGCGCATCAGAAGGTCGGGGCGGCCGGGGATAGAAAAATAGGTGAAATAGGTACCGCCGGCGATGGCGGGCGACGGCGGGCGCACCATGGTCTCGTAAAGCGTCTGGCGCAGCGATGCGTTGCCATCGTCCTTGGCCGACGCGGCAGCGGGCTCGCGGTACAGCTCATTCTCGTCGATCTTGAAGAAGTCGCAGATCAGCCTGGCGGTGGTCTTGTTGGGAATGGCATGGCCTTGCAGATAGCGCTCGAACTGGGTGCGATTGATGCCAAGCTCACGGCACACCGCGCTCACGGAGGCGTGGCGTTGGATCAGCCGCCTGAGGTTGGCGGCGAGGTTCTCGCGAATTGGCACATCGCCCCCGCGACGGACGTACGGATCGTTATTCAAGCGATAGCTTATATTCGTGCAATCTCGCACATCGCGTTGATTTCGCGAATGGGACCTTTGGCCAATACCGCGGCCGGCGACGCGAAGACTGTACGTTTTTGACAATCCACCTATGCAAGCCATGCAAATGGGCGTAATTCAGTGCCAAGAGCGACCTGGATCGGCCACTCGACATCCTGTGATGGAGGGCGGTTTGGATCATACCGGCCTGGTCGAGCTTCTGGACTATACGCAAGCGCAATTGAGCAAGATACGCCAGGCGGTCGCGGCGAGCGATCACGCCGGCGCCATGTTCACCATCGATTGCCTTGTCGGGGCGGCGGCCGAACAGACGAAATGCAAGCTCGCAAGCCTGGAGCATGCCGGTATGCCAATTGGCCGGGACGCCGAGGTCACGCCGTCGGGCGAGCCGGTCACGGGGAGCCCGACGCCGCGCGCCAGGCGCGCGTCTTGAGCCTTTTTGCAAGGCTTCGCGCCGGGAGCAGATCTGCCGTCTTGATCCCCTACAAATATGTCAAGTTGCGTTCGGGTCTCCCGGGCGGCTACGACGCGCATGAGAATGCCGATGACCTTGTCGCGGAAAGCCCCGGCTATCGCGTGGTGCGAGGCTGGCTGATGTCCCCAGGCGGCATTCTCGACAAGCATTTCATCGTCGAGAACATCCTGACGGGGGAGCGCTTCGACGTTACGCCGCTCGATCTCCGCATGCCATTCTTCGAGCATCCGGGCACAAAGGACGAGTTCGAAGGGCTATGGCACCAGATCAGCATGCCACCCTATTCGCCGCCGGTGCGGCTTGTCGTCCAAGACGACATGGACCGCGGCGCCGGCGCCGCTGCGTCGCAAGCAGTGCTTCAGGCCGGCGGGCCGGACAACGACGCTTGATGCGTCAGCCGGCGTCGATCTCGCCGATCAGCCTGGCATATTCGGCCTCCGCTTCGCCGTAACTGCCATTGGCGAGTTCTTCCAGCCCGGCGCGGTCGCGAATGACGATCTCACCGCGGCGCGAGCGGATGAGCGCGCGGCCTTCCAGCAGCTGGAGGGCAACGGTGACGCCGGGCCGCCGCACACCAAGCATGATGGCCAGGAATTCGTGCGTGATGGCGAGGCGTTCGCCGGGCACCCGGTCGTCGCACATGAGCAGCCACCGCGCCAGCCGCTCCTCGAGCTTCAGGCGCGCGTTGACAAGCGCGGTGCAGCCGGTCTGGGTCAGCAAGGCGTTGACGAAGCGCAGCAGGAACATCCGCAAGGTCGCACTTGCCGCAAGCGCTGCATTGAAAGGGCCGGCATCGATGCGGATGGCTTCGCCTTCGAGCTGCACGAAACACGCATGCACCGCACGGTCGTCGCCCATCACCAGCGAAGATCCCGTCATGCCTTCGAAGCCGATGAAGCCCACTTCGGCCTCGTGGCCGCTCGTCGTCCTGGCGACCACCGAGCCAATGCCCTCTTCGATGAAATAGACGGCCTCGATCGGCACATTGGGGGTCACCAGCATCATCCGCAACGGCAGATCGCAGCGTTGCATATTCGGCTTGAGCAGCGCGAGATCATCCGCGCTCATGCGCCTCAACAGCTCATTTCGGAATTGGTGGCTTTTATCGGGATCAGAGTTTTTGTCGGGATTAGTCATGGCGCGGCCCTGTGCAGGGCAAGAGCCATTCGATCTCCCAGCCGTCCGCGCCCGTATCAACGTGCCGACGATGGCCTGTATATGGGGGTTCGGAACGAAGAAACCTAGGAATACGGTCTGAAATTCGATGCACGGCGCCCCCCAACGCCGTTCGCATACGAAAAGATCGACCGGAACGTTAGTGTCGGAAACGTACCAAGCGCCTCTTGGTACAAAACCGACATATCCCGTTGGAGCGCCGGATCACGGTGAGGGTCGATAATATCCGCCGGCTAACGACAAAGGCGCTTTGTCACATCTGGTCCGGCGACCCGTTCGAATGCGTGGCCAATGACCTCGCGTAATCGCCCCATCGGCGGAGTGGATTGTACGTTTTTTACGGTCGGTGGCGTGGATATTGACTCTGCCGGCGCCCGATTTCATTTTTCGATTCACAGCGTCAGGCAAATGGGTCGCTGCTCCGCGAGGGGCTTCTCATGTCGAGCCTTAACAAGCGCCATCCCGGCTTCTTTCCGTCCGATCTGCAACTGTGCCAGCGTGTCTTCGATCAGATCTGCTGCGAGCGCAAACTTGACCGGATGTCGCTGAAGCCGGACGTGCAGCAACTCGCAGCCACGGTGTTCTGGCTGTTCGAGAATGGCTGCAGCAATGAAAGCGAATTGCTTGAGTGTTTCAGGCGGTTACGCCATTGACCAGGGCCAGAGCCACATCCTCGGCATCCAAGACTGAGACGTTTTAACTCCTGCCGGCCCTATCAAGCCGTAGGGCGCCGGTGCCGCATTTTTCATCCGCCTGAAATCTTTGCCTCGCCGGCAAGCTTGTCTTCTTCACCTCTCAGAAGACCGAAGTCGGCTGAGCGCGTTCCACTGCTGGCATGCAGAAAGCCCTCCGCGGCCAGGCCGCGACGAAGCAGTTCTCGCACGGCGGCCGCGCGGCTCGGCATGCGCTTGTCGAAGCGCCAAGTGTCCAGCGCCGCGAATTCTTCCTCGTTCAGCATGACCTGCAGTCGTTCGGGGCGCTCAAGATTATCGGTCATCGCGGGCCTCCTTCTGCCGGCGTGCGGGCCGGTGAGCCGAATGAGTAAGTGACTTATGTGGCTCACAATCTGCCAATGACCAATTTGGTTCCGAGATAGTCAAACGCTTTTGTTGCACCACGTACTCACAGTGCTTGGGTTACGCCACTGGCTCAACCTACTAACTAATTGATTTTGTTAATGAAAATGTACGAATTGTCTTGCTTTGACGAAGTCGCCGGCGCATGGTGAAAGTGAGGGAAAACCCAGTCCAAAGGACAGGAGTTTGCCATGAACAACTACCCGATCGAGCTGCGTGACGACCTGAACCACACGCTGGTCAAAACAATCTACGAGTTTGGAATCGTCAACATACCGGTTCTGGCGGCGCAGGTGGCCGATCGCCACAGCGGTCTGTCGCTGGCTGACGCCGAACGACTGGTTCTCGGTTTCGCCGAATTCTATTCCGCGCCCATCGAGTTCGACCGATCGGGGTGCGACTGGCGAACGAGGGAGCCCGTCGGCCGAGACAATGACGGCCTGCTTCTCGATATCGTCGAGAGCGAGTTTGGCCGCGCTGCCTGAGCCGCGCGCCTGGCAATGACGGCAAGCGCCCTTGGCCAGAAGGCGTGGCTATTCCGGATCTCTTTCCTGGAGGGGGCGTGGCGACGAATTAGCGGAATGCTCCGCTATATCAGCTTGAGGGAAGCGCGATGCTCCGCCGCCACCCGAACCAACTGTCTCGGCAGAGGATGGTTCCGTGATTGCGGACTGGTCGACGTCCGCCCACAAAGTGGCCTGCTGTAAAGATGACGACGGCAGATCAGCCTCGCCGAGCCACTCGTCGTAGCTGGCGTTCATGGCCGCAGGCAGGTCCTCGGCCTTGTCCATGCCGCCCTGGAACAGTTCCATGACGCGGCGTCCAAGACGTTCCCTGGCCGGGTGGCCCGCGGCAATGCCGGCCTGACGGCAATAGTCATCGAGCACTTTGGCCAGGATAGAAAGCTGATCTGAATCCGCTGAGCCGTTGAAGGTCATCGCGCTTCTCCCATCCTCGGGGCGAAAGCGCGATCTGCTCTTTCAAGCGCCAGCGCCCATTGAATGGCCAGCGACAAACCGACTGTACGCTTCCGACAATCGCTTAGCGAGCCCCCTGAACTGTCCGAAACCGTACCCAACAACCCGTGCAATTGTTCGGCCGCCGGCAACTCGCTAGGTTCGCAACGCAGCGGACCTCAGGAGCTCCTTGCCGGCGCGGGACCCGGGCCCCCGCTCAATCCAATCCCCGCGTCGGCCAATGGTGCCTCGATCGCCGGGTGATGCAAACGGGGACAGTTGATGCCGAGAGACAGACTCGCCTGATGCCAAGAGACAGATTCGAGTGCCTGCAGGAGACGCCCGGCAGCTGGATGGTGTGGGACCATACGGACGGCGCTCCGGCAAAACTCAGCGGCGTCGAGTTGCGCGGCCAGGACAAGCACCGGGCCGAGATCGCGCGCGACATCCTCAGGCGGATCTTTCCGACCGGCCGGGGTGCCGATGCCGCAAGGAGCGACCCCTCGGATGCGTGAGGCGCAGTCGGCACCCGCTTCTGCCTGATCCCTGCGCGTCACCGGTGCAGGCCGAATTCACCCCAACTTCACCTTCGGCTCACGTGCCCACCAGCGCAACTCGCCGAGCCTTGCGACAAAGCCCGCGACATCCTTGGCGGATGACAGTGAAATCACCGCCTCATCCTCGGTAATTCCGGCCTTGGACAACAGCGGAGCTGCCGCTTCGACGAAGCCGATGAACTTGCAATGCGCGAAGGCATCCGCGAGAAAGTCGCGGGCGGTGGATTCCTTCAACAGCTCTGCCATTGCCGGCTTTGCCGGCAACAGCGCAATGGCGTCGTAGAGAACCGATGGCGCGCCTGATATCATCTGTTGCGCGTCGATCCAGCTGCCGTCGCTGGCCTTGGCGCCACCGACCTTTGGCGCGATGATCTCGAAGCTTGCGCCGGCTTTGGTCAACGCTTGCTTCATGGCCGCCAGCAGGCCGGCATCCGTTCCATCGGTCACCACGATGCCGAGCTTGCGACCCTCAAAACGGCCAGGGCCGTTCTTGAGGATGCTGAGCGCGTCCGACGCAGCGAGATCCCGGCGCGTCGCAACGGCCGCATCGGCGGGCTTGGGCATCGTTTTCAAACCGAGCGCGTCCGCCACCCTGCCGGCCAGCCCATCGTCGATGTTCAGAAGATGGGAAACGATACGCTCGCGAATGACCGGGGTTTGCACCTTGCTCAGCTCAAAAGTCAGCGCTGAGGCGATGTGCCCTTGCTCCACGGGGTGCTGGCTGATGTAGAACTGGCGTGCCTGGCTGTAATGATCGGCAAAGGTTTCCGACCGCAACCGAGCCTTTGGTCCGTCTTCGACCTCGGCGAACGACCGGAACCCTTTGGCCGGTGATTCACGGGGGCCTTCGCCCCATGAATTCGGCTGATAGTTGGCACGCCCGGCCGGGTTGCGCATCGCCATGTGCCCGTCCTGCTGGAAATTGTGGAAGGGGCATTTGGGTGCGTTGATCGGCAGGTGGGTAAAGTTGGTGCTGCCCAGCCGTTTGATCTGCGTGTCGAGGTAGGAGAAATTTCGGCCCTGCAGCAGCGGGTCGTTCGAAAAGTCGACGCCGGGCGGTACGTTCTGCGTCATGAACGCGACCTGCTCGGTCTCGGCAAAGAAATTGTCGGGCATGCGATCGAGCACCAGGCGACCGACCGCGATCGGCGGCAGCACTTCCTCGGGGATGAGCTTGGTGGGATCGAGGATGTCGAAGTCGAAGCTGTCCGCGAACGCCTGATCGAACAGCTGGAGCTGCAGTTCCCATTCGGGGAAGTTGCCCGCGTGAATCGCGTCCCACAGGTCGCGGCGATGGAAGTCGGGATCGGCGCCGTTGATCTTGACCGCTTCGTTCCAGGCGACCGACTGGAGACCGAGCTTCGGCTTCCAGAGGAATTTGACGAAGGTTGATTCATCGTTGGCGTTGACCAGCCGGAACGTGTGAACGCCGAAGCCTTCCATGAAGCGCAGGGAACGTGGGATCGCCCTGTCGGACATCGCCCACATGATCATGTGCATGCTTTCCGGGGTGAGGGAAATGAAGTCCCAGAAATTGTCATGCGCGGTCTGCGCCTGCGGGAAGTCGCTGTTGGGCTCGGCCTTGGCGGCGTGGATCAGGTCGGGAAACTTGATCGCATCCTGGATGAAGAACACCGGCATGTTGTTGCCGACGATGTCCCAGTTGCCTTCCTGCGTATAGAGTTTGACGGCGAAGCCACGCACGTCACGGGCAAGATCGGCCGAGCCCTTGTTGCCGGCGACGGTCGAGAAGCGGACGAAAGCCGGCGTCTTTTCGCCGGCGCGCTGGAAGATGTCGGCACGCGTGTATTTCGCCAGCGATTCATAGGTTTCGAAATAGCCGTGAGCGCCATAGCCACGGGCATGGACGACACGCTCGGGAATCCGCTCGTGGTCGAAATGGAAGATCTTTTCGCGGAAGTGAAAGTCTTCCAGCGCCGTCGGACCCCGGGCACCGATCTTGAGAGAATTCTGGTCGTCGGAAACCGCTCCGCCCTGGGCGGTTGTCAGCACCGGCGTCGAGCCGGATGCGACCTGGTGCAGTTCTCCGCCTGCGCCGCGCTGCAGTTTCTGATCGTGGATGGTCGCGGCCATACCAGCCGATTTTGATGCTTGCTTCGCCATGCCGGTAACCCTTCAGGATTGAACGCGCGGGCTGCGCTGTTTGCTCAATCTCCCGGATGGCAATGCGTTCCTTGTGGATTTCAGATCCTTGAACGGCGAAGGCCGCCCGTTCGCACGGGCGGCCTTCGGTCGCCTACAAAGGGCAAAGAACGCTCAGAGGTTCTTGTTGATCGCAGCCGCTGTCTTGTTTGTCGCGTCCTTGACGGCGGACTTCGCGTCGCCAACGGCCTTCTGGACCTTGCCCTTGGCTTCCTGCGCGGCGCCTTCGGCCCGCAGACGGTCATTGCCGACGGCCTTGCCGACGCCTTCCTTGGCTTTGCCTACCGCCTGATTGGCGAGACCCGAAGCCTTGTCGCTGGTGCTTCCCATCGAGTTTTCCTTTCGCGGATTGTTGCCTGACCGGCGAGGACCAACGTCGCCTTGTTCGGAAGGTTCCGCATGCCGCGAGGGGACGAAAACGAAAAGGCCCGCCACCGACGCGAATCGTGACAGGCCTTCTGGAGTAGACCGGGCTTCCCACCGCCCGGCTGCTTTCAAAACTTCACGGCGGGACGATTGTTCCGAAAAACTAAGAAACCGGTGCGTTCGGTCCTGGCCGCGCAGATGAAAAAAACCCCGCCGGCCGGAGCCTGACGGGGCATTTGATTGGAGGAACTCCGGATCGAATGGGAAACGATCCGGGTGAAGAACGCAAACGCCGCGCAAAAGGTTCCGGCGCTGGGGTGGCTTTCGGCCACCTCAGGATGAGCGGGCTCCAACTTCTCCCGTCAATTCTTGTCAACCGGCTTCGAGCGCATGTGCGACACGGTCTCGCGCTCGGCGCGCTTGGAACGTAGCGGCGGCAGGCCGCGGTCGATCAGGTCCATGTCCTCCAGCACCATGTCGCCCATGCGCTTGAAGGCGATGTCGAGGGCGCCGGCACGATGGGCCGAGCGCAGGAAGCCGGGCAGGGCACGTACGGGGTGGTCGGGCGCCAGCGGCTCTTCCGGGAAGACATCGCTGGCGGCGACGATGTGGCCGCTTTTCACCGCCGCCATCAGCGCGGGAAAGTCGACGACGCCGGCGCGGCTGAGCAGGATGAAGGCGGCGCCTTTGCGCATGCTGGCAAAGGCGTCGGCACCAAGAAAGCCCTGGTTCTCGCTGGTCACCGAGGCGACGACGAAGACGAAATCGCTCTGCGACAGCACCTCGTCGAGCGCGGCCGGCTCGACGCCATTGTCGATGAGGATCGACGGCGGCAGCCAGGGATCGAAGACTTTGGTGCGGGTCCGGAAGCCCGACAGCAGCCGGTTCAGCGCGCGGCCGAGATCGCCGAAGCCGACGATGCCGACATCGGCGCCCGACAGCAGCCGCGCGGTCTGGTTGCCGTCGCCGCCCCACAGTTCCTTGCCCTGGCGAAAGGCGAGGTCGGCGTCGACGATGTTGCGGGCGAGGTTGAGCGCCATGGCCAGGCCAAGCTCGGCCACCGGCTCGGCGAAGACCAGGCCGGTGGTGACGACATGGATGCCACGCGCAAACAGCGTCTCGTAGGGCATGTTGTTGATCAAATTGGTCTCGACATTGAAGACGCAGCGCAGCGTTTTCATCGCGTCCAGCATTTCAGGCGTGATCGGCGGCTGGCCGACGATGTAGCGGGCTTCAGCCAGCACATCGGCCGGCAGCGTCGCCACGCCGTCGGGCGTGGTCTCGACGATGCGGTATTTTTTCCGCAAGCGCGCCAGCTGCGGCGGCGTGAAGATGAGGTCGAGCGTGCGTGGTTCCGGCGCGCTGATGACCAGCGGCAAGGCGCTGTTGGACATGGCAATTCCTCCCGGCGCGATCCGACCGCGCCTTCTCGGTGTGTAAATTACCTCCGATTAAACGATTTACAACCGCGAAAAATCGATTTACTCATTTTGGCAGCGGACGAAAAATGCTGACGTTCGCGCCTCGGGAGGAGGACCAATGGCGCATAGGCAGGGCCAGCAGCGGCGTCCGTCGATCCATGACGTGGCAAGCCGTGCCGGCGTGTCGGCCGCCACCGTCTCCAAGGTCATGGCCGGCGTCACCACGGTGAAGCCCGAGAATGCGCAGCGTGTCTTCGATGCCGTCGAGCATTTGGGCTACCGTGTCGATCCGCTGGCTTCCGACATGCGGCGGGCCAAGCGCCGCATCATCGGCGCCATCATGCCCGAGTTCGAGAGCGAATTCTTCGGCCAGATGGTCACCCAGCTCGAAAGCCTGGCCGAGCAGCGCGGCTACACGCTGGTCGCCGCCTCGAGCCGCGAATCCGAAGCGCGCGAGAAGGAAATCCTCGAACGCATGCATGACTGGCGCGTCGCCGGCGTGGTGCTGGCGCCAGTGCGCAACGAGCATGGCCCGGCGGCCGAATTCATGAAGGCCAATGGCATGACCGGCGTGCTGATCGACCGCGTGCTGTCCGACGACGCCTTCGACACGGTTTCGGCCGACAGTGCGGCCGCAAGTGCCGAGGTGGCGCGCGAACTGATCGGCAAGGGTCATCGCCACATCCTGGTCATCGGCCTGGGCGAACAGGCGGCCACCGTGCGCGCCCGCCTCGACGGGTTTCGCGGCACCGCGCTGGCGCTGGCGCCGGACATGCGCATCGACGTCGTGCTCGCCGAAAGCACTGTCGAACCGCTGCGGGCACAATTGCGCGACTACTTCGACAAGTGCGAGGGGAAGGCCGGTGGCCAACGCCCGACGGCCGTCTATTCGCTGTTCCTCAAGGGCACGCTGGTGGCGCTGTCCGAATTCCGCCGGCGCGGCTGGCACTGCCCCAACGACATTTCGCTGGTCGGTTTCGACGATGCCGAATGGATGCAGGTGACATGGCCGGCCATCGCCGCCGTGGTGCAGCCGGTGCACCAGATCGCCGGCCACGCCATGGAGGCGTTGTTTGCCAGGATTGAAGGTGGGGACGGGCCGCCGCGAGCGCGGCTCGAACCTTGCCAGGTTTTGATGCGGGAATCGGTTGGCTCGCCAGGCAACGGCCCGCATTCCGGGGGAGGAAACCGACAATAGCCCCCATTGTCGACAGGCAGTAGCGCTGCACCTGGCCGAATGAAGTCGTCGGCCGCATCGTCGGCATCGGCGACACCAGCGCCGCGGCGGCGCACGACCAGAGAGGCTAGAGCTGATGAATGTTTTTGGACTGCACACGTTCGCCATCGCACCGGTCTGGGACCTCGACCTGATCGAACCGCAGATGGAGCGGCTGAAGGGGCTCGGCATCGGCCTCCTGGAAATCCCGCTGCTGCGCCCCGAGGAGATCGACACCAAACGCACGCGCGCCTTCGCCGAGCGGCAAGGCGTCGAACTGATCCCGTCGCTCGGCCTGCCGGCGGCGCTCGACGTGGTGGCGCGGCCGGACGAGGCGCTGGCTTTCCTGGAACCGGCCCTTTCCGTCTGCGAAGCGGTGGGCAGTGAAGCGCTCGGCGGCGTCACTTACGGCACGATCGGCAAGACGTCCGGACGCGCCCCGACAGTGGGCGAAATCGACGGCATGTGCAGCTTCCTCGCGCGCGCCGCCAAGGCCGCCAAGACGCATGGGCTGAAGCTCGGCATCGAGCCCTGCAACCGCTACGAAACGCATCTGATCAATCGCGGCATCGACGCTACCAACATCATCGAGCGCGTCGGCGCCGACAACATCTTCATCCATCTCGACACCTACCACATGCATATCGAGGAGGAGAGTTTCGAGACTGGCTTCCGCGCCGCGGCGCCCTATCTCGGCTACGTCCATGTCTCCGAAGCCAATCGCGGCGTGCCGGGGCGCGGCATGCTCGACTGGGCGGCCTGCATGAAGGCGATCGCCGCCATCGGCTACACCGGCGCCATTACGCTCGAAAGCATGAACCATGTCGATGTCGACATTGCCGGCGGGCTGGCGGTGTGGCGGCCGGTGGCCGACAATCCGGACGATGTGATTGGCGTCGGGCTGCCGTTCCTGCGCGAGGAGGCGCGGAAGGCTGGATTGACGCTGGGGTGACCGGGCGACGGGGTTGTTCTACGACGCTTCGCCGCTGACAGAATTTGCCCGCCGCTGTCCCAAATGCCTCATCTTGCGGCCGACGATCATCAGCTGGCGGGCGGTGTTGTTGCGCAGGCGGCGGATGCGCCATTCCAGCCCTGTGGCGGTGGTGATCTCCCTGGCATAGTAGCTCACCCGCATGCCGTTCTCATCGGCGGCGACCTTGACCGGGTCGTCATAGAAGGCGCTGATCTTGTCAGCCGCCATGCCTGGTGTTTCGAGCCAGCGCGGAATGTGCACCGAATGGAGCTGATCGACATCGGTCATCACCCGCTCGATGCCGACGCCCGGCGTTGGACATGTCGTACAGAAGGCGTCGCCGACGAAGACAACCCCGTCACGCCGATGCCCTTCCGTCCGCGTCAGATCGATCGGCCTGACCTCGACAGGTTCGTCGATCTTGAAGTTCCCGCACTGCGCCGCGATCTCCGGCATGAGTTCGCAAAGCATTTTCTGCGGGTCCTTGCGGAATGCCTTTGTCCAAGGCTCGCCCGCCTGCCTATACACGAACATGTTCCCACGCATGACGCCGCCGATGGGAAACACGCTGAGATAGGCGACCCGGTCTTCGGCTCGCCTGCCGAAACAAGTCACGGCCTGAAAGCCGCATTCGCCCGGCGGCGTGGCAAGATCGAATCCAATCGAAAGCGAATGAGCCTTGGATTCCTCGATGCGACGGACGCCGACGGCGCGCCGCACCGCCTCGCTGTGGCCGGTGGCCACCACGACCAGCCTGGCCTCGATGACAGCGCCGGTGTTCAGAACAAGCCGCTGCTTGTCGGGTCCGGTGGTGATCTCGGCGACCTTGGCCACGGTCACCGGCACCTCGCGCGGCAAGGCGGCTCGCAAGCCATTGATCAGGGCGCCATAGGAGAATCCGTGTTCCAGGCGCCGATCGCGTGAGAACAATTGGCCAAGGCGAAAGACATGGATGTCGTCCATCGCCGTCATCAGCGGCAGGACGATCGAGTCGAGTCCCAATTTCTCGAACAGACGCGATTGGCCGGTGCCAAGCTTCTCGGCCCGGAACTCATCGGGATGGGTCTGGTGCGGATCGATCAACGCCACCTTGCGGCCGGCTCTGCCAAGCACCGTTGCCAAGGTCGTACCGGCCAGTCCGGCGCCGACGATGGCCACGTCGACTTCGGCTGGGCCAGCCCCTGCGATGGTCATTTCGCTGCCCTTTCTGCTCGTCATCTTCCTGCTCTGCAATCTCTGGTGGAAAATACGCCCGGACCCAAATCAACCTCAAGCAACCTGCGCGCGCGACTGGTGGTAACCAATCTCTAGGTTAATACCGGCCGCCGCCTCTCTGCTTCCAGCGCGGTGCGATCGCCGAACCGTCGATGAACTCGAAGCCGCCCGCCTCGTTGAGGGTGTGCAGCTTGCGCCCACCCCATAGCGCACCGGGATTTAAGATCGTCTCAACGACCTGCTCCATGCCGATCAAATCAAGGTGAGAAATGCGTGCAATGCCGAGAGCCGCGCCATAGCTCCTGCGGCAATCCTGCACCGGTCGCAGCAATTGGCCGCCGCGTTTCACCATGCGGCCGGCCGGGCGCGCCGAGGCGATGTCGATCAGCACCGGATTGTGCGGATGCGGCGTCCAGGGGCCGCGAAAATCCGGCGCCGACCACAGATGAAGCGCGTCGGAGAAGGCGCCTGCACCTTCACCATCCCAGACGGTGGCGAACATCCACCAGCGGCCGCCATGCTCGACCAAAGTGGCGTCACTGGCGACGACGCCGGACAGAAGCGTTGCTTCCTTGACCCAGCCACCCGGGAACGCTGTCGCCCTGTAGAGATCGACCGTGCCGTTGGCGCAGCTTTCCGGCACCATCCAGACCTCGCCGTCGCGCTCGAAGACGAAGGGGTAGGAGAGATGGTAGGGCAGTTCGAGCACGGGCTCGGGGCGTCCGAGCGGGCCTGCCGGACCGAAGGGCACGGCGGAGATGATGGCCTTGCCGAGCCGGTGGATATAGTCCTCGACGAACAGGGTGACCTGGCCCCGGTAAACGATCGGGAATGGATCGGCGTAGAAGCGGCTGCCATCGTCCGGCAGCACCTGCCAGCCCGATGCCGGATGCGCGCGCAGGTCGTACAGGTCCTGGCCGCCGGCTTGCCGCCAGCCGACCTTCCAGTGCGGGGCGTTGTAGCAAAGATGGTAGATCTTCTGGACGATCCGCCGCGCCAAAGCCTTGCCCGCCCTGACGGCAAGCTTGCCGGCCGAGGGCATTGGCGGTGGGGCACCCGTTTGCGTCGGTTCGGGCAGCACCGGCACGGCCTTGGCCGCGCTTGTCATCGCCGCGACGATCAGGCTCGCCGTGCGCGCCAGCATGTCCTGGAAGGAAGCCAGTGCGATGCTGCCATACTCGGTGCCCAGGCGCCCGGCGGCAATCGCAACGCCGTCTTCCTCGATCCGGGCAAGCGGTGTCTGGCCGTTGAGGATCAAGCCCAGCAGGGCCGCTTCTCCACTGGCGCCATCGTAGGTGACGCGCCAGACTCGCGTGCCTTCCAGGCTGACGTCACCACAGAGGTCGAGCACCAGGTCGGGTGAGGGCCGCTCCGTGCGGTAGGGGGCGAGTTGCGAAAGTGGCACATGCCTGGCCAGCCCATTGCGGGGCAAGCCATGTATCGCTGTTTCAAGCTGGAACAAGGCCTCGGCGCTGCGCGGGATGCCGCCGCCAGCCGGCCGGGCGTCGACGAACAGCGTCACCCCCGGAAGCGAGGCCAGGCGCTGAAGCAACGTGACATGAAAAGCGCGGACGCATTGGCTGTCCAGGCGAAGGCTTACCCGCATATCGAACGCCCGACGGTTTGGCGAATGTCGTTGCCGACGCGGCCGGCCCGGTTGAAGTGTTGCACCATCTATGCCCGTCTCCTGCTCAGTTTTGCAATCTCAACACTCCGTTTTCGTTCTAAGCAAACTCCGTGCCAAAATTCATGCGCGCTCCGAACATAATTAATAATGTTTTAACAATTGGAGGAATAGCTAGGCTCACGCCGCAATTTTGTCTTGCAGGCAAATGGAGTATTGTAGGAGGCAGCTATGCTATCATCTCTGCCCGTGGTGCCTCAGCAATACTTTCCGGAAGCGGGATCGGTGGAATCAGCGGGATCTTACGCACCTTCGACTGTCGAGCTTGGCGATCTGAAGCGCATTTTGGTGCGCCGTCGCCTCTGGATCATCGGCACCGCCGTGCTGTTGACGCTCGCAACCCTGCTCTACGGGCTGCTCACCCCCGCGCTCTACAGCTCGGTGGCGGAAATCATCATCGATCCGCAAGACCTGCAAGTCGTCACCAACGATATCAATCCGAGCGGGCTGGCGCCCGACGGCGGCATCACGCAGGTTGAAAGCCAGGTCAGCGTCGTCCAGTCGACCGGCGTGTTGCTGCGGGCGATCAAGGCAACCAATCTGACGGAAGACCCGGAATTCAACGGGCAGGGCATGCTGTCCCGCGTCCTCGGTTCGGGTCCGGCCGCGACCGACAGGACGGTGCAGACGCTCGACGGCCTGCGCCGGCGCCTGGCGGTGAAGCGGGCGGACAAGGTCCTGGTCATCGACGTCATCGTCACCGCCAAGAGCGCCGACAAGGCAGCCCTTCTGGCCAATGCCATCGCACAAGCCTATCTGGCCGACCAGGCGAGCGCGCGCGCAAAATCCGCCACCGATGCCTCGGCGTCGATCACCGCGCGGCTGGACGAACAGCGCAAGCGCGTCCAGCAAGCCGAAAATGCCGTCGAGGCCTACAAGTCGGCCAACAACATGGTGATGACAGCCGGCAATCTGGTCAGCGACCAGGAACTGACCGAGCTCAACACGCAACTGTCGGCGGCGCAAAGCCGCACCGCGACGCTGAAGGCGCAGGTCGACCAGATGCGCAGGCAGGGCGGCACGTCGGACGCAACCTCGGAAGCGATGCGCTCGTCGGTGATTTCGAGCCTGCGGTCACAGGAGGCAACGCTTGTCGACCAGGTCTCGCAGCTTGGCACGGAACTGGGACCGCGCCATCCGTCGATGATCGCCGCGCAGCAGCAGCTGCGTGACACGCGGCAGCTGATCGCGCGCGAGCTCGGCCGGATCCAGACGGCCGCCGAGACCGACTACGTGCGGGCGCTCGCCAACCAGCAGGCGCTGGAAGCGAAGGTCGCCGGCCTCAAGAACAAATCGCTCGACACCGACCAGGCATCCGTGCGGCTGCGCGAATTGCAGCGCGATCTCGAGGCGGTTCGTTCGGTCTACGCAACCTACCTGCAGCGGGCCCAGGAAACGCGCGAGCAGATCAATGTCGACAGCACCAACGCGCGTGTCATTTCGGATGCCATGCCGGCGCAAAAAAAGAGCTGGCCGCCGCTGGGGCTGCTTTTGCTTGGCGCCGTGTTTGGCGGATTGGGGCTGGGCACCGGCCTGGCGCTGATCGCCGAGTACTCCTCGCCGACAGTGCTTTCCAGCAACCAGATGCAATTCACCATCGATGCCCCCGTGCTTGGCATCCTGCCGGCGGGAAGAAAGGCAGGATGGCGCTGGTGGCCTTTCGGCACGAGCCCGGCCGTCGCGTCCAGCCAGAAGACGGACGCTGTCGTCGGTCTCGCGCTCCGGCGCATGTTCAGTTCCGGCCGGCGTCCGCCGGATTGGCCGCTGGTGCCGTCGATCCTGGTGACGTCGCCGCCGGAAGATGGCCAGCAACGCAACAGGATCGCACGGCTCATCGCAAACGCCGCGGCGGCCAGGGGCAGCCGGGTCCTGTTCGTCGATACCAACACCGGCAACGGCCAGAAGGACCCGCAGCCGGGCATACTCGATGTGCTGCGCGGCGAGTATGCGTTTGAAGCCGTCAGCCGCTACGCCCCGGGCAGCAACGTCGCCCTGCTGGGCAGGGGCCGGCCGAAGGCGATGTTCCAGGAAGCGCACGGCGTCTACTTCGCGCAGCACATGCTGTCGCAGGCGAGCCGGAGTTTCGAACTCGTCGTCGTCGATGGCGGTGCGCTGGCCGAGAATCTGAATGCCTCGCCGCTGGTCGCCATGGTCGACGAGATCGTGCTCGTCGCCAGGCTGAACGCCACGCCGATGCGCGATGTGACGGCGGCGGTGCAGGCGATTTCCGTCATGGGGCGGGTGCCGACAGGCGCTTTGCTGGTCGACGAGGTGGCCTGACATGGCCTCCGGCTGGAGCGGAACCGCCTCGACTTTCGGCGCTGCCGCGCCCCGCGCCGGCACCTCCGTCGATGCGGTGACCCAGTTTGGACTGATCGCGGCCGTGGTGGTGCTGTTCAGCGTCTCGGGCGGCATGCTCTGGCTCTTGGGCTACAATTACGACGGCCTGTCAGGCAGCGCGGCAACCAAGATACATCCCTCCACCTATCTCATTATTCTGCTGTTTGCCTGGCGTTCGTGCACGTTCGGCAATCCGGTCGGCTACCTCGTCCACGTCGCCGACAGGCGGCCCGCCACCGCGCTGATGATCGTCATCGCCGTCGTGCTGCTGGTCGTCGTCATCGTCAGGCAACGTCCAGGCATGGCCGGCATGGTCGACACGTTCGTGGCTTCCGGGCTGCTGGTGCTCATGCTCGGCGAGGATGACGAATGGACATTCGCCCGGCTGCGCACCGTCATTCACGCGGTCATGACGGTCAATGCGCTGCTCGCCCTTGTCGAATTCGCCACCAAGACACTGGTGTTTCCCTATCGTTTCGATGGCGAGGTGTTTGCCACCGATCTGCGTTCGAGCGCGCTGCAGGGGCATCCGCTTGTCAACGCCACGCTGACGTCGATCTACGTGCTTGCCCTTTTGAGCGGTGCGAGATCGCTGCCGGCTCCGCTGCGGCTGGCGATGATCGGCCTGCAATGCGCGGCACTCGTTGCGTTCGGCGGCCGTTCGGCGATGGTGGTGACCATCCTCCTGGGTGGCAGCTATCTGCTTTTCCACGGCTTTCGAAAATTGCGCACGGGACGCGTCAACCTGCTCGGCGCCGCCCTGGCGATGATGCTGGTCGCGCTGCTGCCGGCTGCCATCGCCATATTGGCCTCGGAGGGCTTTTTCGATGCGCTGCTCGGCCGCTTCGTTTCGGATGGCGGCAGCGCCAATGCCCGCGTCGAGATGTTCGAGATCTTCAACTATCTGGAACTGCGCGATGTGATCGTCGGGCCGAGCGTCGACCTCGTCGAGAGCCTGCGCCGCATCAACGGCCTCGAATGGGGTATCGAGAATCCATTCATCCGCATGACGGTCTACCAGGGCGCCTTCTTCACCCTTTTGATGATGTCGAGCTTCGCGCTGTTCATGCATGAGGTGGCGCGCCGCTGCCATCCCGGCGTCTGGCTGCCGATGGTGGGCTGGCTCATTCTTCTCAACACCTCGGAGAGCATCTCCTCCAAGACCACGCTCCTCACCAAGATCATGGTGCTTTGTCTCGCCCTTTACCGGCCAGCGCGTTCGGTGATCAGGCCGGTCAAAGCGGTTCGTCCTTTCGCGGAAACGCTCTAAACCTTTATAAGGCAATTGCGGACGGAAAGCCGTTTCACAAAGCTCAATCAAACCGGCTGCCGCCAATGGCCGGGATTGGGCCGCCAGCGGTCTGTCGGCTTTTTGGCGTCCGAAGAACGATAGAGGACGTGCAGGCCGGTGGAACCAAGGTCTGAAGTAGGTCCGCAACAGCCTCTCAGCTCTCAAAACTGAATATCAGGAAAGCACGACGATCAGGGGCGTGCGGCTCCACGAGTGCGGCCTTTCGGATGCTCGGGGTTCAGCGCAAGGCCGACGACCATTTCCACCAAATGATCTCGGAGCGAGCGCTGCCCATCCACGGTGTAGAGCGTGCTGCCAAAAATGCGTGAGAAGGTGGCTTGGTTGGAGACGTTGAAGAAGCTCGACGCGCTGATGTGCCAGTGCAGTTCGAGAGGGGACACGTCTTCACGGAAAAGGCCATCCGCACGCCCGCGCCGGCAAATCGCCTCAAGCTTTTGAATGGCCCCTGCATTCAACAGCCTGATCAGCTCGGACTGTTCTAGATACACGCCATGATGGATGTTTTCGATCATCACGATCCTGATGAAATCCGGGTGGCGGCTGTGATGATCGAAGGTGAACTCGGCGAGCTGCTTCAGTGCCTCGACCGGCGACAGGTGATCAAGCTCCAGCTCCTGCTCGCCCGTTCGCACCTGCCGGTAGGCTTCCTCTAGGACCCGGCCGTAGAGCCGTTCCTTGTCGCCGAAATAGTAGTAGATCATCCGCTTTGACGTATGCGTCTTTGCCGCGATCTCGTCGATGCGCGCGCCGGACAGGCCGTTTGCGGCAAACTCGGTCATCGCCACCGCGAGTATGTTCTTTTGAACGCCGGCGGGATCCTGCTTCCACCCGCTGCGCCCCCCCGCCGCCGCCTTCTCGTTCAGCATCATCTCGTCACTCATGTCCGCTCCTCGCAATCGTGGCACCGGCATCTGAGTCTAGCAAATTAACCGAATAGTACAAAGTTGTTGACGAAATTAACTGACTGGTACAAAGTTGCCTCCAGTTCGATTTGGGAGGATCGCTTGGCCTCGTTGGCCACCACCACTGCGGAAAAATGGGAGACGTCTCCCAGTTCGCGCCGCATATTGGTCGGCTTGCTCGGGCGTGGAATTCAGCTTTCTAGGACGCCGGCGATGCACGAGGCGGAAGGCCGCGCCCAGGGGCTCTCCTGCGTTTATACGCTGCTCGATACCGAAACGATGGGCGAAACTGCCCCTCCTTTGGGCGATCTCATCACCTTTGCCGGGCACTTCGGCTTCACCGGCTTCAACGTCACATTCCCCTACAAACAGGAAATCATCCCGCTGCTCGACGAGCTTTCCGAGGCGGCCGAGATCCTTGGCTCGGTCAACACCGTGGTGTTCCGGGGCGGCCGCCGCATCGGCCACAACACCGACAAGTGGGGATTCAAGGAGAGTTTTCGCCACGGGCTGGCCGGACAGAAGCGTCGGGAGGTGCTGCTGCTGGGAGCCGGCGGCGCCGGCGCTGCCGTGGCCCAAGCCTTGCTGGAAAGCGGCGTCGAGACGCTGCTGGTGACCGACTTGCAGGGTGATCGGGCCGAAGCGCTGGCGTCGCGGCTCGGGTCGGCCGGCGGCACGCAAAAGGTGGAGGTCATCTCGGACCTCGCTGCGGCCTCGGCTCGCGCAGACGGCATCGTCAACGCGACGCCGGTCGGGATGGCAAAGTTGCCCGGCATGCCGATCGCCGCCGATCTGTTGCGGCCGGAGTGCTGGGTCGCCGACATCGTCTACCTGCCGCTCGAAACGGAACTGCTCAGGGAGGCGCGGCAACGGGGTTGCCGCACGCTCAGCGGCGAGGGAATGGCCGTGTTCCAGGCCGTGCGGGCTTTTGAACTTTTCACCGGGCTTGCGCCCGATGTTGAACGGATGAAGGCGGCGTTTGCCGCCTTTGGGAGCGTCCGTGACCCAGCCGACAAAGGACTTGGACACTAGCCAATAGGGAGGAAAGAACATGACTTTCAATGCCACACGCCGGGAACTCCTCGTCGGGGCGGGCGTGCTCGCCACGACGGCAGCCTTTCCGGCACTCGCCCAGGACAAGCCGAAGCTGCGCTTCTCGGCCGTGTTTTCCGAACAGGACATCCGCGCCGACATGATGAAAATGTTCGCCGGCTCGATCAAGGACGACTTCATCTTTGAGGGCTACTACGGCGGCAATCTGTTTAAGCAGGGTACCGAGCTCGTCGCCCTGCAGCGCGGCAATCTCGAGATGGGCAACATCGCACCGCAGGATATCTCCAAGCAGATCCCGTCGTGGTCGATCGTCACCGCCGCCTATTTGTTCCGCGACGCCGCGCATCTGAAAACCTTCTTCGCCGGCGATCTCGGCGCGGAGATGAAGAAGATGACCGAAGACCAGCTTGGCGTGCGCGTGCTCGGGCCGACCTATTTCGGCGCCCGGCAGATCGGCCTCAAGCCGGACAAGAAGATCACCACGCCGGCCGACATGGCGGGCATCAAGCTGCGTATGCCGGGAGGCGACGCATGGCAGTTCCTCGGCACCGCGCTTGGGGCCAATCCCGTCGCGATGGCCTACGCCGAGGTCTACACCGGGCTGCAGACCGGCGCGATCGACGGCCAGGACAATCCGCTGCCGAACGTCGAGAACATGAAGTTCTACGAGGTCATGTCGCAGATCGTGCTGACCTCGCACCTGGTCGGCTTCGATCTGCTGACCGTGTCGAAGAAGGTGTGGGACGACATGGGCGCCGAGAAGCAGGCGAAGTTCCAGGCCGCCGCTGACGCAGCCATCGAATTCAGCACGCAAAAGCACCTTGCGCGCGAGAAGGAGCTGGTCGAGCTGTTCAAGGGCAAGGGCCTCAAGCTCTACGAGCCCGACATCGCTGCGTTCCGCAAATACGCTCAGGAGAAATACCTGTCCTCGGACCTCGCCAAGGACTGGCCGGCCGGCATGGTCGACAAGATCAACGCGCTCTAAGCTGGAGGCGTGGCGGAGATGACTTCCGCCGCGCCTCCTCGTTCCAGAAATGGCTTTCACAGGCGGAGAAGCCCGCGTGACACCTTCGCTCCGAAACCTTGGCCGCTGGCTATACCGGCGCGCCGAGAACGTCCTCGCAGTGATGCTGGCGGCAATGTTCGCGGCCTTCCTGCTGCAGATCGTCTTTCGCTACTTGCTCGACATGCCGATCGGCTGGACCAACGAAATCAGCGTGATCCTGTGGATTTGGCTGGTGCTGTGGGGTGCGGCCTTCGTTGTCCGCGAGGAGGAGGAGATCCGCTTCGACCTCTTCTATGCCTCGGCCCCACCGCGTGTTCGCCGCATCATGTTCCTCATCGCGGCGGCATCGCTGATCGCACTCTATGCGATTTCGTTTCCTGCCGTGCTCGACTACGTGACGTTCATGAAGGTCGAAAAGACCGCCTATCTGAAGATCCGCTTCGACTGGCTGTTCTCGATCTACATCCTGTTCGTCGTGGCTGTCATTCTCCGCTACCTCTGGCTGTCCTGGCAGGCCGTGTTCGGCAAGGCGCCAAAGGAGTTCGATCCTACCAAGGCGGGATCGGGCGTATGAATCTCGCCAGCCCATTCTCGATCTCGGTCGTCGCGATCACCGTGCTTGCCTTCCTCGGACTGCCGATCGGGCACTCCATGATCGCCGGCTCGATCCTCTATCTACTGCTGGCAGGGCTCGACATGGGGACGGCGGCCGAGCAGCTCCTGAACGGGATGTACAACAACTACATCATCCTCGCCGTGCCGCTGTTCATCCTGGCTGCGGAGCTGATGAACATCGGCTCGATGACCGAGCGCCTGCTGCGCTTCTGCGATGCCGTGGTCGGCCGGTTCCGGGGCGGCCTCGCCTACGTCAACGTCGTCCAGAGCATCATCTTTGCGGGCATGTCGGGATCGGCCATCGCCGATGCAGCCGGCACCGGCAAGATGATGCAGATGATGATGACCAAGGACGGCAAGTACACGCCGAGCTACGCCGCGGCGCTGACAGCCGTGACCGCGGTCATCGGGCCGATCATCCCGCCATCGATCCCCATGGTCATCTATGCGCTCGTCTCCGATGCCTCGATCGGCTACCTGTTCCTCGGCGGCGTCATTCCCGGCCTGCTGATGGCGGCGGCGCAGATGGGGATCGTGGCCTATCAGGCGCGGCGCAACAACTTTCCGGTCGAGGCGCCGACACCGCTGCGCGAACTGCCGGGCATCACCTGGCGTGCCTTCCCCTCGCTCATGATGCCGGTCGTCCTGCTCGGCGGCATCTACTCCGGCGTCACCACGCCGACCGAAGCGGCGGCCGTGGCTGCGGCCTATGCTCTGGTTATCTCAGTCGTCCTTTACCGCAGTGTCAGCTTCGCCGACTTCTACAATTCCGTGCTGGCCAGCGCACGTACTTCGGCCTCGATCGGCATGCTGATCGCCGGCGCCCTGGTCTTCAATTATGTGGTCACCGTCGAAAACATCCCGGACTCGATCAAGGTCATTCTCACAAGCTGGGATCTGTCGCCCATCGGCTTCCTGATCCTAATCAATATCCTGCTGCTGCTGCTCGGCTGCGTGCTCGAAGGCACCACGATTCTTCTCGTGATCGTGCCCGTCCTTATCCCGACGGCGCGCGCGCTCGGCATCGACATGGTGCATTTCGGCGTGATGGTGGTGGTCAACATCATGCTCGGCCTAGTGACGCCGCCATACGGTCTGCTGCTGTTCATCATGACGAGGATCGCCGAGGTACCGCTGAAGGACATCGTCCGCGACGTGCTTCCGTTCCTGTGGGCGATGATCGCTTCGCTGGCTCTCATCACTTTTTTCCCGGAGCTCGTGCTCTGGCTGCCGCGGCTACTGGGTTACCAGGGCTGATCGAAGACAAAGGAGCCGTCATGGTGAAGCCTATCTACGTGATCAACGGCCCGAACCTGAACCGTCTCGGCAAGCGCGAACCGGAAATCTACGGCACGACGACGCTGGCCGAGATCGAGGCCGTCTGCCGCGATGCGGCCGGCGACACGCCCGTCCGTTTCCACCAGTCGAACAGCGAAGGCCAGATCATCGACTGGATCCACGAAGCGATCGACGAGGGAGCCGGGATCGTCATCAACCCGGCGGGCTTCTCCTTCACGTCGATCGCCATCCTCGACGCGCTGAAGATGTTCTCCGGCCCGATCGTCGAGCTCCACATCTCGAATATTCACAGGCGAGAGGAGATCTACCACCGATCGCTTGTGTCGAAGATCGCGACCGCGGTCATCGCCGGCCTCGGGCCTCGGGGATATGCCACCGCGGTGAAATCGTTGAGGGAATTGGCCGACGAATAGCGATGGTCGGCGATCTCACCAGGCACCTCACTTCTAGTTTTGACAGGAGTTAACAGGGAAGGGAAGAAAGCCACATGTGTCCTCCAGGATGCCTTCATTCGATCTGCGAAAACGCCACCCGCAGGGGTCTGCTGAAAGCCGGATTTACGCTTGGCCTTGGCGCGGCAGCGGCAGCCACGCTTCCAACCGTGCCGCGAGCCGAGGCGGCGACGACGAGTTTTACCGACACGGTCGACCTCTCTCACGCGCTCTATGAAGGGTTTCCAACCTTCAGCGGCGAGAAATGGTTCACGGTCGAGCATCTCGTCACCTTCGCCAAGGACAAGGTGAACCTCAATCGTTGGACGATCGTCGAGCACAGCGGCACCCACATGGACGCGCCTATCCACTTCTCCGCCGACGGTTTGACGGCCGACATGATCCCGATCTCGGATCTGATCGTCCCTGTCGCCGTCATCAACATCGCGGCGCGCGCCGCCGAGAACGCGGACACATCGCTCACGCCGGATGACATCAAGGCGTGGGAGTCAAAGAACGGACCACTCCCGGAAGGCTGTTGCGTGGTGATGAACTCGGGATGGCACAAGCTGGTCGGCGACCCGAAGTTCACCGGCAACGACAACGAGAAGAGAAATCACACCCCCGGTTTTCATGTCGAGACCGCGCAGTTTCTGATTGGCGAGCGAAAGGTGAAGGGGATCGGTGTCGACACGCTTTCACTGGACACAGGACTTAACTCGGGCGGGGCGTTTCCCGTCCACTACGAATGGTTGGGCAGCGGTCGTTGGGGCGTGGAATGCCTGGCGAACCTCGACGCAATCCCTGAATCCGGAGCGCGTCTCTTCCTCGGGATTCCCAGGGTGAAAGGCGCGACCGGCGGGCCCACCCGCGTCATCGCGCTTCTTTGATGCGACCAGGAACGTCAGGTTACAGATGCTATCTGCTCCTTGGACTTGGCCAAGTCCAAGGAGCATGGCTTGGACCTCGGCGATGAAAACCTCGATCGCCACCGTCTCGATCAGCGGTGACCTCCGCGAGAAGCTCGCGGCCATCGCCGCGGCCGGCTTCGACGGCGTGGAAATATTCGAGAATGACTTTCTTGCTTACGACGGCAGTCCTGCCGAAGTCGGGCGGATGATCAGGGATCACGGCCTGGAGATCACACTGTTCCAGCCTTTCCGCGATTTCGAGGGAATGCCCGAACCGCAACGGTCGCGCGCCTTCGACCGGGCGGAGCGCAAGTTCGACCTGATGCAAGAACTCGGTACGGACCTGATGCTGGTGTGTTCCAACGTCTCGCCGCTCGCGCTGGGCGGCATCGACCGTGCCGCCGACGATTTCCGCGAACTCGGCGAACGGGCAGGACGGCGCGCCCTTCGCGTCGGCTACGAGGCGCTGGCCTGGGGGAGGCATACCAGCGACCATCGCGACGCCTGGGAGATTGTCAGGCGGGCGAACCATCCCAACATCGGACTGATCCTTGACTCCTTCCACACCTTGGCCCGACGGGTGGATGTGGAGACGATCCGCGCCATCCCCGGCGATCGCATTTTCATCGTCCAGCTTGCCGATGCTCCGCTGATTGACATGGACCTGCTGTACTGGAGCCGCCATTTCCGCAACATGCCGGGCGAAGGTGACCTGCCGGTGGTCGACTTCATGCGAGCGGTTGCGGCAACCGGCTACGACGGGCCGTTGTCGCTCGAAATATTCAACGACCAGTTCCGCGGTGGATCGCCCAGGTCTATCGCGGTCGATGGCCACAGGTCCCTGGTCTACCTCATGGACCAGGTTGCACGCGCCGAGCCGGACATCGCGATCGACGTGCCGGCTTTGCCGGAACGTGTCGCGGTCAGCGGCATCGAGTTCGTCGAGTTCGCCGCAAACGAGACCGAGGCTGAAGAGTTGGTGCTGCTGCTGCGTGCCATGGGGTTCTCGCTGGTCGGTCACCACAAGCACAAGGATGTGGTGCTACTTCGCCAGGGCGCCATCAACATTGTCGTCAACACCGAAAAAGAAGGGCTGGCGCACTCCTCGTACCTCGTTCACGGCGCTTCTGCCTATGCGTTCGGATTGAAGGTCGACGATGCGGCCGCAACCGTGGCCCGGGCTCGTGCCTTGGGCGCCGAGCCCTTTGAACAGCGCCATGGTCCCGATGAGCTGGCGATACCGGCGATACGCGGGGTCGGAGGCGGCGTGATCTACTTCATCGACGGCAGGAGCGAGTTGGCAAAAGTCTGGGAGATCGAATTCGAACCGGTCAACGACGTCGGCGACGATGCCGGGCTGATGGCAATCGACCACCTCGCTCAATCAATGAACTATGAGGAGATGCTGACCTGGCTGCTTTTTTACACATCGATCTTCAGGACGACAAAATTGCCCATGGTGGATGTGATCGATCCGGCCGGCGTCGTACGGAGCCAGGTCGTTGAGAGCGATGATGGCGGGCTTAGGCTTACTTTGAATGGTGCTGAGAACCGCAGGACGCTCGCCGGTCACTTTATCGCTGAAAGCTTCGGCTCGGGCGTGCAGCATCTGGCCTTCGCCAGCTGCGATATTTTTCAGACCGCCGACCGCCTGACCGAGCTCGGCTTCAATGGGTTGGAGATCTCACCGAACTACTACGATGATCTCGAAGCACGCCTCGGGCTCGAACCGGAATTCACGAACCGGTTGCGGGCCCGAAACATCCTCTTCGATCGGGATGAGGGCGGTGACTATTTCCAGCTCTACAGCCAGACCTACGGCGAAGGTTTCTTCTTCGAGATCGTCGAGCGGCGCGGCTATCGAGGCTACGGGGCAGCCAATGCCCCGTTCCGCATTGCTGCCCAGAAGCGAACATTGCGGCCAAAAGGCATGCCAAGGATCTAACCGTTCGACGTGACCGAAAAGCGAAACTTCCACTTGGGTCAAAAGCTGCCTTGGCCCCACCTTCGCTACTGGTGCAAACGTGCCGCCTCGCCTGTGCGCTCGGATGTCTGCTTTTGGGATGCGGTTAAGTCTGCTCAACGGGCGAGATGCGGCGCATTGCTGCCATTCCATGGTCGCAAATGAAGGTCTCCCACAGGTCAAAAGCTTGCCGTAGAACCGGCAGTTCTAAAGTGGATCACCGGTCGTAAGCTACCCGACCGGATTGTGCATCGCCAGGAAGACAGCCGTTTCCTCGAAAAACTGGTCGTAGGCTGACGTGCCTTCAATGAGCACGTGGTTATTTCCCGGCAGTTCGACGAACATCGCCCCCGGAATGAGTTTTGCCATCAGGCGGCCCTCCTCGATCGGCACGACGCGATCGCCCACGCAATGCAGCACGAGCGTTGGCACACGGACCCTCTTTGCCAGCGCTGTCACCTCAACTTTGCTGTTCATTTGCCAAAGTCGCATCGCCGCCTCGGGGCTCGTGGCAATGCGCTGTAGTTCGTCAAAGCTCGCCATAATCTCATGTGGGGCGTCGGGGATGAACGTCGAAGTGAAGAAATGCCTGAAAACAGGATTGGGCGAGCCCCAGCCGTCGCGGATCATCATCGCCCCGGCTTCATACAGCTTCCTTTGGTCGAGACCCGGTCGCTTTAGCCGACCTCGGACAAAACCACCCAGCAGGACGAGACATGTCACTTGCTTCGGATGCTCCACAGCATAGCGCACGGAAAAGGCGCAGGCTTGCGAGATGCCGAGAAGCGCGAACCGATCCACCTGTGCGGCGGTCGCGACTGTCGACATGTCACCGGCCATTGCATCTTCCGATATAGTCTCAACCTCCCAGTCCGAGAGGCCGTTTCCGCGTTGATCGAACCGCACGAGATGGCAAAACTTGGCGAGCTTCGCGAGCATCGGACGCCAAATTGGACTGTGCCATTCGTACTCAAGATGGTTCAGCCAATTCGGACCCTTCAGCACCGGCGCTCCCTGGCCAATGCTGGCCCAAGCCAGTTGCACGCCGTCCGACGCCGTCGCGAACTGTACCCTCTGATGCAGCGCCGCCTCGACAGGTCGAGTCGTCTGTAGCGCCGCGTCGGGCGTCCACTGCCAGACACGGATGGGTCGGGAGATGTTCTTTACCCGCTGGTTGCCCATGTCACGGAAGGGGACCTGGATCCGGTCCTCGACTGCCTGATGCACAATGTCCGAGACGCACACGCCGCCCGGCTTGGCGAGCCCCTCTAGCCGCGAGGCCACGTTTACGCCGTCGCCGAAGACGTCTCCGTCCTCGAAGATGAGGTCACCGAGATTGATCCCGACGCGGTAAAGGATTTGGGTGTTCTCAGGCTCACCGCTGTTCCGCTCCGCCATCGATCGTTGGATTTCGATAGCACTCTCAACCGCCTCGACGACGCTCGCAAACTCGACGAGCAGGCCTTCGCCCGTGGTCTTGACGACATTGCCCCGATGCGCCGCGATCCTGGGCCTGACGACCTCACCAATATGTGCCTTCATGCGCGCAAGCGTGCCGGCTTCGTCCACCTCCATCATCCGGCTATAGCCGGAAACATCCGCGGCAAGGATCGCCGCAAGCTTCCGCTCGAAAGGGTTGGCCACCATGCCGTAGCGTACGGGTCGAGCAGCCCTTTTGTCGAGCTGCATTCCTAGCCACGCGCTTCGATGTGCCGCAGCGTTCAGATGCCAGGACCGTACGAGATCGATCGAGCTTCAAACTCATGGTCAGATGTCCGTTCATGGGCCGACAGCAGACCGACAGCTTCGGGTCTCGGATCTTAAATAGCGGACCTTCAAGTCGGTGCGAGTATCGTCGTGACGTGACCCGTTGCGGACATTCTCAGCGAATGTTTACCGCCTAAAACGATGGGTCAAGTGACCCAAGGCGGTGATTGGCATGACGCTGTCGAGAGTGATGTGCGTGATTACGACTATCTTCTCAAGGTTAGGTATTCGGTTCTTGCGCTTTGCATCGGACGAACGGCGCGGCTCCCGACAACTTACCTCGTTTTCTTTGGCCATGGGATTTCGCAGTCCGAATCTTCTGCGCGCTGCCGTTACCGGAGAACGACCCAAAGCTCTTTCGTCGGCGAAGGTCTCAGAATGGCGCATCTGCGACGTGCGCCGGGCGGCCAGACAAGGCCAAATTGAAGCTGGGTCGTAACGCATGAGCGGTGGAAACCAGGCACCCATAGGTATTGGCCCTATCAGGTGACACCACCGTCCAAGGGGGCCGTTTCGGCTACCACCAAGGAGTGCGATCGTCCCTGCAGCACCGTGGTGTTTCGCCCGACTTGGCGTCTATGCCCGTTTTTCGAAAGGTGGGATGCTGATGGCAGGCGCCGACCGGGCGCGGCTGCACCACGGAGACGCGCGATGGAAAAAGAAGAAGTCGATATTGATGACAACGAAGACGAAGACGACGTCTCCAAAATCAACACCGAGGATGCAGGCGATCTCGACATCGATCTGGATCAAGACTCCGAGCTTGGCGACGATGTCGATCTGGGGGTGACGGTCATCGGTTCGCGGCCGGCTATTGTCGAGCTCGACACGGAAGTCGACCAGAACGATGAAATGGATCAGGACGCGGATGTCGACAGCGACGTCGGCGATTCCGGCGGACGTGACATCGAGATCGCGACTGACCAACGGCCCGAGGTCGATCAGCGGATCGACGTCGATGTCGAGGTCAGCGAAGATGACGGGGTCATCGTCGTCGAGGTCGACGCCGAGATTGAAGACGATGTCGAAATCGAGAGCGATCTGAGTGTCGACGTAGACGATGATGATGAAAACGGTCTCGATGCCGATGTCGAACAGAATTCGGAAAACGATGAGAACACCGACGTTGACGTGGAAATCCGCGACGACGTCGACGCTGACGTGGACGTAGACATCGCCTCTCTCGTCGAATCCGCCGTACGTGCCGCCATCGATGCGGCAGAGGATGACGACGCGACCGAGATCAATGTCGATCTCGACGAAGAAGCCGCCGCCGACGGGGACGTCGACATAATCGTGGACCTCAGCGACGCCTGAGCTTCATCGCCGCCGCGACGCGGGACAAGCCGGGGTTTGCCCCGGCTTTCTTCCGGTGCCTGCTGCGCTGCTGTCCTGTGCCCCACCCAAAAGAAGCGCTTCATCCTTCGACGAGCCGGTGGGTTCGCCCGTTCGGGTTGACTCTTGCCCAAGCGAATAAACCAATTGGCATGAGAGTTTCCCGTTTGGGCCGCATGCTCATTGGTAACTATTTTCCCGTGCTGAGAACGGCGATGCTTCCTCCATCGACGCGTTGTCGAAGGATCCACAGGGATCGTCCGGATAGCCCGTCGGTCCGGTCTGCGAGCAGATGCCCGCCAGAGCGGTTCGTCAACCACAGGGAGGGTTAGTCCCATGCCGGACATTGAAGACAATGATTTCGATTTCGACATTGATGCCGATATCGATCAGGACCTCGATCAGGACCAGGATCAGGATGTAGACGTCGATACCGACCAGGACTCCGACGTAGACCTAGACAACACCAACGATTCCGACGTCGACAATGACAACGACCAGGACGCGGACACAGACAACGATGCAGATGCGGACGCAGATGCGGACGCAGATGATGACAGCGACGCCGACGCTGATGCCGATGCCGATGCCGACGGCGATGCCGACAACGACAACGACACCGAAATCGTCACTGATCAAGAGAACGACAATGACGTAGATGTCGATCAGGATCAGGACGTCGACGTAGATGTCAATCAGAATCAATCCGCCGATCAAGACGCGGACATCGATATCGACTTCGATTTCGACTTCGCTTGACCGTCGTTGCTGAAACCAGGCGCCCGGGGCTCATCCGGGCGCCGAGCGATGCCACCCGTCGCAGGCGCAAGCTGCGACGACCGGACTTCGCTCGTCGACGCACTTCAATGCACCGCCAAGACACCCTCGTGGAGATAAACCGACAATGGCTCTCTCCTGGATGAAAAGCGGCGCGGAAGCCGAAATAGAGCGCAAATTTCTTTTTTGCAAAGCTTGGCTGCTTTGGGTGCCCGGCCTCCTCGGGGACAAGTCACTCATGATGCTCGCCTGGATGAAGGCCAGCGCAAGAAACGGGGTCGAGCGCGCGTCGAGGGCAGTACTGCTGGCGGTTCTCACGCTCGGTTTCCTCAGAGACAAATCGCTGGTGGGCCTCGTCTGGATGAGGGCCAGCGCGAGAAACGAGATCGAGCGCGCGTCCAGGGCGCTGCTGTCGGCGGTTCTTGCGCTGGGTCCCCTCAGAGAGAAATCGCTGACGGTCCTCGCGTGGGTGAAGGGGGGCGCCGGGGCCGAGATCGAGCGCGCATGTCGTCTTTCCAAGGTCTGGCTGCTTGCGGTCCTCGCGCGCAACCTCAGTGACTCGCCCGTAGTCCACTCTCGCTTGAAGGGCCGTGGAAGAACCGACGTCGAGCGCGCTTTCAATCTTTGCAAAGCTTCGCTGCTCATGATCCTGGTGCTCAGCTTCTTCGTGAACCTGTTGGCGCTGACGGTTCCCCTTTACCTCCTGCATATCTATGACCACGTCCTTGCGAGCCGCAGTATCGAGACGCTCGTGATGTTGACCTTGATCGTCATCGTTGCGTTGGCCGTGCATGCCATCCTGGAGACCCTGCGCCGCGCGATGCTCATCCGCATTGGGGTGTGGCTCGATGAGCGCCTGCAAGCCCCGGTCCTTATTGCAGCTGTGCAGTCGGCCATGCGCGGTGATCCAGCCGCGGCGGCGCAGGCCTGGCGGGACATTGGCGGCCTCCGCTCCTTCTTCGGCGGCACTGCCTGCACAGCTTTGTTCGATCTTCCGTGGACGCCGATCTTCATTCTCGCGATGATCCTGGTGCATCCGCTTCTCGGCGCGATCGGCCTTTTGGCGGCGGTCGTCCTGTTCGGGCTTGCGATGCTCAATGAAATGGTGACCCGCAAACCCTTTGCCCGGTCGAGCGCCGTCTGGGCAGAGAGCCAACACCGGTTCGAGTCCCTGCTGCGCAATGTTGAAGCAATCAGCGCCATGGGAATGCTGCCTGGGGTGGCCCGCCTCCTACACGATGACCAGTCCGACGCTAAGGAGGCTCAACTCGCCGCCGCAATGCGTGGCTCAGCAATCCAGGCTCTCGCACGCTTCGTCCGACTTCTCGCTCAAGTCGTCGTCATGGCATGCGCAGCCTGGCTGGTGATTCTGCACGATGTTAGCCCAGCGGTGATCTTCGCAACTTCTATCCTGCTGGGCCGGTGTCTCGGCCCAGTCGAGGGCGCGATCGGTACCTGGAAGGCAGTCAGCGGCGTACGTCTGGGCTACAGCCGCCTTCACAAGATCATGGCGGCCGCGCCGCAGCCTCGAAGGGCAATGGAACTACCGCGCCCAAATGGACAACTCTCCGTCGAGCAGGTTACCTTCATGCCGCCGGGCGCGGACACGCCGGCGCTGCGCCGGCTGACCTTCGTCGTCAATCCCGGGCAAATCCTTGGAATAGTCGGTCCCTCAGGGGCCGGGAAGTCGACCCTTGGGCGAATCATTGCGGGCACTCTCGCTCCCACGGTCGGGCATGTGCGCCTCGATAGCGCCGACATCGGGCTCTGGCTGGCCTCCGGTGGTCATCGATATCTCGGCTATCTTCCCCAGGACATCGAGCTCTTAGGCGGGACGGTTCGGCAGAACATCGCCCGCATGCAGGAGGCCCACGCGGATGACGTGATCGCTGCCGCTGCCATGGTGGGCTTGCATGAAGCGATCATGCGGCTGCCTATGGGCTACGAGACTGATATCGGCGAAGGTGGCACGCGGCTGTCCGGCGGGCAGCGGCAGCGGCTCGGCCTGGCACGAGCCCTTTTCGGCCATCCGCGTCTCATCGTTCTGGATGAGCCGAACGCCAGCCTCGACGCCGAAGGCGAGGATGCCTTGCGGCGGGCTATTGAGGAGATGAGGGGGCGAGGATCGACGATCATCGTCATCGCCCAGCGCCTTGGCATCCTGAACATGTCTGACAAGATTCTGGTGCTTGACAACGGCAGAATGGATGCCTTCGGGAACCGTCGGGACGTCGCCAGGAAGATCAAGAGCGGGCGCACCAGCATTGCGGTCAGGCGCCCACAGATCGTAAACGCCCTGAATCGCGCAGGGCAACTTGGCCAGGTTGACTCCTCGGGACCGCCGCCGGCGGCGAGACGCCTCGCTAACGGGGCGGAAGCCGAGGGGGCCGTGTCATGAGAAGCTCGAACCACACTGTGGCGCACGATCTCGCAGACGTCCTGCCGCCACCGCCGGGGACGCCGTTCCGGCGCCTGCGGCTCCTCGCTGCGAGCGCGTTCGCGGTGGTCGGCGTGTTCGTCATCGGCTTCGGCTTCTGGGCAACCTATGCGCCGCTCGAAAGCGCTGCCATCGCTGGAGGGACGATCGAGGCAGAGTCCAGCCGCAAAACCATTCAGCATCTGGAGGGTGGAATAATCGGCCGGATCCTGGTGAAGGACGGCGACGAGGTGACCGCTGGGCAGCCGCTCATCGGGCTGGACAACACAAGGGCTCGCGCCACCGCTCACGTGCTCCAGGCGCAGCTCTGGGAAGCACGGGCCCTGGAGGCGCGCCTGGTGGCGGAGCGCGATGGCCGCGACGCCATCCAGTTCCCGCTTGGCCTTACCTCGGCCGCTCAGGGCAACCCCGCGCTGGCGGAGGTGATGGCCGGGCAAATCAGGATCTTCGATACGCACCACAAGCTCCAGTCATCGCGGATCGGGGTCATTCAGCAGCGCAAGGCTCAGACGAAGGAGGAAATCGCTGCGCTGCGCTTTCAGGCGCAAGCTGCCGCGAAGCGCGCGGCAATCATCAAGAAGGAGATGGCGATTGTTGCCAGCATGGTCGCCAAAGGTCTGCAGACGCGCGGGCGTCTCTTACAGCTCGAGCGCGAACAGGCCGAGATTGACGGACGGTCTGGCGATACACTGGCGCAGGTTTCGCGGGCCAGGCAAGCCATAGGAGAATCGGATGCAATGATCCTCCAGATGAGGAGCGACCAAGACAACAAGAGCGCCGAGATGCTGCGCGACGTTCAAGCACAGATTTACCAGCTTATCGAGCGTATTCAGTCCGCAAGGGAAGTGCTGGGCCGAACAATCGTTCGCGCGCCCGAAGCCGGCACGATCACGGATCTGCGTATCCACACTCTCGGAGGGGTGGTGGTCGCCGGCGAGCCGCTCATGGATCTTGTCCCGCGTCGGGACCGCCTGATAGTGCTGGCTCAGGTCAAACCGGAGGACATCGACCTGGTCCGTGCCGGTCTCCAAGCGCGGGTCCGCCTCCTGGCATACAAGCACCGACGGGTGCCTCCCGTCGATGGCGTCCTTACTTATGTCTCCGCCGACCGCCAAATCGACAAGGAAACGGCGCGGGCCTATTACATCGCCCGCGTCCGGATCAGCGAGACGTCCTTGCGTGAGTTGCCGGAGGTGGAGATCATGCCCGGAATGCCGGCCGAAGTACTGATTAGGACCGGACAGTTCACTGTCGCCCACTATATGCTGCGTCCCCTCCTCGAGAGCTTCAACCGGGCCTTCCGAGAAGATTGAGAGGCTGGGATGCTTCCCACCGATAGAAGAACCCGCGGCGCCCTGCCACCCATCGGAGCCGATCCGCAGGAAATCGCCGGGCCGGAATTGACCGTCGTTGGCAGCTTGGCCGTGCCGAGCGAGATCCCGTTCCCTGCCGCTCCGCCGGCCATGCATTCGGTTGCCGATCAGGCACCGGGCGAGCAGGAAGGCGGGCCGACGGCGCACGGCTTCGATGGGAATCCCGCGACAATGCCGATCAAGAATCTGGCTCCGTCCAGCGACGCGCACGACCTCTCGGGCGCCCTTGGAGCGACGGACGGACCAAACGTCATTTCCATCTCCGTGGCTCAGAATTCCTCCGGGCCGAGATCTCCCGCGATCACCCAGCGAGAAGGCGCCGGCAGCCATGACGGGCACGATCACCAAGATGAGCCAAGCGGCGACGACGCCGGCGGTGGTGTCAGCCTCGGTCCGAACGATAGCGAGTTGGACGAAATCGACGACCCGCCCACTGGTGTCGGCGCCGGTTCGAACGATCTCGGGCCGGCCGGGACCGACGACGTACATAGCATCAATGTGATGCAAACCGTGTTGGTCGACCAGGATGCAAGCTTCGCGGTCAGCGGCTACGTGGGCGAGGTGGCGGCGCGCCTGCACATATTCCAGGATCTTGTGATGGACCAGGACGTAGACATTTCCTTAACCGTCGACGGCGAAGGAAATTTCGCGGTTCTGCTCGATCAGGAAATGCGCATCGATCAGGAGATCGATCTCGATCTCGAAATCTTCGACGTCGACGGTGTACTCCATCTGGATGTTTTCCTGTGGGACTCCGTCGAGGTCGAACAGGATACGACGATCGATCTGCGGATCAGCGACGGACCACCTGGTGGCACGGTCGACGTGAACCAGGATATCGAGCTCGATCAGGACGTCGACATCGACATCGACATCGACAGCGAACTGGAAGAACTTTACGCTGTCAGAGCATATGTTGACGTGCTCCAGCAGGCCAACGCCGATCAGTACGCCGTCGTGGACATCGAGGACTGGAATGGCAAGATCGACATGGATGTGGACGCAACACAAACCGCGATCATCGAACAGCAAACCGTCGTGCAAGTCGATTTTGCACTGGTCTAAATCATCTGGGCAAACCTGATCCATATCGTGTGAATCTGCACGCAGCCGAGGAAACCGGGCGCGAGTTCGTCTCAGCGCGCCACAAATGGGGCGTGAGTGCTTGATCCTGTCGGAGAGGGCGCCCGATGCAGTTGTGCATCGCGTAGGTTTGCCTGTCGATCAGCCGCTGGAATTTACGGTTCGACGCGGAATTGGGATTATCTGCCCGGCGCCACGGCCTGCAGGATCGCGGTGGAAGTCCGTCAGACAGAATTGCCGCAAATTTGTGTCAAATGCGACCGATCTTAACCATACGGCCAACTAAAGGTAGATTAGCAGCAGCTAACTCGCTTATATTATTTTGGGGAGCCAATAAGGAGGGTGTATTGACTCTCTCGCTTTCGGTCGAACAGAACGGCTCGCCTTGCGAGCGTCCTTCCATCGTTATAGTCGACCACCATCCGCTATGGCGAAGTTGTCTCGCGCGGATTCTTCGTGATGAGTTCCGGGATTTCGCTATCCTGGAGATCGAGACCCCGCATCAATTGGACTCCGTGGTCGGGAAAGCTATCAGTCTTGCTACGCTCAACATCGGAGGCGCTGCCATAACGGACGAGCGCGTACTGAAGAGCCTCTCTTTGCTTCACCGATTGCTGCCCGACGCCCCTCTCATGCTCCTCACGCGGCTCGAAGCATCAACTATTTCAGATGCAATGATTTCCGAAGTGACCCGCTTTGGCGTGAGAGGCTACATTGCACACTCCGTTTCTGTCGAGATTGCCTTGGCTGCGCTTCGATTGGTAATCGCCGGTGGCGTTTACTTTCCGCGATCGCTGGACATGGACTGCGCAAGCTGGGTTTCCGTTTCGCCGGAGAATATCGTCGCCTTGCAAACGCCTATTGCCCTAAACGGCATGGCGACCGCGCTGCCCGTGATCGCGAGCCCAGCCAACATCGTATTCACGGGACGCGAGCGACAGGTGCTGGCAACCTTGTTGCGCGGCCTGTCCAACAAGGTCATCGCCAATGAACTGAACTTGTCGCAGAATACGGTCAAGTCGCACATCTCGCGTATCATGCACAAGCTGCATGCGAAGAACAGGACTGAGGCGGTTGTTCTGTCCCAGCACAATGCGCATGTCGCCAATGGAGACGCGCAGAGCGGCATTTCCGACGCATAGAACCCGCACCTAGTAGCCGTCATAGTAACCCAGTCAGATCGGCTCTCTATGATATTTGGATAGACAAATCCGGCGCTATCTCAAGGACGCCATGACCCAACAACTCGCTGCCATCAGGCAGCCCGATGGACATCTCCGCATGGTCCCAATACCATTTGTGCAAGTGAATTTTCTGAGGCACCTACCTCAATGGCCGAAGAACGCGTCCAGCGCCGTCTTGCCGCAATTCTGGCCGCGGACGTTGTCGGCTACAGCCGCCTCATGGAAGCGGACGAGCAAGGAACGCTCGAGGTCCTCAAGGCCCGACGGCGCGATATTCTGACTCCCCTGATCGCTCGATATCGAGGCCGCCTGGTTAAGGTCATGGGTGACGGCGTGTTGGTCGAGTTCGCCAGCGCGGTCGAGGCCGTCCAGTGCGCAGTCGACCTCCAATACCGCACGGCCGAGGCAAACGACAGTTTGCCGGACTCCCGGCGGGTGATCCTGCGCATCGGCATCAATCTCGGCGACATCATTGTGGACGGTAGCGATCTTTACGGCGACGGCGTCAACGTTGCCGCTCGGCTGGAGGCATTGGGCGAACCTGGAGACATCTGCGTTTCGGGCAGCGTTTACGATCAGGTCAAGCGGAAGGTGGAGACCGGGTTCGACGATCTCGGACAGACGTCGTTGAAGAATATTGCTGAGCCCGTGCGCGTCTACCGGGTGCGGCATTTGGCAATTGCAGCCCGGAAAGACGGCGAAACCGTGCCACTGGCGCTGCCGTCAAAACCCTCTATCGCCATCCTGCCTTTCACCAACATGAGCGGCGACGCCGAACAGGACGTGTTCACGGACGGGTTGACTGAAGACCTCATCACCGATCTGTCGCGGAACGCCAGCCTGTTCGTGATCGCCCGCCATTCGACCTTTGCCTACAAGGGAAAGTCGATCGACATCCGGCTGATTGCCCGTGATCTTGGCGTCCGCTATTTGCTGGAAGGCAGCGCCCGCCGTGCCGCTGGTCGTGTGCGCATCAACGTTCAGCTGATCGATGCCGTCAGCGGAACTCATCTTTGGGCGGACCGCTTTGACCGCGATCTTGAAGATATTTTTGCGGTGCAGGACGAGGTGACCGCCAAGATCGTCGAGGCTCTGATCGGCCGCCTGGTGACACAGCCGCCGCCGCGCAACCGGCCAAAAAGCATGGAAGCCTATGATCTTTGCGTGCGTGGCCGGACGCTGATCGGGATTTCGCCGGAGGCGTCGCGCGAATCGCGTCTTCTGTTGCAGCGGGCGATCACGCTCGACCCGGACTATGCGGAGGCGCATCGGCTCCTGGCCTTTCACCTCTGGCAGGCTTGGGCGCAGTGGGGCGAGCCAGAGGTGCCCAACCGGCTTGTGGCCGTTGCCATGGCAGAAAAAGCCGTGAAGCTCGACCCGAACGATGCCGGCTGCCGCTTCGTCCTTGGCCACTTGCTGGCATATGAACGGAGCTGGCCCGCGTCGGATGCGGAGTTCGCGACCGCGCTCGAGATTGACCCGAATTACGCCGATGCCTGGGCGGACCTTTCGGATTTTTCAGTGTTGAGCGGTAAGCCGGCCACCGCGATTGAACAGGTCCAAAAGGCACTGCGCCTGAACCCGCACCCGCCCAAATGGTACTATTGGGATCTGGGATTCGCGCAATACGCCGCCCGCCAGTATGAGTTGGCGGTCGTCACGTTACGCAACGAGGCCACGTACCGAACGATTTCGCGGCGCGTGCTTGCAGCAAGCCTTGCACAACTGGGACGAACGGACGAGGCCCACCAGGAAGGCGCGCTGTTCATGGCGAGCAATCCACATTTCACGATCAGCCATTGGGCCGCTTCACAGCCCTTTCGAGATCAGGCAACGCGTGACCATTTCGTCGACGGATATCGCAAAGCAGGCCTGCCAGATTGAATGAGAACAGCTGAATCGACGGCATCTTCATGATCTTGGCTGATATTGGATGGCAGGTATGATTCAGCTTTCCCGCATGCCGTCGGGGCCGCAGTGGATAGGCGTCTCGAGGCTGCCGCAGCAGCGAATATTTGGTCTCTTCTGCCGGAACGAAATTCGTCATATCGAGACTTGAACATGGCCAGTGAAGACTTTCGGCACCGGAAAGCACAACGCGAGGATCGCCCGGCCCTGATTACGCTCATGGACGCGGCGATCTCTGAACACCAGAACCCCTTTCTAGATTAGTGTGCGACTTGGAAAGCTGCCGCCATCAATTCTTTGGGATTTGGAGCCCGGCATACATTTTGGCCGTCCTCTTCAGCTTCCGTGAAGGTCCAGCGCACAATGCCTTCCCGATCGAGCAAGAACTCGCCGACAAGCGGCATGTGACCGGCGATCATAATCTGCCGGTCGGCCTCCGTAATTTCGTACCCGTCCTTTTTCTCAAAAAAGTCGCCCGCCGCAGCCGGGTTCATCGGCTCGGGCAACTCCCCCGGCCGATCGATCCGCATTGTCATGACCGCGTCCATTCCGAGCTTGTGCGGCCAATCGGTTTCATTCTCCGTGAGCTCGAGGATGGGTAAACCGAAGGCGCGGTGTGAAGCGCCCTTCGGGTCGGATGCGCTAAGAAGATCGGGTAGCGGATGGTAACGGAAGTAGAGCCGCGCACGTTCGACCGGCGTCTTGACCACGGCGAGACATTCTATGCCTATCTCCTTCAGGGCCGGATTGAGCTGCGCCATCACCGCGACATGGCGCCGGCAGAATGGACAATGCAGGCCTCGAAACAAACCGACCAGTAACGGGCTACGGCCTCGAAAATCGTCGAGCGCGATCTTGCCTTCGCGCGAGATCGCGTCGAGCACAATATTCGGTGCCCGGTCGCCCGGCTGCAGCGGGCGGTCGATACCACTCGTGGACATGGACACCTCCTCGCCCCGGATCAGTCAGAAAAAGGCAGCACACCCAGCGTTTCGGAGTTGAGCCCGTGCTTGGGCGCAAAACTTCCTGCGCCAGGGCAAAATAGCTTTCGGCCTCTGCCATTGCCGAGGTCGATTAAGCGTCACAACACCATCATAGCACGGAAAAATCATCTGCGGGTCGCCCGTTTCACGCGCTGTCTCGAGCCAACCGCCAGCACCGGCCTTGCCAAACACGTCGGCCAGCGTGGTCGTTTGGGAAGTCGGATTTCAGGAAGCGCCAAAGGCACCCTGGATGGCCGCTATCGGCGCAAAGTTGCCGTTCCGGCGGCCGGCTCAAGCGGCAAAATCTGACCCCGTTGCCGACATCAGCCCGGACAAGTACCAGTTGCAGGGTCTTCAGGAAGGAAGAAGCTTCGCCGCTCGCAAGGGGTTAGTTCGCGGGGCACGGTGCGCCGGGCGAAGTCAATGAGGTCGTTGGGTGTCTGGAAGACGCGAACGATACGGACCCTTTCTTCACCGGAAATAATTGCGATCTGGGTGCCGTCGGAACTGAAGGCTGCGCGTGTAAGGCCCGGTCGAACGGTCGCTTCGTCCTGGCTGGCGAGGACGGCAATCTGGCGTCCCGATTGCGTCGCCCATAGCCTGACCGTGCGATCTTCGGACGACGCGGTCACGATAAACAAACCACTGGGACTGAACTGGGCGCTGTCCACCGCGCCGCCGTGGCCCCTAAGAACGGCCCTTTCCAGTCCGCCAGAGACGCTCCAGATCCGGACGGTTCCATCGCGTGAGGCAGTCAGCAGCGATTGACCGTCGGGGCTGAAGGCGAGCACCGTCACCTCGTCGGTATGTCCCTCTAGCGTTACGATGTTTGCTCCGTCCATGGTCGACCAAATTCGGGCCGTGTGGTCGAGTGAGCCCGTGGCGACCAGTTGACCGTTCGGGTTGAAGGCCGCTGCCGTGATGCGATCCTGATGCCCCACAAGAGCCTTAAGCTCAGCCCCGCCCGCCTTCAGGAGGTGGCCCGCATTGTCTTCCCTGGCCGCGAGGATCAGACCTCCGTCGGGGCTAAGAATGGCCTGCGGCAGCTTGCTGCTTGTTTTGATGACGGCCAGCTCGGTGCCGGTCGCCGCGTCCCACAGCTGCGCGGTACCGTCGATCGATGCGGAAACAAGCGATTTGCCATCGCGACCAAACTGGATCTGGATCAATCCACCATGTGATCGGAACTGGGCGGTTTCGAATCCCCTGGCCACCTCCCAAATTCGGACCTGGCCCCCAAGAGATGCCGTCGCGACGCGCCTTCCATCGGGACTGAACGTCGCGCGTTGAACGATCTCATGTGTATCGAGCCGGATTATCTCGCGCCCGCTCACAACATCCCACAGATGCGCCGCGCTGTCGCCGCCACCGGTCAGCAGGTGGACATTGTCGGGACTGAAGACCGCGAAAGTCGGCCGATATTCATGAGAGAGCGTCGTCGTCAGTGCGCCGTCGACATCCCACAGCCGAGCTGTGCCATCGTGTGAAGCAGTGAGAAGAATGTTGCCGTCAACCGGGCTGAAATCCAGATGCTCGACTAAAGATTCATGACCGGCGATCGTCGTGACCAACGAGGCGCGTTCAACGTCCCAGATGTGGATCGGTCCATTGACCGAAGCGGTCGCCAGGAAGCGGTCGTCCGGGCTGAAAGCACCGTTCATCTCCTCATCGCGTTCATCCGCACCGATATCAGCCAGCTTCAAACCCGAAACCTCCTGGCCGAGCAGGTCATGCAGCGTTCCTAACGCTCCATCCCAAATCCGGGCAGCGCCGTCGAGTGATACCGTGGCGATTCGCTGACCCCCGTGACTGAAAATCACGCCGTTCAATTGCGTGTCGCTCTTCTGGCCGGCCAACTTTGCGATCTCCGTTCCTTTCGACACATCCAAAAGGCTGGAAGTGCCGCCGTATGAAAGCGGGCCGCACGCGCCAGCCAGCAGCCGGCTTCCGTCCGGGCTGAACGCCAGGCTGTAGGGCCGGGAGTTCACCCGGATTGACCGCGTCAGTGCGCCATCTGCGGTATTCCAGATCGAAACAAAGTGCTTGCGTGCCGTCGCGAAGCTGCGGCCGTCCGGACTGAAGCCAGCCCGTGCATATCCGTCGCTGCTTACACTCAGGACTTTTCTTCCGGTCCGAGCGTCCCAGAGCGCTGCATCGCTGTTCTCCCCCGCCGTCAGCACCTGGTTTCCATTCGGGCTGAAGATTGCCGTTGGATAATTACCTACCGGCTGCAGGATGAAGAGCTGTTCTCCCGAGATGGCGTTCCAGACGCGCGCAGTGCCGTCCCTCGCGGCCGTCAGGATACGGCTCCCGTCCGGGCTGAATTCAGCCCTCTCCACGGCCCCTTCATGACCTTTTAGAACTGCAGTTTCGGCACCGCTGGAGATGTCCCAGATGCCTGCAGTTTTATCGTAGGATGCAGTGACGATGTGATCGCCGCTCGGATTGAACGCCGCATCCGCAACGCCGGCGGCATGCCGGAAGATTTTGATCTGGTGGTGCGCCAGCAGGGCCTTGTAGAGGGCTGCCTCCGCTTCAAAGAGATATGGCCGCTCGGACTGGTCTTTCGAGGGCAGTGCTTCGAGCGCCAAGAGGATCGCAGCCTCGGTGTTGCGCGTCGCCGTGGACTGCTGTGAAAGAAAGGAGAGCGAAAGAGACTGGTTGCGCAGCGCCTGGTCGCGTTGCCACCTCGCTTCCTCCTGCGCCCTAAAGGCGATCAGTGCGCCTGCGCCCGCCATGAGAGCGAGCACTATCGCCATAATCGCGGCATTGCGCGTACGTCCGGCAAGCCGGTTTGCCGCAGCAGCCGCGAGGCTCCGGCGCTCGGCCTCGCGCTCCAGGCGCTCGTGTTTTGCCTCTTCGGCGGCCACGATCAGCGCCAGCTCTGCCTGCCGGTCCTTCTCCTCTCTCTGCTGATGGGCGCGCAAAGACGCCTCGATGTATTCAAGGACGTCATCGTCGACCTCCTCCCGTCTTGACAGCAGCAGCTCTTCGCCCTCCGCGAGACGTTTGCCGGACGGAAGGAGAAGCTCTCGATTCCTGCTCTCGAGGTGCCAACGGTGGGCGTCGGCCCTAAGTCGTTCGCGCGTCTCGAGGAAGTTCCGGTTTGCATTCACAATGTCACCAGCGCGCGGCCAACGGCTTAACAGTGCTTCATGTGCAACGCGGACGAAGACATGCCCTCCGGCGTCCTCATCGCTGACGAGGAGCCGTGCGTCGATCAGGGCCGTGACGAGAGCCGATCGCGCGGGAGTGCCTGCAACTTCGGTGAGCAGGGCCGGACGTGCCGTGACTGTTTCATCGCCCGGATTTGCTGTGGTGAGGGCGCCCAGTACCGGGGGTAAGGCTTCCTGGATCTCGGGCGCCAGCAAGTCTACGACTTCATCGGCGCGGCGCGCGATTGCGCCTTCGAGCCCACCGAGCGCGCGATAATGCGCAAAGGTGAGAACTCGGCGCTCGCGGCCGGCCTGGTACAATGCGTCGAGAACAAACTCAAGAAGCGGCAATGATCTGGGATCGGCAGCTGCTGCCTCCTGCAGCACATCATCGAGCCGCCCCAACTCGGCACTCTCCTCGAAGCGGAGCCCGGCAACGCCCGCCGGTTCGCGGATGATCTGCGCGATCTCTGGGCCAGTCGGCGGCAGGAGTTCGTAGCTGGAGAGGCCGTCCTTGAGCGCCGAGAAACCCGGGACCTCACCACAGCGGTGAAAAAAGTCCGAACGGATCGCCGCGATCACCCAGACCAGTCCGCTCGCGGCGAGCATCGCCATGAGCCGCAGAAGGGCCTCGCGCGTCGCCGGCTGCTTCTCTGTCGTGAATAGCTCCTCCAGCTGATCGATGGCGACAAGCAATCTGATCTGCGAGCGGCCCGACCCGGCGGCCTTGCCAAGTGCCTGTCGGACCATCGCCAGCGCCCGATCCGGCGCGCTCCTGCAGAGCAGAGCAAACTCCGCGGCTGTTACTTCGCAGGACAACTCCGGCACAGCAGCTTCGCTAAGCAGTGCCGCAGCCAGCACAGCGAATGCATCCGGTCCTTCGGAGAGGTGGATCAGGCAGCGGCGCCACAGGGATATGCCCGCCACGGCTCCAGGCCGGGTCAATGACGGCAGCAGGCCAGCGCGCAGGAGGGAAGACTTGCCGCAACCGCTCATTCCGTAGATGAGCAGGAATGCCGTGCCGCAGGCTGCCTGCTGCTCCAGTCTTGCAGTGCAGGCTGCAATCGCCCGCGCTCGGCCGAAGAAGAGGTCGGCATCTTCGAATTCGAAGGCATCGAGACCGCGAAATGGCGACCTGACCGGTTCCTCCGAAGCAAGGGGTACGCGGTAGATGCGCAAGGCGCGTGCGACGTTCTTCAGCTTGTGCTCGCCGAGATCGACGAATTCCAGCGAGAGTCGGTCTTGAGCCTGGGCGTGGACCGCTTCCGCGACGCAAATCCCGCCCGGTCGTGACAACGTTTGCAGATAAGCGGCGACCTCGACGGCCTCGCCCGCGAGGTGGTCGCCCTCGGCGACGACATAACCCAGGTGAACGCCGATGCGGAAGCGCAGGCGCTTTGTCTCGGGAACTTCGCAGTTCCGCCTAGCGACGTCATGCTGGATCTCGCTCGCACACCGCATCGCTTCGACAGGGCCGGTGAACTCGGCGACCACGCTCTCTTCGGCGCTCCAGAACACGCGACCCGCATGTTGAACCAGCAGCCGATCGATGATCTGCCTGTACGCCCGGAAAGTTGCAGCAGAGATCCGCTCATCCTTGCCTGTCGGCCAGCGCTCAGCGGCCACTTCGGCGGCCAGGATGGTGGCCATTCTCGGTCCGGCATTTGAGGGAAGGACCAGCCTGTAACCGCGCCTCGGCACTGTCTGCACGACGGCCTGCCGATTGTCGTTGAGCGCCGCACGGATCTCGTGAATGCATTGCACCAGGCTGTCATCGGTCACGGCTATCCCGTTCCAGACCGCCTTCATCAGGTCGTCCTTGGTGATGACGCGATCAGCGTTCTCCAGAAGGTGACGAAGCACCGCGAAGGCCTGGTGGCGAAGTGCGATTGTCCTGTTGGACTTGTCGCGCAAGGTCTCGCTGCTCAGATCGGCGGTAACGCCGTTGAGTACGAACGTCGTGGGAGGCGAGCTATTCAAGCCGGTTCCCTCAAGCACGAAGCCGCAGTCCAATTCTTCGATCTTAGCACGGTTTCGCGCTGCGAAGAGTCATCACCATCCAGACCGGCGGGGAGCGCAGATTTCGGCGAATGATCGGAAGCCGTTCGTGACCCAGGAGACGCCTCGGACCGACAATTGCATTGTCAGCGAGAGGCTCGCCATGGACTACTTGGCGCAGATTGCCCGATGTGCGGGTGCAAGACCGGTGCTACGGCTCGCGGGCGCCTGCCTGCTCACTCTGTTCTTCGCGATGGCGTCACAGGCTCACTCGACCGACCGTCCCGCGGCGGACCTGGCCGAAGTCGATCTGCAATTGATCCTTGCCGTGGACGTCTCGCCCTCGATGAGCAAAGTTGAGCAAAGAGTGCAACGCGACGGCTACGTCAGTGCCTTCCGCCACGCTGACATCGCGAGGGCAATCAAGTCGGGAGAGCGGCGCAGAATCGCAGTACTTTATCTGGAGTGGGCAGGGCCACGTCAGCAAACAGTCATTATGCCGTGGACAATTGTCGAAAGCATAGACGACGCTCTGACTTTGGCAGACAGGCTCGCAGCGCTGCCGTTGACTGAAGGCTGCGGAACGTCGATTTCCGGCGCATTGTCGGCCGCGAATGATCTGTTCGCGACGAGTGGCTTGCGCAGTCCGCGCAGGGTTGTAGACGTATCCGGCGACGGACCCAACAATGCCGGCGCGCTCCTTGACCCCATCCGGCAGGTTCTTCTTGCGGAAGGCGTGACGATCAACGGGCTGCCTATCGCACTGCCCCGCATTGGCGGGGTCGACGGGTTTGCGATGTACGACCGTTCCAACCTGCAATCCTATTTCGAACGCTGCGTCATTGGCGGACCAGACGCATTTGCTATCGGCGTCACCGAGGCCGCCATGTTCGCCACCGCAGTCCGTCGAAAGCTGGTGCGTGAAATTGCCATGAACATGGGGCAGGTGATCCACGCGGCCTACACCGCGCGTTCAGACCGCACGGTCGATTGCAACGCGATCGGTCAGTTGCCGGGCCGCTAACGATAGGCGATGGGGTGACGGCGATGTGGAGGGCGGGCAGCAACGGAATGCCTTTCGCGCACCGCTGCCCACAGTCAAATTGAGTCAGCTTGCGGACCCCAAGGCAGCCATTGCCCTCAGCAGCGGTGAACGCCGTCGAAGGTCGAGACGAGACGTTAGCTTTTGTCCCCGCGTAGGTCTGGAAATGGCGTGACCACGACCTCCATAATGATCCCCCGCGATGTCTGCTTCCGGCACCAGCAATCTGTCGATATGACCGAGATGAGGCGGAAAGTTGCCGTTCGCGTCATGGAAGACGTAAGTCGGCTTTGGGGTCGACTCGGTTGTTCGGAGTGATTGGGTTTTGCCTAGTCCCCCGGCATGGTCAGGCCAAGCGCCTCGACGACATCAGCGTCGAGGGCACGCGTGGTGTCGTCCATCGCGCCGCTGCCATCCTGGCGTCTGGCTGCCGGTGGTGGGCTGGCTCATTCTTCTCAGCACCTCGGAAAGCATCTCCTCCAAGACCACGCTCCTCACCAAGATCATGGTGCTTTGTCTCGCCCTTACCGGCCAGCGCGTTCGGTGATCAGGCCGGTCAAAGCGGTTCGTCCTTTCGCGGAAACGCAGAACCGCCCTATATCTTTTTAACGCAATTGCGGACGGAAAGCCGTTTCACAAAGCTCAATCAAACTGGCTGCCGCCAATGGCCGGGATTGGGCCGGGAGCGGACTGACAGCTTCGGGCTGCGAATATTCAAGAGCGGACATTTAGGTTGGTGTGGGCATCGTCGTGACCTGACCCTAATCGGACCTTCCGAGACCTATTTTCCTTCCAGAAACCCGACATTCAGTCCAGCCAGCGCTCATGACCCAAGGCGGTCATCCGAGGATGGCGTGACTGCGTGGGTCTTTGAGTATCCACGAGCACCCCCTCCGGGCCGGGACTGCCTCGTAACTCTGGTCAGGGGTCCAGGTTCGCAATGCCGCCAAAGACATCGTGAACCTGCGCCGCCAGCATGTCCGTGGCGGGCTGACGCGGCTCACGCGCCTTGAGCATGAGGTAACGGCACTCTGGCAGTGCTGGCAGGCCCTCATCTGCCCGTACGATCCTCAGCCCTTCGGGCAGGCGATCGTCGGCGAGCGTGTTCGTCACCGCCAGCCCAGCCTGCGCGGCGGCCATCATTCCCTGCGTCGTCGCCGAGGTCGAAACGACGCGATAGCCGCGTCCCGCCTGCTCGAGCGCTCGGATCACCATCCCATGCCACAGGCATTCGTAGGACTCAGACGGACGCCAGGGACAGTCGGCTGGCGCAATCGACAGCGGCAGCGGATCGCGCAGATGCTGGCGGTGAGTGTCTGACGTGATCCACTTCACCGAGCCGCGCCAGATCTCCGCAGCCGGCCACTGCCGGGGCTCCAGTCCCTCCCTCAGCAAGGCCAGGTCGAGCTCGGCGTTCTTCAGTTTCAGAGTCAGGAAGCAGGACGCCGCGACTTCGACCTCCACCTCGACCAACGGCGCGGCCTGCGAGAAGCCATTGAGGATTCGCGGCAGGTAGCGCGCCGACAATTCCGCGGGAATGCCCAACCGGACGGTGCCGTGCACCGGAGTGGCGTGCATCGACCGCATGATGTCGTCGTTGAGCGCCAGCAGTTCCCGCGCCCTTCCAAGCAGGTAGTGCCCCTCCGAGTTGAGTTCCACGCTGCCGCCCTTGCCGCGCACGATCACTTTCTGCCCGAGAACCCCTTCGAGCCTCTGCATCTGTAGGGAGATTGCCGACTGCGTGCGCCCTACGCGGGCGGCTGCGCGGGTGAAGCTCTTCTCCTCTGCGATGGCGACGAAGCTTCGCAGCAGATCGACGTCAAGACCAACCGGCATGCCCATAATCATTAGCGTCGCTCATCGCCGGTATTTGCGCAACTCGTTTCCCTTCCCGCCTGAGGCGCGGCATCCTCGACTTAACGAAGAGGTTGTTTGAGATGCATACGGATCATGGCGCGCCGATTGTATTGCGAAACTCCTTGCAGCCACTGCTGGAGGTGATCTCAAATTCGATGTGGCGCGGGATCAAGCGTGTCAGCGACAGCCGCGAGGCTGCCCGATACGAGGGGGTGGTTGCGAAACTTCCGCCACACCTGCTCTACGACATCGGTGACCGCGACTGCATACTGCCGCCCGTGTCCCGTCGACAAATTCAACATTCATACCAGGAGGCGTTAGAGGTAAAGTGGCAGCGGAGTATCTGACGGGTTCAAGCGCACGTTCGGCTGAGCTGTAATCACGCTGAACGTCGGGATTTGGCGCAGAGGAGGCCATTGCGCATATTAGCTGCTCACCATGCCGAGTAGGCGTCGAAGGACCCGATGGAATGCTGCCGTCCATTTCGCCGAACTGGAACAGCAGGTTGCGCCACAACCGGGCATTCCTGATGCTTCTCAAACGGTCGATTTCTGTTTCAGAAGTCTGTAATTTCTACTTCAGATCATCGCTACTTCAGGTCATCTCCTCCGCGCGTCCGTGTTCGTAACGATGTTCGTATGTCTGGGATATATGCTGGCAGATATTCCGTTCCCAATGCTCGTGATTGGGGGCGTCACGGAAGCAGTCCAAGTCCCATTGTTGCCTATGGCAACTTGAGCTCCGATATTCAGCTCTAGTCCGACGTTAGCATTGAGAGCTCCCGCGAGCCCGCTGAGGTCTGCCGCAGAATTAGCATTTGTGATGCCGAAAGAAAATCTAGCTCCCGCGCAGGCGCCAACTGCCTCTCCGCCGCCACATACGCTGGAGAGACCGCCGGCACCGATGTCGGGCGGATTAGAGCCTAATGCTCCAATCACGCCTCCCGTAGCGGCGTGCCGGATATCGCCTCATTCAAGGTACGCTTTAGGGAGGCAAGCGACGCTATCGAAGGGCAATTTTGGGTCATGAGCGCTAGTTGGGCCGAATGTCCGGTTTCTGGAAGGAAAATGGGTCCCGGAAGGACAGGATTGGGTCAAGGATTGCCGAATGGCTGCTCAGAAGGAAGGGCAGTGAAGGGACGGTTCGAGCCGTTGCGCGAACGGCAGGTTTGGAGAAGCGACATGAATGTCGCGAAATGGCGCAACCGCGACCTCCAGAGTGGTCGCCGGTAATGTCAGCTTCCAGGCAGTGGCATAGTCGACCGCAACGGCCGAGATGAGGCGCAAAGTTGCCGTTCGCGTCATGGAAGACGTAAGTCGGCTTTGGGTCGACTCGGTCGTTCGGAGTGATTGGGTTTTGCCTAGTCCCCCGGCATGGTCAGGCCAAGCGCCTCGATGACATCAGGGTCCAGCACCCGCGTGGTGTCGTCCATCATACCCATGCCGTCGAAGAGGTTCCAGAATGCCCAGCCAAAGCCGAGATCCTCAGCGCCCTGGCGCACGTCGGCGATGTAGCGTGCCCGGTCGGGATTGGGCGCCGCCACATAGCGGGCGTCGGTGCGCAGCGCGCCGAACTCACCCATGATGATGCGCTCCGGCGCAATGCCATGGCCGTCGCCCCAGGCGCGAACCTGGCGGAGATAGTTGTCGACAAAGCGCCGGTCGGGCTGGGCGTCGAAATAGACCTTCAGCACGCGCTCGGTTTCCGCATAGGCGGCCTGCCTGGCCGCCTCCGAGGTTTCGGTGTCCTGCGCCATCCGCGCCCTGACCGACGCCAGCGTCTCTTCCAACGAGCCGGCGGATGCCGGCCACGGCACATTGTTGAGCGAACGGTAAACGGGCTCGCGCATCCACGGCGCGCCCTGATGGCTGAACAGATAGGGTTCGTAGAAATGGAAGGTGAACAGGATCGGCTCGAACGGCGACAGCGGCGCCGGATCGAGCGCGGTCAGCCCGCCGACCATCGAGCCGCAGCCCCCGGTGACGACCAGCGGCAAGGTTGCAGCCGATGCCCGTGCCGCGGTCAGAAGCGCGAGCTGGACCTGCGACCAGACCTCCGAAGCGCAGGCCTGCGGCGGCTCGTTGACCGGCTCGAGCGCCACCTTGCCGGGCTGGAAGCGCTCCAGCCTGCCGGCGAGCTCGCCGACCAGACCGCGATAGAGATCGAAGGCGGGTGCGGCGACGCTGGCGACCATGCGGTCGGGGTTCCAATAGTGGGTAGCGCCATTGGCTTGCACGTTGACGATGATGCCGAGACCGGCGTCTAGGGTGGCGGTGACGGCCGCGTCCAGCATGTCCAGCAACAGGCCGCGGTTGGTGGCGTCGGCTGCCAGGAACGGGCCGGGATCGACCGGCAGGCGGATGAAATCGAGCCCGGTCTCGCGCAACCGGCGCAGGTCGTGCGCGGTCGGAACCGGCCGCTGCGACTGGAAGGGTGGCCAGCCATAGTCGGTGCGCGGTGCCGGGAATTCGCGTGTCAGCGAGAACCAGGGCCAGGCGTTGACGCCGCGCCGAAAGTGCGGCTCGGAGGCGCGGGCGAATGGCGCGATCGAGACGGAGCCAAGTGCCGCCGCCGTCGACAGCGCCGTCCGCAGCACCCGCCGGCGCGACCAACCTGTCATGCGGTGCGGCGCGTAGCGCGATCGGCGGCGATGGCCTCGTCGGCGGTGACACCGAGAAGCCGATAGGCTTCACGCTCATAGGCAACCAGGACATCCTCCCAGCGGAAGGCCTCGCGGGCGCGTGCCCGGGCGGCGATGCCGCAGGTCCTGACCAGGGCATCGTCGTCCTGCGCCTGTTGCATCCGTTCGGCGCAACTGTCGGTGTCGGTGAAGTAGATCGCGGCTGCACCCGCGGTCCAGCGATTGAACGGATTGTCGTGCGCGATCACCATGTTGCCGGCCGCCAGCGCCTCGACCAGCGACGGGTTGGTGCCGCCGACCGTGTGGCCATGCAGATAGGCGCGCGCGTGATAGCGCAATGCTTTCACCGTCGCCTGGTCGTAGATGGCGCCCGGCAGGATCACCGATCCGTTCGCCGCCTTGCGGACGGCGACATGATAGGGGATTTCGTCGGACAGCGTTCCCAGCACCACCAGCTTCATGTCGCGCTTGCGGCTGCAAAAGGCTTCGACGATCGGCAGGATGTTGTTGTCGGGTTCGATGCGCGCGATCGAGATCAGATAGCGACCGGGCTCCAGGCCGAGCGCCCGGACCGGCGCCTCCGGCGCCGATGTCACCGGATCGGCGCCATAGGCGATGGTGGCGATGGCGCTGCGCGGCCGGCGCGTCGCCAGATGGTCGGCGATGGCAGGATGATCGGCGACCAGGCGATGCGAGGCCCAGGCGCCGATCCATTCGTTGAGCCAGAACCATGTGCGCGCCGCCAAACCCCATTTGGGGCGTCGCCACTCGATGCCGTCCATGTTGGTGAAGATCTTGCGCCCCTTCAGCCTCAGCCAGGTCAGGAAAACCGCGCCGTTGTAGCCGAGCACCAGGCAGACGCCCGGCCGCCTGGCGGCGTCGCGCACGCATTGCCAATCGAATTCCAGGGTCGCACGCGGCCCTTTCGAGGCAACCTGGACGTGGATGAGTTCGATGCCGCGCCAGGTTTCGCTGCGCACCCGCTGGTCGATCCGCTCGACCTCGTGCTGGCAATAGACGCCGACCTTCCAGCCTCGCCCGGCAAGAAAAAGCGCCAGTCTTTCGGCGAAGGTTTCAAAGCCGCCATGGGCCGCGGGTATGCCGCGCGTCCCCAGGATCAGAATGGCAGGCTTCTCTGGTCTCATGGCCGGCGGTACTTTCAGATCTGAATATATTAGCGATTGCTGCATCATGAAGAAGCAGACGGGCAACTTCCGTGCCATCTCACGATTTCGGCGCTCGTGCGGATGATCATCGCGCCGGGTTGTAAAAAAACTGTATTGAAGCTGTTGGTTGTTTCATTATCGGTCAACCCTTCTGTGCGTATCTGTGTCGAAACGAGGCATTGCCAGGATTTGGCGTCCGGCAGCCGGACGGTTCAACCAGGCATGGTTCTTGCGGACAAGGTTCCTGCATGCACCGCCCAGCGCGATGGTGCGGCACCTGGCGGGATACAAAGATGCGGATTGCCTGCGTTCATCAGGGTTATGAACTCTATGGTTCCGACCGCAGCTTCGCGGAGAGCGTTGCTGCGCTGCGCGCCGCGTTTCCGTCCGCCGACATCGAGGTGGTGCTGCCGCGCAGCGGGCCGATCGTGCAGATCCTGGAACGCCATGCCAGCCGGATCGTCTTCGAACCGCTCTGGGTGTTGAGGCGCCAGGCCATCGCGCGCCTTGCGACGGTCGAGATGGCGCGATTGCCGATGGCGGTGCTGAGAGCCTGGAGGCGTCTCAGGGATTGCGATCTCACCTACGTCAACACCTCGATCGTGGCCGACTATGCGCTGGCCGCGCGCCTTCTCCCCGACAAGGCCGTCTTGCATATCCACGAGATCCCCGAAGGCGCCATGCGCAGGATCCTCGTCGGCCTGATGCGCTGGAGCCATGCGGACCTCATCTTCAACTCGCATGCGACGCGCGCCGCGTTCGGCGATCCCAAGATCTCGCGCACGCATGTCGTCTACAACGGTGTCGCCGGGCCGGCGGCCGCCGAACCCATGACTTATGACGGCAAGCGCCCTTTGCGGGTGCTGCTGCTCGGCCGCGTCAACAGGATAAAGGGCCAGGAGATCCTGCTCGAAGCGATCGCGTCGATGCCGCCGGAATTGCGGTCGAGGATCGAGGTGCGGCTGGTCGGCGGCGCCTTCGAAAGCGCCGAGCGCGAGCGCGCTTTGGCCGAACTGGTGCGGAGCATGGGCCTGGCCGAGCGGGTCAGCGTATTGCCAGTCGTGGCAGATCCCTCGGCGCACTACCGCTGGGCCGACATCGTCACCGTGCCGTCGCGGCGTCCGGAATCGCTGGGGCGCGTCGCCATCGAGGCGATGGCCTATGGCCGTCCGCCGCTGGTGTCGGCGATCGGCGGCCTGGTGGAAGTGGTCATCGACGGCGAGACCGGCTGGCATGTTCCGCCGGGCGACGCAGCCGCCCTGGCCGACAAACTGCGCGAGATCGTCCTGCGGCCAGATGCCTGGCGTGGTCTCGTCGCCGCAGGCCGGTTGCGATACGAGAAGATTTTCAGCGAGCCGGTGGCAGCGGCGGCGATCGCGGCGATCGCCACCGACAAGCTGAGGGCGGCGCTGGCCAAGCCTGGCCGTGCGCCTGCCGCCCGCGAAGCGGAGACCAGTTCGTGAAGTTCGCGTTTCCTGGCCATCTGCTGCGGCGCCTTGTGCTGATGATCGGCGGCGAGGCCATACAGAGCGGCTTTCACTTCGCGCTCAACATCGCTCTGCTGCATGTGCTGTCGGCGCAGGGATACGGCATCTTCGCCATCGCGATGGTGATGGGGGGGTGTCGGCCTGTCCTACATCAGAGCGCTGACCGCCGTCCCGGCCAGCATATGGATGGGCAAGAGCACCAACAGGGCCGGCGTCGATGCGCATGACGTGACGTTCGGTGGGGCGGCGGTGGTCGTCGCGTCGATCATGGCCGGCGCGACCGCGCTGCTGATGCTGCTGTGGGGTGACGCGGGCAGTATCGCCGCCGGATGCTTCGTCGGCGCCTGGTCGCTGCGCAGTCATATGCGCACGGCTTTCTTCGCACGCCGCCAGCAGATGGTCGTCAGCATAAGCGATTTCGCCTTCACCCTCGCCGGTGCCGCGATGACAGCGCTGGCGATCTGGACGGCGACGAATGTGCTGCAGATGGTGTTCTACGCCCTTGCAGCGGCCAATCTGATCGGCATAGCCGTGCTCGCGCGCCTGGCACCCCGTCCGCTTCGCCTCAGCTTCCGAGCGCCTGTGCGGCGACGCTATGCCAGGCTCTGGCGCCAACTGCGCTGGTCGGGATTCAGCGCGACGACCACCAACATTCAGGGTCAGTGCCTGGCGCTGCTGGTCGCGGGCATTGCCGGTCCGGCGGCGTACGCGCCTATCGCGGCGGTTCTCGTCCTGTTTGCCCCGTTGCGCATAATCAGCCTCGCCTTTGTCAACATGCTGCAGCCCGAGCTTGCGAAGCTGATGGCGAACAATGAAGTCGGGCGCGTGTGGATGCACGCCAAGCTATGGTCCCTTGTCATGGGGCTCGGGAGCCTGGTTTACGGAGCCGGCATTCTGCTTGTCCTGCCGACGATAAGATCCCAGGCCCTCGCGGATGCTTCGGTCAGCGTCATCGGGCTTCTCGCCTTGGCGAACTTCGTGCCGATCATGCTCTATATCATGCCGCGCATCGTCCTCGAGATACTCGGCGAATTCCGGGTCGTGGCGTTCATCACAACGGCCGGCGCGGTCGTCGGGCTGGTGTTGATCGCAATCCTGCTCGCCATCGCTTCCCCGACATGGTCGCTTGCAGGTGCCGCGGTCTCCGAGACCGTTGTGCTCGTGGCCTCATGGTATTCCGTACGCCGCCACATGCTCGCGCTCGAGAGCGGAACGCCTGATAGCGGGACGCCTGACAGCGGGGATAGCCGCCATGACCGCAAGTCGACGTCGTGGCGAGGCGCCGCCCCGCTTGCCACCGGAAAAAGGTAGGAGACAGACGTGTCGATCCAGACATTGACGACTGCGCCCGATACGCCGATGGCTGGAGCACCAGTGCCGGCCGGGCAGGCTATTGATGCGTCCCGAAGCATTGCGGGGGGGGCCTACACGGCGCGGCTGCACACCAGCCTGGAAACCGTCGAGCCGCTCTGGCTTGAATGCCAGGCGAATGGGGTGTGCACCGCCCATCAGCTCTATGCGTGGGCCGAGGGGATCACCAAGCGGCTGATGCCTGACGGCGCCGACCTCCTCGTCGTAGAAGTGGCCGATGCCGGGACTGGTGAATTCAAGATGCTGGTGCCGCTGATGCGGAGGTCGAGGTTCGGACATCGGGTGATCGAATGGCTGAGCTGCGGCGTCTGCGATTATTCAGCGCCGCTGCTGGCGGATGCGAGCCCGTGGACCAGGCAGGGCGCTGAAGCCGCCTGGGCGGCGATCCGCTCCGTGCTGCCGCCTGCGGATCGCATCCACATCACCGGCATTCCGCAACAGATCCGCGGCGTGGCCAATCCGCTGGCGTTGCTTTCGGTGGCACGCGATTCCATCCAAATCACCTCCGGCCTCGTTCTGGAGGGCGACCCGGCGACCCTGATCAAGCGCCATGGCAGGCCGTCTTTCGTCAAAACCTACAACAAGGACTGGCGCCGGCTCGAACGGCACGGCAGCGTGGATCTGGTCGACGCCAACACCCCGGCCTTGCTGGAACGCGTCTTCGGCGCCCTGGTTGAGATGCGGCTCAAGCGTTTTCGCCAACTGGGCCGTTTCGATCTCCTGGCGCAGCCGGCGGTTGTCGATTTCTACCGGAGCGCAGCTCTCCAGGGCCTGTCCGACGGGTCGGTGCGGATCTTCGGATTGCGCGCAGGCGAGGACTGGGTCGCTGCCCAGTACATGCTGGTCCGGCAAGGCACCCTGCATGCCCTCTTGATCGGAATGGACCAGGAGGTGGTGAGCAACGCCTCGCCGGGCATTGCGATCATCGGCACATTGATGAGCTGGGGACTGCGGCAGGGGTTCGACTATTTCGACCTGTCGGTGGGCAGCCAGCCCTACAAGGAACAGTTCGGCACCGAGAGTTTCGTTCTGGCCAAGATCGACGAAACGCTGACGCCTCTCGGCAGGGGCGTGGCAGCCGTCGCTTCGCTTCGCGAGCGGGCCGAGCTTTTCGTGCGCTCCAATCCGCGGCTGCTCAAGACCGCTAAAGGCGTGATGCGCCGCTTGCGGAGGTCGAAGGGCTGAGGGGGAAAAACAGCTCCGGCATGGATCGCCCGCGACGCATCCGATCGCCGCGGGAAAATGGTGGGAGGCAGACATGTCGAGCCGGGCAATGCGAATGGCGCCGATAGCTGGCGGGCAGGCTTCTCCGCCTGCCGCCAGCGCTGGTGCCGACGCGCGTGCCTGCACCGCCCGGCTGCACACCAACCTCGAGACCGTCAAGCCGCTCTGGCTGCAATACCAGACAGACGGCGTCTGCACCGCCCATCAGCACTACGCATGGGCCGAGGGGATCGTCGGTCGGCTGATGCCCAAAGGTGCGGAACTGCTCATCGTCGAGGTGAGCGACGCCGCGACAGGCGAGCCCATAATGCTGGTGCCGCTGATGCGGCGCCGGGCCTTCGGCCACTATGTGGTCGAATGGCTGAACTGTGGCGTTTGCGACTATTCGGCGCCGCTGCTGGCGGCTGCGAGCCCATGGACCAGGCAGGGCGCTGAAGCCGCCTGGGCGGCGGTCCGTTCGGTGCTGCCGCAAGCGGACCGCATCCACATCGCCGGAATCCCGCAACAGGTCCACGGCGTGGCCAATCCGCTGGCCCTGCTTTCGGCGACGCGCGATTCGATCCAGATCACCTCCGGCCTCGTCATGCACGGCGAGCCCGAAGGTCTCATCAGGCGCATCTGCAAGCCCTCCTTCGCCAAGGCCTTCCACAAGCACCGCCGGCGCTTCGAGAGGCTGGGCGGCCTCAGCCTGGTCGAGGCCGACACGCCCGCCTTGGTGGAGGAGCTCTTCGAGCGGCTGCTGGAACTGCGGCTGAAGCGCTTTCGCGAGCTTGGGCGTTTCGATCTCCTGACCCGGCAATCGGCCGTCGATTTCTACCGGAACGCAGCCCTCCAGGGCCTGTCCGACGGATCGGTGCGGCTCTTCGGACTGCGCGTCGGGCAAGCCTGGCTTGCCTCCATCCTTGTGCTGGACAGAAAAGGCACGCTTCACGGCATTCTGCTCGGGATCGACCAGGATGCCGTCTCCAATGCCTCGCCGGGCCTGACGACGATCGCCAAGCTGATGATGTGGGGGCGCGAGCGGGGCTTCGACTATTTCGACCTGTCGGTCGGCAGCCAGGGCTACAAGGAACATATCGGCGCCGCGAGCTCGGTTCTGGCCGAGATCTGCCAACCGCTGACGGTGCGGGGCTGGGCTGCGAACGCAGCCATTTTGTTTCGCAGCCGGGCCGAGGCCAGCGTGCGGTCCCGTCCGCGGCTGCTCAAGGCCGTCCGGGGCGTGACGCAACGCCTGCGGCGATTGAAGGGCTGAGGGCGGTTTGCCAGCGAAATTGACAGGACGGCGGGTCTCGGTCATCCTTGAGCCCAGTCGCCAGGCTGCGGACAGCGGCCTTGTTGCGTGTCAGGGCGACCGAGGGCAGTGTCATGTTCAGTCCCGTCATCGGCCAGAATTCCAAACGTGCCGCGGTGCGCAAGGCGCTTGACCGCCACAAGGTCTACATCACCGCGCAGAGTTTTTCGGCCGGCGCCTACCAGGCACGCGTGCTGGTCGACGGCGAGGCCTACTGGGTCGACGAGTTCCGGCTCGCCCAGCTGCAGCAGGGCCTGTCGCCGGCCGAGCTCGAGTTGACGCCGGCCACAGACGATTGAGAGCGTGAGGCCTGGAGGTAGCGCTCTGTCGGGACGCTTGCACTTGGCTGCCGTGCTTCGACCTATGCCATGACAACCCCACCCAAGCTCAAAACCTATCGCGCCAAGCGCGAATTCTCGAAAACGCCGGAACCGGCCGGCGGGTTGGTCACCGACGAAGGCAACCGCTTCGTCGTCCACAAGCATCACGCCACCGCCGATCACTATGATCTCAGGCTGCAGGTCGGCGATGTGCTGAAGAGCTGGGCGGTGCCGCGCGGACCTTCGCTCAACCCGGCCGACAAACGCCTGGCGGTCGAGACCGAGGATCATCCGCTCGAATATATCGACTTCGAGGGCGTCATTCCCGAGGGCGAGTATGGCGGCGGGCCGATGATCGTCTGGGACACCGGCAGCTGGGCGCCGATGGACGATGTCGAGAAGAGCCTGCGGACCGGCGCGTTCAAGTTCCGGCTGGCCGGCGAGAAGCTCAATGGCGGCTGGATGCTAACCAGGCTGAAGCCAAAACCCGGCGAGGACGAGAACAAGAAGAACTGGCTGCTGTTCAAGGAGCGCGATCTTGCCGCCGACACCGCGCTCGACATCCTGGAGACGCGGCCGGAGAGCGTGAAATCCGGCAAGCGCATCGAAGAGCTGGTGGCACCGGCGAAACCCGCGGCCAAGCCCAAGCCGGGTTCGCTGAAGCCCGGCACGCTGCCGGGCGCCTTCAAGGCCCCGGCGCTCAGCCGCATCGAGCCGCAGCTGGCGACGCAGGTGCCGAAGCCGCCGGGTGGCGACGGCCCTGCGGAGAATACAAATGAGCTCTGGCTGCACGAGATCAAATTCGACGGCTACCGCACCATGGCGCATCTCAGGGACGGCGTGGTCAAGCTGATCACGCGTGGCGGCATCGACTGGACGAAGCGCTATGGCGACCTGCCGCAGGCCTTTGCGAAACTGCCGTGCCGCGACGCCATCATCGACGGCGAGATCGTCGTGCTCGACGCCAAGGGCATCAGCCGTTTCGCGCTGCTGCAGGATGCGCTGGCCGCGGGCGCCGGCAACAAACTGCATTTCTACGCCTTTGACCTGCTTTATCTCGACGGGTGGGACCTGACCAAGGCGCCGCTGGTCCGGCGCAAGGCGCTGCTGGCGCAAATGCTGTCGGGACTAGGCGCCAACTCCGCCATCCAGTTTTCCGATCATGTCGAAGGCTCGGGCCAGGCGCTTTACGACCAGGCGTCGGAACTCGGGCTGGAGGGCGTCGTCTCCAAGCGCGCCACCGCGACCTACCAGAGCGGCCGCACCAAAAGCTGGACCAAGACCAAGGCGCTCCAGACCGGCGACTTCGTCATTGCCGGCTACACCACTTCGGACGCCGCCGAAGGTCTGGCAGCGCTCGGGCTTGCCGAGTTCGAGGACGGCGAACTGCACTATCGCGGCAAGGTCGGCACCGGCTTCGCCGCCGGGACCGCTGCCGAATTGCTGGCCAGGCTGGAGCCGCTCACATCAGGCGCAACGGCGCCCGAAGGCGTGCCGCGCGAAGTCATGCGCGAGATGCACTGGGTGCGGCCGCTGTTTTCGGCCCATATCCACTTTGCCAACCGCACCGCGGACAATGCGCTGCGCCACGCGGTGTTTCGCGGCTTGCGCGATGTCGGCCTGTCGACGCCGGTGTCGGCCAAACGCAAGCGGCTGATCTCGGAGGCCGACCTCGCCACCATCTGGGTGACCAACCCGACGCGGCGCCTGTTCGGCAAGACCGGACCGACCAAGCTCGACATTGCCGTCTACTACGCGCTGGTCGGCGACTTCATGCTGCCGCACATTCTCGGCCGGCCGGTGTCGCTGGTGCGCTGCCCGACCGGCCTGCCGAAGGACTGTTTCTTCCAGCGTCACGCCTTCACCGGCATGCCGCCCTCGGTGGTGACGTTCGAGGCGACCAATTCCGAAGGCGAGACCAAGTCCTATCTCTCGGTCGAAGGCGCCAAGGGCTATCTGGCGCTGGCGCAGTTCGGCGTCGTCGAGTTCCACACCTGGGGCACGCACCGCACAAGCCTCGACAAGCCCGACCAGATCGTCTTCGACCTTGACCCGGGCGAGGGGATCTTGTGGCGCGAGGTGGTCGAGGCGGCCGTGCATATCAAGGGTGAGCTGGAGGGGCTCGGGCTGGTCCCGTTCGCCAAGACCTCGGGCGGCAGCGGCATCCACATCACCGTGCCGGTGACGGGCAAGCAGAACTGGAAGAAACTGCACCAGGCGACCAGCGCGATTTCCACGCATCTGGCGGCAACCGCACCCGATACCTTCACCACCACCATGGGCAAGGACAACCGCAAGAAGCGCATCTTCATCGACTTTCACCGCAATGCGCGCGGCCACACCTCGGCCGCCCCCTATTCGCTGCGCGCCCGCACCAATCTGCCGGCCTCGACACCGGTGAGCTGGGCGGACCTGGAATCGATCGATGCGCCGCAGGATCTGAACTATTCCTCGCTGCCGGGGCTGCTCGCGACATCAGGCGATCCGTGGGCTGAAATCGAGGAGTTTGCGCGGGATTTGCCGGTGATGCCGGGAACGAGGAAGTAGTCGCAGAATGAGGACTGCAGCGATCCTTCGCGCTGCCTTCAAATTCCACGCCATCGACGGTTCGGACAATTTGAATTATTCTGTTGCGGTGACGCCTGCGCCTTCATGGAAGATTTCGTCAGGGATTTGCCTGTATTGTGCGGGGTCGGTGTAGGATTTCCGTGGCGTCGTTCGTCCTTCGGACGAAAAGCGCTGCACCGGTGTGACAGTGCATGGCCGCGTAGGAGTGTTTCATGGCGCCCAGGGCAAGTTGGAAAGGTTACCTCAAGCTCAGCCTCGTCAGCTGTCCGGTGCGGCTATACCCCGCCACCAGCGCCAGCGAGCGCATCAGCTTCAACCAGCTGCACAAGAAGACCCACAACCGCATCAACATGAAGCCGGTCGACCCTGAACTGGGGCTGGTCGAGCGCTCGGATCTGGTCAAGGGCTACGAGTACGAGGACAAGCAGTACATCATCATCGATGACGCCGACCTCGACGCGGTGCGCATCGAATCCAACCATACGATGAACATCGAGGCGTTCGTCGACGAGGGCGAGGTCGACGTCATCTACCAGGATGCGCCCTATTACATGGCGCCGGATGGCGCGATGGCCGAGGAGACCTTTGCCGTGCTGCGCGAAGCGATGCGCAAATCCGGCAAGCTGGCGATCGCGCGCCTTGTGCTGTCCAGCCGCGAGCGGGTGGTGACGATCGGCGCGCGCGAGAACGGCATGTTCGTGTGTACCTTGAGGAACCCGAACGAAGTGCGTGGCACAGCTGAATATTTTGGCAACATCCCGGCCGGCAAACCTGACGCGGAAATGCTGCAGCTGGCCGAAGCGCTGATCAAGCAGAAGGAAACCACCTTCGACCCGAAGAACTACGAGGATCGCTACGAGATCGCGCTGATGACGATGATCCGCGAGAAGCTGAAGGGCCACAAGCCGATCATCGCGGCCGCCCCCGAGCGCGGCAATGTCATCAATTTGATGGATGCGCTGAAGGCCAGCCTGTCGCAGTCGAAGCCGCCGGCCAAGTCGATGAGCAAGGCCGACGAGGCCGCCAAGCCCGCCGCCAAGAAGGCGGCAGCGGGCGGTGCGGCTGAAAATCCGCTCAAGGCCAATCTGCTCAAGGCGGTCGGCAAGAGCAAGAAATGACGGTACCAGCCGTCCTGGTCCCTGGGGCTGTCTTCGGCACGATCGGCGCGCTGGCGGCGTTTCCGCTGCGGCTCGCGGCACGCGAGGTCGAGCGCCAGCACGGCCAATTGCGGCGCGGTGTCACCAGGCGCACCACGCATGTCGTGTTCGGGCGGATGCATCTGGGAAAATCCGGCGATACCGAGATCGAGCGCCGTGTCGCTGCCGAGCGCACGGCCGGGCGCACGCTGATCAGCGAGAACGGTTTCCTGCGCCTGCTCGGGCTGATGAAGGCGCCGGAGGCGTCCTCGCTGTCCAGGCAATCCCTGATCGACCAGTCGCGGCTGTCGGGCGCCGACCTCGACCTGCTGTCGCTGTTCGATGCCTTCGAGCATGACAGCGAACCCTATTCCTTCCGCGACCTGATCCTGGCGCGCAAATATGCCGGGCTGGTGGCCGGCGGGGCGACCTGGGGCGCGATCGCGCTCTCCGTCCACCGCTCGGGCCCGGTGGCTTCGCTGACCGCCAAGTCGCTCAATGTCGGCTCCCAGCATGGGCGCCGCTCCGATGCGATTTATCTCGAAGGCGGGCAGAGCGAACTCGACGGACAATTGCTGTTCGATCTGGGCAACGCCGGTTCTGCCGGCGATGACACGCTGGAAGAATTGTTTGCGGAGGCCGAAGCGGCGGAGGAGGGCGGCGACCATGACGGGGCGGCCGCACTCTACCAGCGCTGTCTGGCCATCGACCCGACAGATGCCATTGCCGCCTTCAACCGCGCCAACTGCCTGCGCGCCGGCGGCCACGGGAGGGAAGCCGCGCACGACTATATCAGAGCGATAAAACTCGACCCGGCCTTCGTCGAGGCGTGGTTCAACCTTGCCGGGCTGATGAGCGAGCAGGGCCGCGAAGCCTCGGCGCGAAAACACCTGCAGAAGGCGATCGCGCTCGACAAGACCTATGCCGATCCGGTGTTCAACCTCGCCCGGCTGGAATTCGACGCCGGCAATCTGCTGGAGGCGCGCCGCAACTGGGCGCGCTATCTCGAACTCGATACGGATTCGGAATGGGCGCGCGTGGCGGCCAAGGGGGTGCAGTTCGTCGATCTGCAACTGGCGCAGAAATCGGCGGGGTGACACACGGCATGCTCGATGCGAAGACCATTCGAAAGCAAGTGGTGGAAGAACTTCAAGCTCGTCTTGGGGCGAAGTGGTTCAAGCCTGGCGGCGCCAAGTTGCTCATCGCGTCCACGGACAACCTGACCGATTTCAGCATCGAGCTGGATTGCTACGCCGATCGCCGCTACGGCGAGTATGACTGCGCACTTGTAGCGGTGTTCAAGTGGAAGAAATTCGCGAAGTTAGACAAGGATTTCTTTGCCTGGTACGAGGTCAAGGATCCAAGCGCGACACAATTCAGGACCCAAAGCATTCGGCGGTCGAGCCAACCGTTTCTTAGGGCAGGGTTCCATGCCGTCGACGGGGATTTCGTCCGAAGTCGTGACACTTTCTGGGTGGCGAAAGAAGCAGATATCGATGCGTTTGTAGCCCAGAGCGTCAGCGATCTCGACGGCAAGGTTGGTGCATGGATCAGGCGATGGTTCACCTGGGCGTCGGCGCTGGATGTGATGGATGGCAATTCGCAATTGTGCGGCGCGTGGCGAGACAGCGCCTATTTCTGCTTGCTTGAGCAGGTTCATGGGCGTGAAGCTGCCTGCAAATGGATAGGCGGTATCGATGCGACTGGTTGGCCAGGATATCTGGCCGCACAGGTGGAGTATCTGCAGTCGCAGGTGTGTGGTGCAGGTGCAGCGCCCGAATAATCTAGTGGTGCAATTCAAGAAGGATTGGCAAGTTCATGCTTCGGAAGGCCGCTCCATGACCACCTTCCTCTTCGACGGCCCCGACACCGCCCCCGTCACCATCCTGCTCGCGCATGGCGCCGGTGCGCCGATGGACTCGGCCTCGATGACCGCCACCGCCACGGCACTGGCCGCGGCCGGGTTCCGCGTCGCCCGCTTCGAATTCCACTATATGGCCGCCCGCCGCTATGGGCACCGCAAGCCGCCGCCGCGGGCGGAGACGGTGAACCCCGAATATGTCAAGGCGATCGCCGACCTCAGGGCGAAGGGCGTCACCGGCCCGCTCATCATCGGCGGCAAATCGATGGGCGGGCGCGTCGCCTCGATGGTCGCCGACGAGATGTTCGCCAAGGGCGAGATCGCCGGGCTTGTCTGCCTCGGCTATCCCTTCCATCCGCCGGCCAAGCCGGAGCAATTGCGGACAAAACATCTCGCCGACCTCAAGACGCCAACGCTGATCTTCCAGGGCACGCGCGACGAGTTTGGCACGCAGGATGAGGTCGCGACTTATGCGCTCTCCGACCGGATCGAGATTGTCTGGCTGGAGGATGGCGACCATGATCTCAAGCCGCGCAAGAGCATCTCCGGTTTCTCCACCGCCGATCACCTGAAGACACTGGCCGGGGCGGTGCAGGCGTGGACGGGCCGGATCGTTTCCTGAGCCGATGAAAATCGCCTCCTTCAACATCAACAACGTCAACAGCCGGCTGGACAATTTGCTGGCATGGCTGGCGATGGCAAAGCCGGATGTCGTGTGCCTGCAGGAGCTGAAGGCGCGCGACACGCAGTTTCCGCGTTCGGCTCTCGTGGCGGCCGGCTATGGCGCGGTGTGGAAGGGCGAGCCGACCTGGAACGGTGTCGCCATCCTGGCGTGCGGTTCGGAACCGGTCCTGACCCGCGATGTCCTGCCCGGCGATGATACCGACAAGCAGAGCCGCTACATCGAGGCGGCGGTGAACGGCATCGTCATCGCTTGCCTCTATGCGCCGAACGGCAATCCGCAGCCCGGGCCGAAATTCCAGTACAAGCTCGCCTGGCACGAACGACTGGAGGCGCATGCCGAGCAGTTGTTGGACACCGGCCTGCCGGTGGTGCTGGCCGGCGACTACAACATCGTGCCCGAGCCGCGCGACATCTACGCGACCCGCTCCTATGATGACAATGCGCTGGTGCAGCCGGAAAGCCGGGCTTCCTTCGCGGCGCTCATCGAGCAGGGCTGGACGGATGCGCTGCGCAAGAAGCACCCGAAGGAAACGCTCTATACGTTCTGGGATTACCGCCGCAACCGCTGGCCGCGCGACGCGGGACTCAGGCTCGACCACATCCTGCTGTCGAAGACACTGGCGCGGCGCCTCACTGCCGCCGGCATCGACCGCGAGGTGCGCGGGCAGGACGGCGCCAGCGACCATGCACCGGTCTGGGTGGAGATCAGGTGAGCGGGGCGAACTTGCCGGGACCTTCGCCATCCATCCCTTTCGCAGAAGGGTAGTGTCTCAGCAAGACGCGGACCGAAGGCAATCCCGATCCGGTGCACGTCAGCACGTCGCATATCGAACGCGCCAATCTCACGATGCGCATGGCAAACCGCCGCTTCACGCGCCTAATGCGTTCTCAAAGAAGTTCGAAAACCATGTCCATATGGTCGCGATTTACACAGTCTGGTACAACTTCATCAAAATGCACAAGACGCTGAAAATGACGCCGGCAATGGCGGCTGGCGTGTCGCAGACGCTTGGTCGATGGACGACCTTTGCAAGAAGACGGATGCAGTTACGCCGAAGCCGGGCAAGTGCGGTCCCAACACAAAGCGATTGAGGGATAATGGATAACAAGACTTTTGCTATCAAGGATGACTTCTCGAACGATTTGGAAGTTCCTTACACAAACAATCAAATTCGGTTCGTCATCACTGATACGTTGCCTTGGACAGATGGCGAGGCGACAGATGCACACTTACAGATCATAACGACGAGAGCTGACTCCTACTTGCAGATTGCGAAAGCGATCATTTTCGACAGCGGTGTCCTGGAGCCTCGGTGTCTATCGCACTCCGCTACCGCTACGACCCCACTCCCACTGCAGATCAGGTTTTGTCCGAAATCTCAAAGAGACTCGCAAACGACGGCGTACGTTTCTTCTACGGTATGGGTACCGAATATCGACGAGACCGCGATTAGCGTTGGTGCCGTTCGCAATTTCAAACTGAGACACTACCCGCAGACGCCATTTTGCGAACACCTTTTCCACGGGTAATCTCAATGAACTGAACTGTGCGGCGTGCCATTTCGGGCGAAGCCTGGAATGGCGCCGAGGGGGGCCGATGAACAGAGTCGTCGACAGGCGGATTGCATTCATCCTGCTGGTGGTGGCCGTGGTTTGCGCCTGGCGCGCCTGGCTGGCGCCTGGCGACGCGGTCGTTGTCTGGCGCGGCGTCTCGTCTTTCGCCGGGGATCCCGCCACCTTGCGGCTGGCCGGATTGCTGGTGGGCGCACTCGCTTGCCTCATTGGCGCGGTGTTGTTCTGGGCCGGTCTTCTGCCGGGGCGGCCGGCGCATGCCACCTGGGCGCCGCTGTTCGGCCGCGCGGCGGACGTGCAGGACACCGGCAGGCCCGGCCTGCGCAAGGCCTTTCTCGTGCTGCCATTGGTGGTGGTCGCGGCGCTGGCCGTTGACCGGTTCGGCCCCGGGCGGACGCATGAAGGCGGCGAGGTTGCCAGCCAGCCCAGCGAACCGAAGCCGGGTGAACCCCAACCCAATGAACCCAAGCCCGGAGAGCCCAAGGGGCAGGACGTCGCCAGCGCCCCGCCGGCACCGGAACCCGTAACTCCACCAGCAGCCGCGCCGCCGGCGCCACCTGCGGTCGCTCCAGCCGCTCCACCGCCGGAAGTGGCCAACCCGCCCGCGGCACCGGCTACCCCGCCTGCGCCCGTGCCGCCGACACCGCCAACGCCTGTCGCTCCGACGCCGCCGGAGGTCGCGGTCATTCCGCCGCCCACCGTCGCGCCGCTGCCGCCACCGGCGCCGGCGCTGCCGACGCAGCCCGAGGGCCACCGCGACGCTGTCGTCTGGCTGGCGGTGGCGCCCGACGGGCACACGATCATGAGCGCCAGCACCGACCACACGATCAAGCTCTGGGACATCGCTGGCAAGCAACTGATCCGCACGCTCGGCGCTCACAAGGACATGGCGCGCACGGCGCTGTTCATGCCCGATGGCGTCAGCGCGCTGACGGCCGGCGATGACGGCGAGATCGTGCAGCGAAAACTTTCCGATGGCGCGGTGCTGCACGTCTACTCGGCGGGCGAGAATGGTGGCGTCAACAAGCTGGCGATCAGCCCGGACGGCAAGCGCGCCGTGACCGGGCACGAGACCGGAAACGTCATCGTCTGGGACCTCGAGAAGGGCACCGTGCTGCATGTGATGAGCGGGCACGACTGGTCGGTCAGCGCGGTCGCCGTCTCGCCCGACGGTACCCGCGCGGTCTCAGGCAGCATCGACGGCACGCTAAAGCTCTGGGACATCGACAGCGGCAGGCAGCTGCGCAGCTGGCACGGGCACGAGCAAGGCACCTATGGCGCCGTGTTCACCGCCGATGGCCACCATCTGATCACCGGCAGCGGCGACTACACGATCAAGCTCTGGGACCTCGACAGCGGCCGCGAAGTACGCCGCTTCGAGGGTCATGAGGGCACCGTCTACACGCTGGCGCTGTCGGCCGACGGCAAGCGCCTGGTCTCCGGTTCGCTCGACGGCACGGCGCGCCTGTGGGACATTGAAACCGGCAGCCAGATCGCCATGTTCGACAGCCAGACCGGCCCGATCTACGCGGTGGCCTTCGCCGCCGACGGCACGGTGCTGACCGGAGGCTACGACCGCACCATCCGCGACTGGCCGGCCGCGGGCGGCGACGGCGTGGTGCTGTTTGCCGGCGCGCCGGGGTGAATGGAACCTTGATCACCTTGCCCGCCGTGCTATGTAAAAAACCATGTCAGCAACCAGCCTCGCGGACAAAGCGCCGCTCATCGTCATCGATCTTCAGACCGGCATGTTCGACGGCGTGCACGAGCCGCCGATCCATGAGGCGCCGGCCATTGTCGAGCGTGCCCGCGCGGTCATCGACTGGGCGCGGCGCGGCGGGCGCAAGGTCGCCTTTATCAGGCATGACGGACCGGCGGGCGATCCGCTGGCGCCGGGTGAGCCGGGCTGGCCGGTATGGCCGGCACTTGGCCAGGCCGAGGACGAGCCGACTTTTGCAAAATCCGTGCGCGATGCCTTCAGCAATCCCGCCTTCGGCGACTGGGTTGCCGGGCAGGGCGCCGGTGGGGTCGTGCTGCTGGGCGCGCAGACCGATTATTGCGTGGCGGCGACCGTCAAGGGCGCCATGGCCAGAGGGCTCGGCGTGACCGTGGTCTCCGATGCGCACAGCACGCTGGACAATGCCGCCGAGAGCGCCCGGCAGATCATCGCCCGGCATAATGGCGAATTCGCAGAGGCCGGCGTCAATCTGGTGACGACGAAGGCGCTGGTCGGCGGCTGAAGCTGTAGGGAACTTCGCGACGGGGCTGATCGTCGCTTCGCGCGGCGGCATTGTCTGGCGCTGGCGGCGCGAGGCGCTGGTCGACGCGGACGGGGGGGGCGCATTGTTGGGATGGCTTGGGCGCCCGCGTCAACCAGGGCGGCTCGTACCGCCGCATCACCACCATTGCACATCGCCGGCCGGCCGACACTTCCGCGAAAGCGGAATAGGCCGGGACCAAAGTGCGGATTCGGCGCCCTTGTCGATCACTGCGTGAAACAGTTTCTCATCGTTGCCGCATTGACCTGTGGCGGGCGAGCGGCGACGACTGGCGCTTCAACCGATGGATGGCGCCGTTGACCGAACAGACGATTTTCATCAACGCGAAACTGGCCGACGGGTCGCGGGTGGACCTGACCGTTGCCGACGGGCGCTTCTGCGCCATCGCGCCGGCCGGGAAGACAGCATCGGTTGGCCCCGCCAGCATCGACCTTGCCATTGTTGATCTTGGGGGCCAACTCGTCGTGCCGGCCTTCGTCGAAGGGCATATCCATCTCGACACCTCGTTTTACGGCGACGCCTGGCGCCCGCACATCCCGTGCAGCAAAGGCTTCGACGTGCGCGAGCGGGTCGCCTTCCAGGCCAGGAACCTGGCCGCCGCAGCACCAATGGGCGAGCGGGCGAAGAACCAGCTCGAGCTCTGCATCGGCAATGGCAGCCTCGCCATGCGCAGCCATGTGATGGTCGACGGCTCGGTCGGGCTGAAGCATCTGCAGACGATCTTGGCGGCGCGCGAAGAGTACCGCGACCTCATCGACATCCAGCTCGTCGCCTTTCCGCAAAGCGGTATCCTGTCCTCCCCTGGCACAGCTGAGTTGCTGGACGAGGCGCTGAAGCTCGGCTGCGACCTGATCGGCGGGCTCGACCCCGCCAGCTTCGACCGCGACGTGAAGGGCCATCTCGACGTGGTGTTCGGCCTGGCGCAAAAGCACGGCGCCGGCGTCGACATCCATCTGCATGATGGCGGCACGCTTGGCCTGTTCCAGGTCGAGGAGATCGCCGCGCGGACGAAGGCGCTGGGCATGCAGGGCCATGTCGCCGTCAGCCATGCCTATGGGCTGGGCGATATTCCGGCCGACGCCTTGCTGAAGGCCGGCGAGATGCTCGCTGGCGCCGGCGTCGCGATCATGACCAATGCGCCGGGCAATCACGCCTTCCCGCCGGTGGCGGCCCTGCGGCAGGCCGGCGTCACCGTGTTCAGCGGCTCCGACAACATTCGCGATTCCTGGTGGCCCTATGGCGATGGTGACATGCTTTCGCGGGCCAATTTGGTCGGCTACCGCTCCGGCTTCTACGAGGACCATGAACTGGCTGCCGCCTTCGACGTGGTGACCCATGCCGGCGCCAGGGCGCTTGGGCTGGAGAGCTACGGCATCGCGGTCGGCGCCAGCGCCGACTTCGTCACCATCACGGCCGAACATGTGCCCGAGGCGGTGGTCGCCGTGCCGAAGGGCCGGACGGTGTATCGCCGGGGCAGGGCGGTGGCGAAAGATGGGAAGATGGTTTGAGGCGCGCGCTCGGTCGGCAGCGTCACGCCGACAAGGGCAATCGATGCTGACTACGGGGAGCCGCCGCCGATCGTATTTCCTGTGCCCGACCGACAAGTCGACCCTCGGGAGTCAGAAGCCGACCGTTCGGGCCGCCATCAACACCAGCATGACCACCGCTGCACTCCAGACAGCGGCCTTTGCCATACTTCTTGCCGCCGGGTTCGATCAGTTGGTCGCACTGCGATCGGTCGCCTGAATCGATCGGGCGGGTGGCGAAGACAGGGCGCGTTGATCCGACGGCTGCTCGCTGAGGTAGAGCGAGCCGCCCAGGACGAGGAACACGATGCCCACCGCCATCAATCCGACCATGAGCACGGCAATCGCCGTGACCGGGCCGTTGCCTGTCTTGATGATGGTGGATCGATGCGGCATCGTTCTGTCCTCCAGACGGGTCCGGCGACGCCGAGACCTCGCGACAAACGACAGCCAAGACGAGATGTTCCCTTGTCGGGCTTCAATGGGGGCCGCATCGGCCCTTTGCGTTTTCGTATAGGACCAAGGTCTGGGGTGCCAGACGCAAAGGTCCGAGGGGCCCTGTTCGGTTCCGGCAATGTCCATTGGACGTTCCGGTATTTTAGTCAAACGTGATATAATGTCGCAGCTGATTCGAGGGGTCAGAATCGGGAAAAAACTTAGCCGGATAAGCATCTTCGCCGCAATCGCGGCACCGAAAATGGCGTCGTTGGCGAGGCCTACTGCAACTTCCGAAGCGATCGACAGTACGCCGTTGCAAGCGGCCCAGCGCAGGTCGCTCTGTCAGTTGCACGCGATCTTTCACGGTCACGCCAAGTCGTGGCGCGCCTTGGTGAGCGCGTTAGCATAGGTTAACTTCGGCTTAAGGGGCTAGCCTCCCACCCTTCGCCTCTCCATCGTATCCAGCCGTTCCTGCAAGTGCCCGTTGAGCACGATCATTTCCTTCAGAGCTTTTACCGCGTCGCCCTCGTGCTGGGCGATGAATTTTTCGGCGACGGCTTGAAGCGAGGTCTCCTGGCGGCTGTCCAGCGTTACGATATGGGCCATTTCAGCACCTTCTGATGTCCTGATGGGGATAGTGAACAAAAACGGAACAAAACTGTCAAGCTTGAATTGACTTGGCGAGGAATGCGTTCCTATTTGTCAGGGAGGTGGGGCGGTTGCTCGCAAGTCAGGGAGAGCCGCGATGGGCAGACGGAAGAGCCGGTATGACAGATTGTTTGCGAGCGATGCGGAGGCGATCCTGCGGGATGCGCTACGCCTGCGCGCCACGGTGCTGGCGGCGCAACTGAACCTCAAGGCCAATGGCGAGCTGTTCTGGCACCTGGTGGGGCTGACGGACAAACTGCATGCGGTGATGGGAATGGTGGCGGAAAAGGAACCCGATTTCCGCGCGGCGTGGCTCGGCCTGCTGCCCCTGCCCGAGGATTATTCCAGCCGGAAATGAGCCATGGCCGGGCCAATGGACAGTGTCGGGCGAGCCGCCAAGGCCAACATGCTGCTGGTCGTCGAGTGCGGCCATTGCTGGCATGTCGGCCGCTTCCGGGCCAACGACGTGGCCAAGGTGGTGGGCTGGAACAAGCCCTTGGAAACCATCCGCTTTCGCTGCAGGCGCTGCAGCCGCAAGGATGCGACTGTGAGGACGCAGTTCATCGACCAGGACCATCCGCCGAAGGGCTACATCTGGGTGCTGCAGAAGGCGAGGGGTTAAAACAGCGAACCCTGCACAGGTGGCGGCGGAGCCTGCAGCGGAAACTTTATCTGCGTGGCGGGTTTGTCGACAATCACCAGCGCGTCGTCAGGCGCGGTGCGCTGCAGGTGGCGGGCCTGCGACCATGGCGCGGTCAGCCAAGTCTCGGTTTCCTCCGGTGTCGTCAAGATGACCGGCATTGCCTTTTCGTGGATCGGTGCGATCAGCGCGTTGGGTTTCGTGGTCAGGAAGCCATAGAGTTCGAAGTCGCCTGGACCGTCCTTGACCTTGCGAACGCCGTGCCAGCGCGTCCACAGGCCGGCGAAGAAGAACAGCGGCTTGTGCTCGTTGAGCGCGAACCAGACATTGCGCTGGATGCCGGTCTCGGGGTCCTTGTCGCCGGGCGTCGGCGAGGGCTCGGCGAAGCTGGTCACCGGCACCACGCAGCGGTTCTCGATACCGACATATTGCTGCCAGTGGCCATATTGCGGGTTGCGGATGTTGGTGGTGCCGTAGTCGGCCTTGCCCTTCACCCGCTCGATCGGCGTCGGCATGCCCCACAAAAGATTGGCCAGCTCGCGTTGGCTGTCCGGGGCGTTGCGCGCCACCGGGCCGGGCTGGTTGGGATAGATGTCGATCGAGGGTTCGAGGTTGCCAAGAATGTCGCGTAGCGCACGCGTCCACTGGCGAACCGCTTCCTGGCTGGTGGTGATGTTGTAGAGGTTGCACATCTCACGCCCTTCCCCGATGCCTGCGCATCTTGTGGGAAAGGGAGGGCAATTTCCAGCGTTCCCTCACGTCTCGTCGAACCGGCCCTCGCGGGTCGGGTGGCGGGTGATCGCGGCTTCTTCCTGATCGTCGGGCAGGGCGTCGTCGCTGTCCTGATAGGCGTTGTCGTCGTCTTCCTCGGGCAGGTCGCCGTCCTTCTCGATGCCGTAGCTGAGCTCGCCGTTTTCCGACACGGAGTCGGGCAGGATCTTGCTGCCCTTGAGGGCGTCCCAATCCTGCTGCTGGATGATCGGCCCGTCGGCTTCCAAGGCATTATTGTCGATATCGGTATGTGGTTTGCTGCGCGGTGCCATGCTGGCCTCCAATCCTGAAATGACTGAAGGCGAAACTCGGGCTGCGGGCGTTGGTTCCCCAGCCTCAAGGGGCACCCAGGCGCGGTTCTCTATGCGTCGGTCCGGGAGAGCGAGGCGGCGAGCCTGCCCAGACTGTCAGCCTGGGTCGGCGCACTCTACCAGCCCATCCATTCGCGCGTGCGCCAGGCAAGTCCCGCGAACGGCGCCATCAGCGCGATGACGACTAACATCAGGGTGAACGGATACTTGGTCGCTGAGGGTCGGGGAGCCATCCGGGCACATCCTTGCTGCAAATTTTTGCCACAACGTCATCCCGGCCACATGGTTGCATTCGCAACCGGGTGTGCTGCCCAGGCTTCGTGTGCTCGGCGCAAGTGCCTTCAAACGAGCCCGCCCTTGCCACCATCCCGGTTGCAAGGTGGGAACCAAGCCTGACGCTTCGCGTTTTTGAGCGTGACCGGTAAGGCTGCCACCTCCGCCGGCGCCGTCTGAGGCTCGCTCTGCTCCCGGCAGAGCGGGCCTTTTTCGTGCCGCTGGATGACGGCGGCAGGAACGACATTGCGTTCTCGACGTTTAGCTGTTCCCAAGGTGTCGAAGCAAATCGACCTCGGCCTTCGACGGATTGCGGGCGAAGCCGACGCGGCGCTTTTCGCTGTCGTCGTCCGAAACGAGGGTTAGCTTCCCGCTGGGACATAGCTCCGCCGGCACGGTTGCGTGCCTTTTAGTCCTGAATAATCACGCGGAAGCACAATTTGTCTGTAAATATTTCAAATATCGTTACGTTTTGCATTAATAAAAAAAGAATAATACGCGTTGGCGTCCAGCCGATGTCATTATCTCTTTATTCTGAAATTTGAGATGGAACTTCAAGGCAGCAGTGGAGTTTTCATGCAGGGCGGATTTTTAGATAGCCCTTATGGAGATTGTCATGAAACTTTATCTTTCGAGTGCGGCGGCTGCGGTCGTCTTGATGAGCGGCCTTGGTGTAGCGATGGCGCAAGACGTCATCGTCGTCCAGCCGGAGCAGAAAACCATCGTTCGCGAATACATCAAGAAGGAGCCACTGGCGTCCGTCAACCTTCTGGGCGTCGAGCTCAAGCTCGGCTCGCCGGTGCCGGATACGGTCCAACTCCGCGAGGTGCCCAACGTCAAGTATCGTGTCGCCGTGATCAACGACCAGACCGTCCTCGTCGATCCCGAGACCCATCAGATCGTCGAAGTCCTGAACTGAGCGAGGTCCCGACATAGGAATGCCCGCGTAAGCCTTGGGAGAAGCCCGCCACCAACGTCGGTGGCGGGCTTTCTTTTGGGGGCGTTGCCGTGCCTGCCCAGCAGCCAGCTAAGGCGCGGTTGACCATGCGGCCGCGTCTCACCAACGGCGCGCATCGATCGCCTCGGCCTGTCGGCCTGCGCGATCTGCCGCATGGATTGGGCTGGCAAAGCGGCCCGCCTGGGTGCAGGGTTGCAGTCGTGCGAAACATTCGCGCGCCGGCACCGAAGCCGGCATTGTATCGCATGCGAAGCCGGCCTTTCGACCGGAGACCTGAAAGTCCTTCGATGACGATCCAGCCCGTCGAGATGAATGCTCGCTATGACGCGCCCCGGATACTCCTTCTGCTTGGCAGTGCGCCCGACGCGGTGCGTTGCGAGCCTTGGCCGAAGCAGGTCTTCAGCCGGATCGTCGCCATCAACAATGCCTGGCGCGTGCGCCCCGATTGGGATTTCCTGATCCACGCCGGTGATTTCCCATCGGACCGGCTGCCCCACGACGCGACCTCGCGGCGGGCTCAGATATTCAGCGCCACGCACTATGTTCCGGCGCAGAACGCGTTCGGTGGCTTCGTCTATGCCGGCGCCACGATGGCGCTGACCGCCGCCTATTGGACCATTCACAGCCAGAAGCCCGATGTGCTGGCATTCCTGGGCTGCGACATGATCTACGACCGGCCGGACAAGACCCATTTCTATGGCATCGGCCAACCCGATCCGTTGCGCGATGACGTCACCTTGCGCAACCTCGAGGCCAAGTCGGCGCGCCTGCTTGTCCAGGCCCTGAAGCACGGCTGCCTGTGCATCAATTTGTCCGACCTGCCGCGCAGCCGGCTGGTCTTTCCCAGTCTCGCCTTCGACGAGCTTGGCGGCCTTTCGCTGGCGCGGATTGCCGAAATGAAGGCGGAAATTCTTGCCGGCATCCGGCTCGACAAGGCCGAAGAGGCCGAGGAGATCGAGAAGGACCTCGGCTATTTCTACGAGGATGGCATGTACTGGAACCATCTCGATGAGATCGACGAGACGTTCCTTGCCGACATCGACCGACTGTGGATGTCGGCCGTCGAGACGAGACTGGTGGGTTGAAGCCGCCAACCTCCCCCACGGGGAGGGAGATCGGCGCGCTATCGGCTCAGCTCACTCCGCTGCCAGCTTGTCCTGCGTATTCGTCTCGAAGTCGCGGGCGTCGTGGCGCTCATGCAGCTGCAAGGCCGGTTCGCCGATGGCGCGGTTGACCATGCGGCCGCGTTTCACCGCCGGGCGTGCGTCGATCGCCTGGGCCCAGCGCTGGACATGCTTGTAGTCCTGCACGGACAGGAACGCGGCGGAATCATTGTACATGCGGCCGAGCGCCAGCCCGCCATACCAGGGCCAGACCGCCATGTCGGCGATGCTGTAGTCCTTGCCGCCGAGATATTCGGTTTCGGCCAGCCGGCGGTCGAGCACGTCCATCTGGCGCTTCACCTCCATCGAGAAGCGGTCGATGGCATATTCGTACTTTTCCGGCGCATAGGCGTAGAAATGGCCGAAGCCGCCGCCGAGATACGGCGCCGAGCCCATCTGCCAGAACAGCCAGGACAGGACTTCGGCGCGGGCCGGCTGTTCGGCCGGCAGGAATTCGCCGAACTTTTCGGCGAGATAGACCAGGATCGAGCCGGATTCGAAGATGCGCACCGGCGTCTTGCCGCCGCGGTCCATCAGAGCGGGAATCTTGGAGTTGGGATTGACCTCGACGAAGCCGCTGCCGAACTGGTCGCCATCGTTGATACGGATCAGCCAGGCGTCGTATTCGGCGCCCTTGTGGCCGCGCGCCAGAAGCTCTTCCAGCATGACGGTCACCTTGACGCCGTTCGGCGTCGCCAGCGAATAGAGCTGCAGCGGGTGCTTGCCGACCGGCAGGTCCTTGTCATGCGTCGGTCCGGCAATCGGCCGGTTGATGCTGGCGAAGGCGCCGCCATTCGCCTTGTTCCAGGTCCATACTTTCGGCGGGATGTAGTCGGTCATTATCGGGGCCTCGTGTCGTGGGGAAGGATCGGCAAGACGCTCTACACCTAGGGCTGCGGACGAGGAAGTTCAACTTGCGTTGAACTATTGTTCATGTCGGCGCTGCCCTGCGTCCGCCTACCGGCGCTTTCCCAGGGCGTTCGAAGCTCGAAAAGCCAAGCAATTGGCTTTTCGTTCGCTGCGCGAACCGCTTCTCACCCCTTGCACCATCTCCCTTGCGGCATACCTATAAGACATATCGCCATAGCATTGCATCGCAGGACAAAAACATGACCCTCAATCCCAATTCGCGCTCGGTCGTTGCCGTGCGGGCCACCGTTCCCGAGGATGCCTTTACGGCCGGGGCGCTGGGCACGCTCAGGGAAGGCAGCGGCGTCGTCATCCGCGACGACGGGCTGGTGCTGACCATCGGCTATCTCATCACCGAAGCAGAGGAAGTGTGGCTGACCAGCCATGACGGCCGCGTCATCCCCGCACACGCGCTGGCCTATGACCAGGAATCGGGCTTCGGCCTGGTGCAGGCGCTGGCGCCGCTCGGCCTGCCGGCGGTGGCGCTGGGCGATGCCGGCAAGGCCAGGATCGGCGATGCGGTCGTGCTTGCCGACGGCATCGGCCGCTCGGTCCAGGCCAAGATCGTCACCAAGCAGGAATTCGCCGGCTATTGGGAGTATCTGCTCGACGAGGCGATCTTCATCGCCCCCGCGCACCCGTCCTGGGGCGGTGCCGGGCTGTTCGGCGCCGACGGCTCGCTGCTCGGCATCGGTTCGCTGCGCCTGCAGATGAGCCGCAACGGCGAGGTCGCCGACATCAACATGGTGGTGCCGATCGATCTGCTGCCGCCGATTCTCGACGACCTCCTGACGCGCGGCCATGTGGCCAGGCCGCCGCGCCCGTGGCTCGGCGCCTTGTCGGCCGAAAGCGACGGCAAGGTGGTGGTGATGAGCGTGACCGAAGGCGGCCCGGCCGCCAAGGCCGGCCTGCGCCAGGGCGACATTATCTCCGACATCCGCGACGGCGCGGTCGATGGGCTGGCCGATTTCTATCGCAAGCTGTGGGAGAGCGGCTCGGCCGGCGCGGAGATCCCGATGCGGGTGCTGCGCGACGGCCGCGAGACCTGGCTGCGTGTCAAATCGGCCGATCGCGGTAGTTTCCTCAAAAAGCCGCAGCTGCAGTAGGCGCATCGGGCCAGGACATTTCGTTGCATCCCAGACTGCTCAAGACCTTCCTCGCGGTGGCGCGGAGCCGCAACATCACGCGCGCCGCCGAAGCGGTTCATCTGGCGCAATCGAGTGTCAGCGACCAGATCCAGTCGCTTGAGTCCGAGCTTGGTGCTGCCCTGTTCACGCGTTCGAAGACGGGCCTCGACCTGACATCGGCGGGATTGGCGTTGAAGCCCATCGCCGAAGACCTGCTGCGGCTCGATGGCGAGGCGCGCGCGGCCGTGCAGGCGGCTGCCGGAGAGGCCAGCGGATCGCTGACCATCGGTGCGCTGGAGACGATTGCCTCGGCCCGGCTGGCGCCCTGGCTGCCGGGGTTTCAGGCCCGTCATCCCGACATCACCGTGCGGATGAAGGTGACCGACAGCGGCGCGCTGCGGCACCTGCTGGAGGATGGCGACATCGACGTCGCCTTCTGCTTCGACCGTCGCGACGTCACCAAGGGCGCCGCCGCCGACCGCCTCGCCAGGCGCACGATCGTTGCCGAACCGCTGGTGCTGGTCGCGGCTCCGGGGCAGGGCTCCGCGCCATCAGACCTTGCCGCGCTTGCCACGCTGCGCTTCGTGGCTACGGAGCCCGGATGCATCTACCGGCACCTGTTCGACACCGCCTTTGCCGAGGCGGGTGTCGCCGCGCCAAAATTTGTCGCCGAGGTCGGCAGTATCGGCACCATTGCGCGGCTGGTCGCGGCCGGCGCGGGGCTTGGCCTTGTTCCGCGCCTTGCCGTCAGCGACGCGCTGGCGCGTGGCGACCTCGCCGAACTGCCATGGCCCAGCCCGATGCGGGCGGCACCGCTGGTGATGATCTGGCGGCGCCGGCGTGTTCAGCCGCCGGCGCTCAGGCGGCTTCTTGCCGCCGCGCGCGACACGCTGGCGCCTGTTTCGGAGCGCTCTCCAACCAGTTCAGAGCCTGAATCGGCGAACCGCTCCAAGGCCTTGCTTTAAAAGCAATTCCTGACGCCAAGCCATTCTAGATCAGCCGGTGCCCGCCCTCGACATGCAGGGTCGTTCCCGTGGTAAAACCGTTGCCGGTCAGGAAGAAGATGGCGTCGGCGATATCGTCGGGTTGGCCGATCCTGCCGACAGGCAGGCGCTCGGCCATCGCGGCCAGCATCTCGGCCTTCCTGTCGCCGGCAACCTGTGCCCAGATCGTGGTGTCGACCCAGCCGGGTGAGACTGCGTTGACGCGGATTGGCGCCAGCTCCACGGCGAGCGCCCGCACCAGCCCTTCGAGCGCCGCATTGACGGCGGCAACGACGGAGCCGCGTGCCGCTGGCCGATAGGCGGCGATGCCGGAGACGAAGGTCATCGACCCGGCGACGCCAAGCCGTGGTGCGCCATGCTTGGCGAGCAGCAGCGGGCCGTAGATCTTGCTCTCCACCACCCGTTGCGCCCCCTTCAGGTCAAGCTCCGGCAACAGCCGGTAGGCGCCTTCGATGTCGGCGGCGGTGCTGACGATATGGTCGAGCCCGCCGATCCGCGCGAACAGTTCAACCACCTGGTCTTCCCGCGTGATGTCGACGGCGGCCACCTCCAGGTTTACTGGGTTGCCCAGCGCCTCGCACGCCTGCCGCAGCCGGTCCTCGCCGCGCCCGGCGATGACGGTCTCGGCACCGGCTTCGACGCATCGCCGCGCCAGCGCCCGGCCCATGCCGGAACCGCCGCCGACGATCAGGATCTTCTGGTTTGAAATGCTCATTTCGCTCTGCCTTTGTTTTGAGGGACAAGGGCAGGGGATTGGCAGTTCGGTGTGGGCCAAGGGAAACGGAAGAAACCGATGGCGCTATCGGAAATGCCGATGGTTCTCAGTCCCGAGCGGAATGGAAGCTCGGCAACGCAAGGTCGCTGGTGGCCGTTCAGCGCGCCAGCGGGCTGTCCCAGACGACAAACAACAGCGCTTTCAACTGGGCAAAGCGTTCCGGTCCGAGCTCGGCGCGCCACTCCTCCTCGATGTCGCGCAGGATGTCGACCATTTTCCAGAAGGCGGCATGCCCCCGTTCGGTGGACCGCACCACGCGCGCGCCGCCTTCGCCCGGAATGTCGGAGCGCACGAGATAGCCGTACCCTTCGAGACTGCTGAGCAACTGGTTGATGGCCTGCTTGCTCATGCCGGCACGCTCGGCGATGGTGCCCGGACGGGCGCCATCGGGTCCGGGAAACTGCAGCACCGCCATATGCGGCAGACGCAATTCGTCGAAACCGGCGGCGTTGAGTTCCTTGATCAGCCGGCGCTGGATCGCCTGCGCCGGCACGCGCAGCAGGGCGCCGATCAGCAGGTCCTCGGTCCTGGTCTGGAGAATTTCCGTTGATGTGGCCATTGACGATCCGGTAAATTGAGTTTACTGACTGTGGTAAATGTAATTTACCCGGGGAGTTTGTGCAATGCCAGCCGTGGATCTTCAGGTCAATCCAGCCAACGAAACCATCGGCACCAAGGGGCTATCGGTTCGCTTCCTGGTGTCGGGCGACAGTTCGAACGGCAGCGTCGCCACCTTCGAGCTGATGGTGCCCGGCGCGCAGCGGCTGCCAGCGCCGGCGCACAGCCACGACCACTACGAAGAGACGATCTACGGCGTCGACGGGGTGTTGACCTGGACCGTCGACGGCAAGGCGATCGAGGTTGGACCGGGGGAGGCGCTGTGCATTCCACGCGGCGCCGTTCACCGGTTTGACAACAATGGCACCAGGGATGCCAAGGCGCTTTGCATCGTCACGCCTGCGGCGATCGGCCCGGACTATTTTCGCGAGGCCTTCGCGGTGTTCAACGCTGCCGCCGGCGGCCCGCCGGACAAGGCCAGGATGATGGACATCATGCGCCGCCATGGGCTGACGCCGGCAGCGCCGCCACCGGCCTGACGCCGGTCGAAGGGACGCCGGTCACTCGCCGCAAGCGCTGAAGGTGGTGCCCGGGTTCCAGTCCTTGAAGGCGATGGTCTGGCCTTCGACCGAGACGGTCTTGTGCTTCGTGCTGCCGTCCGGCTGCTTCCTGCTGCTGGTGCCCTTGCCGGTCAGCACGTTGTATTCGCAGGCGCTTTCGGCATTCTCCTTCAAATAGTCATAATGGTCGTAGGCAAAGCCGGCGACGATGAAGGCACCGTTGCGCCAGGCGATGGTCAGCGTCATGTTGGTCCGCTCGCCGCCGACCGGCATCGCCGGCAGATAGAATTTGATCGAGCCGTTCGGCAGCATCGTCAGCTCGGGCTCGGTGTCGGAGTTCTCGTAGCCCGGCCGGTCATAGCCGTTCCATTCGCCGAGGATCTGCTCGTGCACGATCTCGACGGGCTTGAGGTAATTGTGCTCCTTGTCCCCGAGGAAGAAGTGGATGTCCATCGGATCGCCGGGCTCGGTCTCGACCACCATGGCAAGGTCGACGGCGCCGTCGCCGTTGAAGTCGCCGGTCACCGCAGTGATGATTTTCTGGGTTTCGATGGGCTCGGCCAGGGCCGCTGTGGGCAGGAGAAGAAGAGCGAGCAACAGAGATTTCATGGCATGTTCCGAGGTGTGGAACAGGACCATGGCAGGTCTGCGAGATTTCTACAGCGGGGCGGAGTATTATTTTCGGTCGAGGGCGCGAAGCAACGCCGGCCTAGTGGCGTTGCGCACTCGCAAACACCACCAGGTTCCCGTCGGGATCGCGCATGCGCATGATGTATAAATGGTCGGCTTCCTCGATCGGGCCGGGTTCGAGGCCGGCGTCCACCAGCCTCTGCCTTTCGGGCGCCAGCGGCAGCACGCCCAGCGTCAGCGTGCTGGTGCCGGCCTTGTTCTTGTCCTCGAAGAGCTGCACCTCGGCGCTGTCGCTGAACTGCCATTCGGCCAGGCCCGGCATCGGCCGACGCAGCGGCGCCTTGGCGAAGAGCTTTTCATACCAGCCGATGCTGGCTTCGAGGTTGGAGCAGCTGACATGGGCGAAAATGGTCTGGATCGCCATCGCGAACCTCCAATCGATGGTTGCACTGTAGGCGCAACGCAGCGATGGGTGGTGCGTTCCATCGTCATCCGCCGGCAAGGTCTCTGCTGCCGGAAACCGACAGGGACCCAAGTCACGCTTTTGGCGGATGATTTGGGCACGGTGCTGGAGGCAAGATGTCAGTGATGCGAGCGGCAAGAGCAACGAACGGGCAGGTGTGCTGATGGCGCCGGTCAAGGTCGACCCCGACAAGGTCAGGGAATTCCCGGATCCGGCCAGCTTCCATGCCTGGCTCGGCCAGCACCACGCCACCGAAACCGAGGTGTGGATCAAGGTCCACAAGGTGGGTCGGGACTGAAGTCGATCACGCCCAAGGAGGCCATCGACGTGGTGCTGTGCTTCGGCTGGATCGACGCCGTGCGCAAGGGGCTGGACGACAAGAGCTTCCTGCAGCGCTACACGCCGCGCGGCAAGAAGAGCATCTGGAGCCTGATCAACATCGACAATGTTGCGCGGCTGGTCGAGGCGGGCCGCATGACCGAGCACGGGCTGAGACAGGTCGAGGCGGCCAAGGCCGACGGGCGCTGGGCGCGCGCCTATGGCAGCGGGAAGGAGATGAAGATCCCCGACGATCTGCAGGCGGCGATCGACGCGGAACCCAAGGCAAAGGAGATGCTGGCAAAGCTCAGCGCGCAGAACCGCTTCGCGCTCGCCTTCCGCACCCACAACATGAAGACCGAGGCCGGCCGCAGGAAGAAGATCGAGACCTTCGTCGCGATGCTGACGCGCGGCGAGACGATCTATCCGCAGGGCAAGAAGTGAGCCTCTGGCTATCGTCCAGCCATTGGCGTTGTCGTCTCCATTCCTCTGGTCTCCAAGATCGTCCCGTCGGAGCCGATTGCAAACTCCTCGAAATAGAGAAGCTTTGGATTTTCGCGGATTGCATAGTCCATCTGCACAACGGAAACGCCGTCTTCATAGAGGCGGGCTGGAAATCGCAACCAGTCGTGGTTTGAGTGCAACGCGATGCAGCAACCAGGATTACGAACAATCAGATCTTCGCCAGATGCGTATTGATTGTCTCTTTTGGCCGCGCGAGTTGCCGCTATCAAAACCAGCTGACGATCGCTCAACCGCTCCTGGTAATTGTAGGCGATGGTCCAGCAGACAAGCGCCGCAAAAATGAGCCCGAAGAAGGCACCAACGATCGACAGGAACCTTTTCATTCCGCCCTCGACACTGCCAACAAAACTAGCATCAACGATGTTGCATACATCCTGAAGTTGAACGCATCGTGTCGATCCAAGAAAGATTGGCCGGCTCCATTTAGCCGTTGCCAGTTCGCCCGCCACAATCAGGTTACCATGCAGTCGATCAAGGCGCCGATCACGCCATCAAAGCGTCGTCGCGGACAGCCTGGACAAGAAAGTCGAGCACCGTTGTGACACGCAACGGCATGTTCCGGCGGGATGGGAGTGGGATTCAGCATCGTCAGCTATAGCCCCCGAGGCGACTTCTTGGCGCGATCTGCGTCGGGTACGCCGTCGCGATGTTGAAGCGCGGGCGAGACGATCTATCCGCAGGGCAAGAAGTGAGGCTCTTCGGCGCAGCGCAGGTTCAGCCGATGCCTGGTTTCGGGCGGTTCAACGTTTGAATCGTGGAACCGCTGTAAGGCTTTGATTTTACGCAATTCCGGGTGGAGCGCCGCTGCACATTCTTCCTGAAGTGCGTGTAAGAAAAAGCCGCCCTCGCTTTCGCGAGTGCGGCCTTTTCCCGGGAGGAAGTCAGGAAGATCGGGGAAAGTCTGGGCTTCAAAAACTGGTTTCAAAGATCTGATATCACTGGGCTTGATCGTCCGGTGTCACTCCAAGCAGCTTCAGAGCGTTGGCGAGCGTCCTGATGCCTTGCGCCTGCTTGCGCTCGGCACAGAAGCGGACGGCCGTCTTCTGCAGCGTCGTTGCCTCGGCGACCTCGGTCGTCTCGGCTGTGGTCTGGATGGCCTGGTCCAATTGAAGACTGAGCCGGTCGCATTGTTCGCTGCGGGTGATGGCGGCTTTCGCTTCCGACGGTCCGATCGCGGTGACGGCGAGCGACATGCCGAGCAGGGCACCCATCCATCGGTCAGAACCTCGTTGCATTGCCGATAACCATTCCGTTCGCGTTTTGCCGCGACCATTTTCCGGCCGCCGCAGGGTGGTTTATGCCAGCCGATCTTTTCGCCAGTTTTTCCGAACTGTTGAATCTTGTTTCTGGGTTGTGTCTGGGGACGGTCTTCCCCTTCTCCCCCTGTGGGAGAAGGTATCGCCGAAGGCGACGGATGAGGGGTGTTCCAGGAAACGCCAACGTCTCACTCGGTCCAGCACCCCTCAACCGTCTCAGCGCTAAAGCGCCGATCCACCTTCTCCCACAAGGGGAGAAGGAAGGGCTCGCCGCTCCCGCCACTGCGGCGCTTGCGCCTCTTCCTCTGGCGCCCGCCATCGCGTATGGCCCCGGGGAAAATCCTTCCAAGCTCCAAGCCCCCCGGAAACCGCATGATCAGACTGGAAAGCATCAGCAAGCAGAACGGCCGCCAGCTTGTCTTCATCGAGGCGTCGGCGGCGCTGCAGAAGGGCGAGAAGGTCGGCCTCGTCGGGCCGAACGGCGCCGGCAAGACGACGCTGTTTCGCATGATCACCGGCCAGGAGCAGCCCGACGAAGGCCAGGTGCAGGTCGATCGCGGCGTCACCATCGGCTATTTCAGCCAGGATGTCGGCGACATGGAAGGCCATAGCGCGGTGGCCGAAGTGATGAACGGCGCCGGGCCGGTCAGCGACGTGGCGGCCGAGATGGCCGCGCTCGAGGCGGCCATGGCCGATCCCGAACAGGCCGACCAGATGGACGAGATCATCGCCAGATATGGCGAGGCGCAGCACCGTTTCGAGGAACTCGACGGCTATGCGCTCGACGGCCGCGCCCGCGAGGTGCTCGACGGTCTCGGCTTTTCGCAGGAGATGATGGACGGCGATGTCGGCAAGCTGTCCGGCGGCTGGAAGATGCGCGTGGCGCTGGCCCGCATTCTTCTGATGCGCCCGGATGCCATGCTGCTCGACGAACCGAGCAACCATCTCGACCTCGAAAGCCTGATCTGGCTGGAATCCTTCCTGAAGAACTATGACGGCGCGCTGCTGATGACCTCGCACGACCGCGAGTTCATGAACCGTATCGTCAACAAGGTGGTCGAGATCGACGCCGGCTCGCTGACCGCCTATTCCGGTAATTACGAATTCTACCAGCAGCAGCGGGCGATCGCCGACAAGCAGCAGCAGGCGCAGTTCGAGCGCCAGCAGGCGATGCTGGCCAAGGAGATCGCCTTCATCGAGCGCTTCAAGGCGCGGGCGTCACATGCCGCGCAGGTGCAGAGCCGGGTGAAGAAGCTCGACAAGATCGACCGCGTCGAGCCGCCCAAGCGCCGCCAGACCGTTTCCTTCGATTTCCAGCCGGCGCCGCGCTGCGGCGAGGATGTCGTGACGCTGAAGAACGTCCACAAGGGCTATGGCAGCCGCAGCATCTATGAGGGGCTGGACTTCCAGGTCCGCCGCCGCGAGCGCTGGTGCATCATGGGCGTCAATGGCGCCGGCAAGTCGACGCTGCTGAAGCTGGTCGCCGGCGCCTCGGAACCGGACACCGGCACGGTGGCACGCGGCCCGAGCGTCAAGATGGGCTATTTCGCCCAGCACGCCATGGAGCTGCTGGAAGGCGAGCGCACCGTGTTCCAGACGCTGGAGGACGCGTTCCCGCAGGCAGGCCAGGCGCCGCTTCGCGCGCTCGCCGGATGCTTCGGCTTTTCCGGCGACGAGATCGAGAAGAAATGCCGCGTGCTGTCAGGCGGCGAAAAGGCGCGGCTGGTGATGGCGCTGATGCTGTTCGACCCGCCCAACCTGCTGGTGCTGGACGAGCCGACCAACCACCTCGACATCGCCACCAAGGAGATGCTGATCACGGCACTCTCGCAGTACGAAGGCACCATGCTGTTCGTCTCGCACGACCGGCATTTCCTGGCAGCCCTCTCCAACCGCGTGCTGGAACTGACGCCAGAAGGCATTCACACCTATGGCGGCGGCTATACGGAATATGTCGAGCGGACGGGGCATGAGGCGCCGGGCTTGCGGAGCTAGGGAAGAGGGCCGCCAACCGCACTTCGGCTTACACAAACACGATCGGGTTCCGCTCCTGCCGTGCCGTGCCGATCAATTCCGATAGTCCATTAGCAAATTCCCAGACCCATGGGTCGGTGCTGGATTCGATCAGCAGCAATTCGCGCTCGAGCTCGCCGAAGCTCGGCTCCTCGATAACGTCTCCGACGTGGCTGCCTGAAAAGAGGACAATCCGTTCCAAAGCTGATCCTTCGCCGAGATAGCCGGCGATCGTCTCGCGAAGCGCGGCGACGTGGGCGATGTTTCCGACGCGCCAGTCGCGCGCCGTGACAACGTCCCAGGTGAGATTCACGCCCTCGGGATGGATCACCTCGCATTCGCCAGTTACCGGTTCCCGCTGAAAGCAATAGCCGGGGAATTCCCGCTCCATGGTCGAAGTGCTTTTGAAAACTGCCACATCGAGACCCATGCCGATCCTCCGGTTAGCCCAACCCAAACGGGCGCGCAGCGTTATTCAGGCAATCCCGCCGTCCGCATGGCATCGGTCACGTCATCGATGATATCGGGCGCGATTCCGACGGCCGCCGACCAGCGGCCGATGCTGAAATGCGGATCGAGCGACAAGAGCCGCGTCGCCGCTCCCTTTGCCTCGTCGAGCCGCCCGAGCCTGGCAAGCGGCGCCGCCAGCCATCCGTGCAGGATGCTGAACCCGGGATTCAGTTCCACCGCCCGCCGGCCGGCCGTGACGGCTTGCTCGTGCCTGCCGGACAGGAAGTTGCCGAAGCCGATGATGCCTTGCGGCACACAGCTCATGGCGTCGAGGGGGCTGAGCCGCATCGCCTGCTCGCACCAGTCGATAGCGCGTGCCGCGTCGCCGCCATAGGCCACCGGCACGCAGCCGAACACATAGACGAAGGCGCAGGATGCACTGAGCGCCAGAGCCTGTGAAAACGCCTCGTCGGCCAGCCCGCGGTCGTGCTCCACCAGGCCAATGGTGAACCCGGCCAGAGCGAGCGCCATCGCGTCGCCCGAGCCGTGCTCGATCGCCGCATGGGCATGGCGGATCGACTTCTCGCGGTTCTCCGGCTGCATGCCACCACGCACAAACAGGGTCTGATGCGCCCAGGCGGCAAAGCCGTGGGCAAGCGCATAGGTCGGCTCGATGGCGAGCGCCTGGTCGAGCAGCGGCAGACCTTGGCGGCGCCCTGCGGCATGAAGGTGTAGACATCGGGCAGCGCGCGCAGCAGCAGATCATAGGCGTCGAGACTGTTGGGACGATCGCGTCGGACGCGTTCGATCTCGGCCCGGCGCAGATTGGGCTCGATTGCCGCGACCACGCTGATGGTGATTTCGTCCTGCAGAGCGAACACGTCGGTCAACTCGCGGTCGTAGCGTTCGGCCCAGATATGGCTGCCGTCCTCCGCGTCGATGAGCTGGCCGGTGATGCGGACGCGGCTTCCCACCTTGCGCACGCTGCCTTCCAGCACGTAGCGCACGCCGAGCTCGTGGCCGACCTGCTTCACGTCGACCGCGCGGCCCTTGTAGGTGGAGCTCGAATTCCGGGCGATGACGAACAGCCAGCGGATGCGCGACAGGCCGGTGATGATGTCCTCGACCATGCCGTCGGCGAAATAATCCTGCTCGGGATCGCTGCTCATGTTCACGAAGGGCAGCACGGCGATGGAAGGACGGGCGGGAATGCCCAGGGCAGGCTTCGGTTGCGCCACTGGTGCCGTCGCCTCGACCTCCTCGCGCACAGTGCCGACGAAGCGAAGGCCCCTGCGCAGGATGGTGCGGATCAGCCGCTGCTCCTCGCCACTGTCCTGGAGCGCATTGCGGGCGGCGTTGATGCGGCTGGCGAGCGTCGCGTCGGAGACGATGCGCCCCTGCCACACCGCATCGATCAGGTCGTCCCTGCTGACCACCCGCTCGCGATTGCGGATCAGATATTGCAACAGGTCGAACACCTGCGGCTCGACGGAGATCAGGTCGTTGCCGCGACGCAGTTCGCACCGATCGCCATCCAGGGCGAAATCCTCGAAGAGATACGGCAAGCTGCTGCTCCAGACCGCGCGGGAATTGCGACTCCTGACACTCTAGCCGGGTCGTGGACGCAAAATCAAAGCGGTCTCAAGGTAAAATCAAGAGAGCCTGAAGGTCGCGTCAAAGCGCGCCCGCCAACCCTGCCGCATAGTCCTCCTGCAACCAACGCTCAACCACCGATTTGAACAGGAGAACTCACATGTCGAACACTGCAGCAAAGTCCGTCGTCCTCGTGCATGGCGGCTTCGTCGATGGCTCCGGCTGGGACGGGGTCTACCAGATCCTCAAGAAGGACGGCTATGACGTCACCATCGTCCAGAACCCGACGACCTCGCTCGCCGACGATGTCGCCGTCACCAAGCGCGCCATCGCCACCGCTCCCGGCAACGTCATCCTGGTCGGCCACTCCTATGGCGGCGTCGTGGTGTCGGAGGCCGGCACCGATCCCAAGGTGGCGGGCGTCGTCTACATCGCGGCCTTCGCGCCGGATGCCGGCGAATCGGTTTCGACCCTGATCGCCAACCCGCCGCCCGGAGCGTCGGTGCCGCCGATCCTGCCGCCCGTCGACGGCTTCCTGATGCTCGACAAGGAGAAGTTCGCCGCCTCGTTCGCCGCCGATGTCCGTCCCTCGCTCGCCTCCTTCATGGCGGACTCGCAGGTGCCTTGGGGTGTGGCGGCGCTCGAAGGCAAGGTCACCGCTCCGGCCTGGAAAGTGAAGCCCAGCTGGTATCTCGTCGCCACCGACGACCGGATGATCCCACCGCCGGCGCAGCGCAACATGGCAAGCCGCGCCCAGGCGACGGTCGTTGAAGTGCCCGGCAGCCACGCAGTCTACGTCTCCAATCCCGGCGCCGTCGCCAAGCTCATCGAACAGGCGGCCACCGGCAAGAACTGAACCCGCATGATCGAGATGACGGCCTGGGCGCCTGGCGGCGCTCAGGTTTTTTTCTGTTCCAGTCCGCACCGGCGCTGCGGGGCACTCGCCGGCTGGTGCTGGACGAGCCGACCGACCATCTCGACATCGCCACCAAGGAGATGCTGATCGTAGTACGCCCCGCCTCTCGGAGAACGACGGATTTTGCTGAGATGAGGCAGGTTCCCTCGTTCACCATCGATCGGCAATTTGGGCCAGCGCTCCCGGCGAGAAGCTGCATATCCAAGGCGAAGGCTGCACCGCTGGCGCCGCCTAGGGTTGCTCTTCATATGCTGCGAGTGCTTTCGCGACGCCGGCAACGAGATGTTCGACATCACTCTCATGTTCGTATGCGATCCCGGTTTGCGCAAACTGCAATGGCGAATAATCGGGCGCTATCCGCTTGACCTCCGCAATAATGCGCTGAGCTTCCTTCAGATCGCCGAGTTGAGCGTGGCACCCCGCCAGTCTTGTAAGTCGCCAGGGGGTCTTCGAGGGGACTTTGGACATGCTGACAAGCGCGGCCTTGTAATCTCCAACTGAGTATTGCGCGATGGCGCGATCATAGTGGTACCAGTCTGGATGGATCGGGTTGATCCGTATCGCACTGTCAAGCGCCGCGAGTGCTTCAAGAGGCCTGCCTCTCATCGTGAGCAAGAACCCCATTTGCGCAATCGTATCGGCGTCATATGGATTGAGGTCGAGCGCGCGTTGAAGGTGATGTTCAGCCGCGTCGAACCGACGCGCAGAGATCAAAGCCTGGGCGAGTACGCGATGGCAGCGTGGCTCTTCCGGTGCCAAGGTCACCGCACACTCCCCGCGGTCGATCACTGAATCAAGCAATGCTGGGGATGCCTCAGCATAGCCACCGATAATGAGATCGGCGAGCGCGATATAGGAATGCGCCAAGGCATAAGTCGGGTCCTTTTCGACCGCAGCCTGGAAAAGAGCGCGCGCAGCCTCATTGTCATCATCACCATAACCGCGCAGTCGGGCCAGCCCACGCAGGAGAAGCTCGTATGCGGCCAGGCTGTCGGGAGGTTTTGGCGTTGCGTGCTTGATACCTGCGTCGTCGAGCCGAGCGACCAGCCGGTTCACCACACGGCGGGCGATTTCTTCCTGAATGTCGAAGATCTCGCCGCCGGACGCGGAAAAAGTATCGCTCCAGAGGACTCCACCCGTCGAAGCAGCGACGAGGCTGATCGTGACCCGCATGCCGTCTGCGCGAGTCGTCGCCCTACCGCGAACCAGATAGGTTGCGCCAAGGCTGTCGCCAACGGCACGCCAATCGGAAGCGGAATCCGAGACAAATGCAAATCCGGAATTGCGCGCCAGCACGACGACTGTTCCGAAGCGAGCCAACGCATTGACAATGTCCTCGGCGAAACCGTCGACCAAAGGGGTGTCTTCCGGCGCACCTTCATTGCTGAAACGCAGTACCGCTACGCTCGGCTGCCCGGAGCGCTCTTGCTCCGGCGTATCGAAAACAGAGAGGATGTAGCCGCGTTTGGCGACCGTGCGGATAATGGTTTGGCTTTCGTCGTGCAGCGCCTTTCGCAACTCCCTGACAGCCTGCGTCAGTGAGTCCTCGGTCACAAAGACATCGGGCCACACCGCTGACATCAGTTCCGACTTTGTCGCGACACGCCCAACATTCCTGCTGAGGTAGGTCAACAGATCAAAAGCCTTGGAGCGGAGAGCAACGGGTTTCCCATCGCGCAGCAGCAGCCCACGGGCAAGATCAAGCTCGCAACTGCCAAGTGCCACGTGCCCTGGGTTTTCTCGCGACATTGAATGCCGATCTGACCAGTTCGACCAAACGCTGCCTGATTGGGGTCTCAATCGGCGCGGACGTCAAGGGATCAGGAGAATTTGACCCGCCTTCACTTTGGCTGGAAGCCATATACCTTTCCACGGCCACGATCTCGAGCATTTCGAACATTGTTCCAGGCATGGGGGCACAAGGGGACCCAGCCATGACGCTGGACGCAAATTCCAGGAGTTCATGCCGGGCGGCTTGGCGCGTGTTCTCATTCAGTGACATGTTCGACCTCCTCCGTTTCGCTGTTGAGAACAATGAAGCCAAGGAAAGGGCGCGTACCGGAAAATTTCTGAAATTCTGCTGAATCTCTCCGTCGATCCACCCGTACTTGCTGGCCGCTTCACGATAGGCGGCACCACCATCGCAACGACGGAGCCGGCCTCGCCGATCAGTCGAGCCCGGCGACGCGCAGCCCCTCGATGTAGCGGGCTCGATCCCTTTCGTGGACGATGGGGTGATACTTCTCGACCCAGTCCACGGACACGGTTGGTTGCAGGCGTCGTGCCTGCGATAGCGCGTGGGCCGCGGTGGCGCGATCGCCCGCCATGCCGGCCGAGGCGGCATATGTGCGCCAGGCCGTGCCGAAATTCTGCCTGAGATCCACCGCCCGCCGCTCGAATTCGGCTGCTTCGGCGTAACGCCCGGCCATGAAATGACAGAGCCCAATGACGGAAAGGCTGCCCGCCTGCGTGAAATCGCGCGGGCTGAGCCTGTCGGCCAGCGCGACATGGTGCAGGCCGTCGTCGGGCATGCCCGCATAGGCATAGGTCGATCCAAGGATCATATGCGCATAGGCCAGGCTCGGATTGAGGGTGATCGCTTCGGACAAGGCCTTCACGGCCGGATCGAAACGGCGCGAGGCCATATGCACGAAGCCGGTGGCGAAGTGCGTCCAGGGGTCCTCGGGGTCGCTGCGGATCGCCCGTTGCGCCATGTCGTGGGCGGTCGGCAAGGCGGCTTCGGCATCAGCCAGTCCAAGCATCGCCCTTGCTGCGAGGCCCCAGGCAATCAGGCAGTTGGCGCGCGGATAGTCGGGGTCGATGTCGATGGCTTTCTTGAGCAGCCGCTCGGCGATCTCGAAATCGGGCAGGGAGGCCCAGGTCCACACATAGGGCATCGCCTTCATCACGAACCCCCAGGCGTCGAGGCTGCCGGGCGACCGGCTCTGGAACCGTTCCTGCTCGGCCACGTAGAGCCTGGGCTCGATGGCGCCGATCACGCTCTCGGCAATCTCGTCCTGCAGCGCGAAGAAATCGGCGATCTCCGCATCATAGCGCTCGGCCCAGATCTGGCGCCCGGCGTCGGCGTCGCTCACCCTGGCGTTGATCCTGAGCCGCTGTCCCGAGCGGCGCACGCTTCCGTCGAGCACATAGCGCACGCCGAGCTCGCGCCCGATCTGCTTCACGTCGACCGGCTTGCCGCCATAAGTGAACGACGAGTTGCGCGCCGACACGAACAGCCAGCGCAGCCGCGCGAGGCGGGTGATGATGTCCTCCGCGAGGCCGTCACCGAAATATTGCTGCTCGGCGTCGTCGCTGAGATTGGCAAAGGGCAGGACGGCGATCGAAGGCCCGGCCTCCGCGCTGTCGGGTGGGGCCGCGGCCGCGTCGAGGCAATCCACCACGCCGCCGAAGCGATAGCCGACCCGGGGGATGGTGGCGATCCACTCGGCGTCGTCCGACCCCGGCCCAAGCAGTTTCCGCAGCGAGGCGATCTGGACCGAGAGGTTGCTTTCCTCGACGGCCGCGTGCGGCCACGCCGCGTCCATCAGTTCGGCCTTGGACAGGACCTCGCCGGGCCGCTCCACCAGCGCTCCCAACAGCAGCACGCCGCGATAGCCGACGGGAACGGGCATGCCTTGCCGGAGCAGCGTTCCCGCTTCCGGATTGAGCTCGAACGGGCCGAAGGCAAACCGCTTCCCCACCATGGTGCAAACTAGCATATTTTCGGGGCTTTTTAGAACTATTCGGGCGGGCGCCCGGGACGACAATGCGCGCCCGGCTCATCCTGTCATCGCGTTTCGAGACAGGAGAGCCGAAAATGTCCGCTGTTGTTTTTGACCGTTTCGAGTTTGAGACCGGGACCAGCCAGACGGTTGCGGCGAGCAGACCGCGCCCGCGCGAAGAAGAATTCCGCGCCGCCCTCGACCGCTACATGGCGGATTACATCGACCGCCAGAAGCGCCGCGCCGAAGCAATCGAGGCGCCCCACGGCAATGCCATCGTGACGGCCTTCATCCAGCCGGCCTCGGCTGGTTCAGCACCCGCACGCCGATTTCGTCGATACTTCTTGTGCCGGTCAGCGCCATGGTGACGGACAGTTCCTTGCGAAGGATCTCAATGGCCGTCGCCACACCGGCCTCTCCGCCGGCGCCAAGGCCGTATATGTAGGCCCGGCCGACCAGGCAGCCTCTCGCGCCAAGTGCCAGCGCGCGCATCACATCTTGACCGGACCGCACGCCGCCATCGAACAGCACTTCGGTTTCGCGGCCCACCGCTTCAACGACTTCCGGCAGCTTGGAGATCGTCGATGGTGCGCCATCCAGCTGCCGGCCGCCATGATTGGAGACCACGATCGCGGTTGCGCCGGCCTTGCTGGCGATGCGCGCATCGTCCACGTCGAGAATGCCCTTGATGATGAGCTTGCCTGGCCAGATGCTCCTGATCCACTCGACGTCGTTCCAGTTGAGCGTGGGATCAAACTGATGCGACACCCAGTCCGCGAGTTCCTTGACGCCTTGCTCGCCTTTCACATGGCCGGCGAGATTGCCGAACGTCCAGCGCCTGGCGGTGAGCATCCGCCGGGCCCAGGCGGGTTTGGTCGCGAGTGCGAGAAGGTTGCGCAGGTTCAGCGACGGCGGAACCGAGAGTCCGTTCTTCACGTCGGCGTGGCGCTGTCCCAGCACCTGCAGGTCGACGGTGAGCACCAACGCGCTGCAGCGGGCCGCCGCGGCGCGCTCGACAAGCGAGCGCACGAAGCCGCGGTCCTTCATCACATAGAGCTGGAACCAGAACGGCTTCTCGACCGCCTCGGCAACGTCCTCGATCGAGCAGATCGCCATGGTTCCGAGCGTGTAGGGGACACCGGCCGCCTGCGCGGCGCGGCAAGCGAGAATCTCCCCATCGGCCCACTGCATCCCGCCAATGCCGATCGGTGCCAGCGCTATCGGAAGCGAGGCCTTCTCGCCGAGGATCGTTGTCGCGGTATCCCGTTGCGAAACGTCGACCAGGACGCGCTGGCGGAACGTTATGCGCTCCAGATCCGCGCTGTTGGCGCGCAAGGTCTGTTCGGAATAGGCGCCAGCCTCGACATAGTCGAAAAAGGGTTTGGGAACGCGGCGGCGGGCCGCTTGTCGAAGATCCTCGATGCAGGTCATGTTTTTCAGGCGCAAGGGCGCCGGTGAAGCCTTGGCCTGGGCGCGAAACGCTGCAGCATCGGTGGATTGTCCAAGATCAGGTACTGCGGAGACCAGCCTGTCCATCGTCGGCTCCCTGATGAATATTGTGACCGATCCATTGAATGTCGCCCGCGCGCGGATGTAAATTCACTAGCGAGTATACATTCATCCATCGGTGTGAGCGTCGCTCCGTGCCCAGATCGTCCGACCAGACCCGGCCAGACATATTGCAGGCGGCCTACAAGCTCTTTCGCCGTCGGGGATTCTTCCGCGTCGGCATGGATGAGATCTCGAGTGCCGCAGGCGTCACCAAGCGCACGCTCTACTATCATTTCGACAGCAAGGACGCGTTGCTGACCGCGGTGCTTGCATCACAGCATGAACGCGCCTTCGCCGAGTTCCAGACCTACGGCATCGACCTGTCGGGCGGCCCGGAGCAACTGGTCGACAAGCTCTTCGGTGGGCTGGCCAAATGGTCGGCCAAGCCGCGCTGGCGGGGTCGGGATTTACCCGGCTGGCAATCGAGCTTGCCGATCTCTCCGGCCATCCGGCACGCTCGATGGCGCGTCGGCACAAAGCCTTGATGGAACAGCATCTGGCAACCCTTCTCGCCGAAGCGAAGGTGGCATCGCCGCGCGAGCGGGCGCGCGAGTTGTTCCTGCTGGTCGAGGGTGCGATGGTCATGATCCTGATCCATGGCGACCGCGGCTATTGCACCGCCGCGGCCGATGCCGCCAAAAGACTGGTCGTGAATGGACCTGCCGCTGGAGGCTGATGGTCAAGCCTTCGCTGGCCAACTGAGGACCACGCGCGGACCTATCCAAGCAGATCCGGCTGTTGCCTGAGGATGCGGTCGCAGAGCGGTTGGCACTGAAACCAGCCGGCCAGGGGCGTGCCGTTCACCGCGCGGGTGGCACGGGCATTTTCCGGGTCGACCTGCAGTGGCGTCCCGACGCTTTCGGCGAGGAACTGCGCCTGACAACAGCGTTCCATAGAGATGAACCACCAGACGGCCTCGTCGACGGTCTGGCCAACAGAGAGCAGACCGTGATTGCGCAGGATCGCCGCCTTGTGAGTGCCAAGGCACTCGGCGATGCGTGCGGCTTCGCTCGCCTCGGTGACCAGCACGCGCGTGTCGTCGAAGAAGACGTGGTCCTCATAGAACGCGCAGGCGTCCTGCGTGATGGGATCGAGCAACCGGCCCACCGCCGACCATGCCTTGCCGTAGATGGAGTGGGTGTGCGCGGCCGCAACGACATCCGGCCGCGCCGCGTGGACCTGATGATGAATGGCGAACGCGGCCACATTGACAGGCATCGAGCCTTCGACCACGTCGCCCGCGCTGTCGACCCGAATGAGGTCCGAGACGGTAATGTGCGCGAAATGCATGCCGAACGGATTGACCCAGAAAGTGTCGGTGAATTCCGGGTCACGTGCCGTGATATGTCCGGCGACGCCTTCGCTGAAACCCAGCGCCGCGAATATGCGGAAGCCGGCGGCAAGCCTTTCCTTTCGGTGTTGCCGCTCCTGCCCGAGGTCTTCGAAGCGCGATGGTCCCCGCCTTTTGAAGAGGGGTTCATAGGCCGCCTGCTTGCTGACAGCCAAATCGCTTTCGGTGTCTGGAATTGACGTGACGACGTCCATTGCTCCCTCCCTGGGGTTCCATACCGTCGGCATGACGGCAGGCCTCAGACTGGGGGAGCTTCGGGCTGGAGTCTCAAAGGCTACAGCAATTGTTCCGAATTCTTCCGAATAGGTGCGAAACATTCCAATGTCGCGGCCCTGTCGTGAGGGTAGGGCGCGCCTGGCAGCTACCCGGCCGCCAGCCATTTGCGCGACTGGGCGAAGGTCTTGAAGGCCTTCGCCTCCATCGGGCGGCCGAAAAAGTAGCCTTGCAGGATATCGCAGCCAAGCTCTTTCAGGATGCGCGCGTGCTCCATCGTCTCGACGCCCTCGGCAACCACTTCGATGCCGAGCGACTTGCCGATCTCGATGATCGACGACACCAGATGTCGCTGCGCCGTCGAGCCGGTGATGGGCGTGATCAGTTGGCGGTCGATCTTGAGCCGACGCGGCCGCAGCTTGAGCAGGGAGACGATCGAGGCATGGCCGGTGCCGAAATCGTCGATCTCGATGTCGATGCCGAGTTCCTTGATGTGCTCGATGTTCCAGGTGACCAGGTCATCGTTCTCGTCGAGGAAGATGGACTCCACCAGCTCGAACGACACGGTGCCTTCCTTGATGGCGAGCTGGCGCAGACCCTTGATCAGGTCCTTGTCCTCCAGGCGCCTGGCCGAGACGTTGACCGAGACGCGCGGGATATTGAGATGGCTGCGCGACCAGCGCTCGAAATTCTCCAGCGCCTCCTTGAGGACGATGCGGTCGATCAGCGATACGACATTGAGCTCTTCGGCCACCTTGAGATAGGCGTCGGGGGCCAGGATGCCGCGGCGCGGATGCTTCCAGCGCGACAACGCTTCGACACCGACGATCTCGAGCGTCCTGGCGTCGAACTGCGGCTGAAAATAAGCGATGAATTCGTTCCGCTCCAACCCGCCCAGGATCTCATCGGCGACCTGCTTGGTCCGTACGATCTCGCTCTGCAGTTCCTCGTTGAAGAACTCGTAGCGGTTGCGGCCACGGCCTTTGGCCCGGTAAAGCGCGAGATCGGCGTTGATGAGCAACTGCTTTGCGTCGCCGCTGCTGTTGGCGGCAATGCCGATGCTGACCCCGAACCGGCACTGATGGCCCTGGTAAGCGACAGGCTGGCGCATCTCCTCGATGATGCGGTCGGCGAGTGCCGAGAGTTCGTCGTCGTCCCGCCCATGGCTCACCACGACGAACTCGTCGCCGCCGATGCGCGCAACGAAATCGGCAGAACCGGCATTGGCCGTGATGACCTTCGAGGCATGCATCAGCATGGCGTCGCCCGCTGCGTGGCCCAGCGTGTCGTTGATCTGCTTGAAGCGGTCGAGGTCGAGATGCAGCAGCGCCATGCGGTCGTTTTGGCCGGTTTCGGCCAGCATCTCGTCGAGATAGCGGCGGTTGGGCAGGCCGGTCAGCGAATCGTGCAGCGCCACATGCTCGATATGCGCCTTGGCGAGCTTCAGCTCGGCGTTCTTCGATTCCGACAGCTGGCGCTCGCGAATGAGGTTCTCGTTGAGCAGCACGTCGCTGGTCACGTCCCACTCGGTGCCGATCAACTTGGGCGTGCCGCTGATGTCCTGGAAGAAGCTTGCGCGCGTGCGCACATGACGGATGGCGCCGTCGGGGCGCAGGAGCCGGTATTGCGAGAAGTAGGGGCCTTTTGTCGCCGCGGCCGAATCGAAGTCCTGCTTTGCCCGCTCGATGTCCTCGGGGTGGATCGCCAGCGCCCAGTCGCTATAGCCGCGCGGCTTGCCGTCGGCCGGCTTGCCGTAGATTTCGTTGACGCGGTCGTCCCAAACCAGCTCGTTGGTGGCGAGGTCGTGCTCCCAAACGCCGATGCCCGATGCTTCCAGCGCCAGCTCCAGGCGGCCGGACAGGAGCCTCAACTCGGCGTAGTTCTTTTGCCTTTCGCCGAACAGCCGCCCGGCCACGAGGATCGGCAGCACCACCAGCGCGCCGGCAAGTGCCATCAGCGCCCGCAAGGTCCACTCATTGTTCGGAGCCGGCCAGCCACCCTTGGGGATGGCCGAAATCTGCCAGGAGCCTGAAGGCAGTTGCACATCGGCCGACACGGGATTGCCGGCGACGACATTGCCGTTGCCGAAGAAACGTTCGCCGCCGCCGCCCAGCGCATCCTTGCCGGTGAGCGCGACATCGATGTCGAGATCGGGCTCGGCCAGTCCGCTCGCCGCGTAGAGCCGGTCGACATCGACCACCGCCGAAACGATGCCCCAGAAGCGGTCGCCGCCTCCCGCCGTCGGCACGAAGACCGGGATGCGGCCGATGAAGCCGCGCCCGCCTTGCGCCAGGTTGACCGGTCCGGCAAATACCAGCGCGCGCTGGTCGCGCGCCCGAAGCGCAGCCAGGCGTTGCTCCTCGTTCTTGCGGTAATCGAGCCCGATTGCCTTCTCGTTGCCCTCCATCGGGTACATCAGCGAGATAACGAGGTCTGGCGCGCCGGCGATGTTGTGCAACTGCGATTTCTGCTCGAACAGATTGCCCGCGAGTGATGCGAATCTCTGCTGGCCCATATAGGGCTCTGTAACGATGGCTGAGACGAGGCCCTGAACAAGCTGAAGATTGCCGTTTATGTTGCCTTCCAGCTTGGCGCGGATGACGTTGACCTTGGCCAGCACATCAGCGCGCGCCAGCTGATCGGAAACCCTTCTGTTCTGCTGGTCGGCAATGACGGCGCAGACCATAAGCACAACAAAAGCAATCGCCGCCGGCAAGTTGGCGGAGGAAAAAACGGCCTGTCTCACGCGGCCGAGACTGAGTCCCGTTATGGCCAATTCGACCTGAATACCTTTCCTCGACAATAGCCCGCCGGCCGATCCTAGTAGCAAACGCTTAAATTTAACCTTCCATGCCAGAAAGAAGTTTCTATACCGGGCGCGGACGGATTGGAACGCCTCGGGCTGTGCTCAACCGAGGCCGGGCGCTAAAGGTTCGCTTCGGCGAAGATGCGCGAGGCCCAGTCGAGGAAGACGCGAAGCCGCGGCGAAAGCTGCCTGTTTTGCGGGTAAAGCGCCGACAGCGGCGTCGGAGAGGGAGGGTAGCCGGCCAGCACCTCGACGAGCGTCCCGTCGGCAAGATCCTTCTCGAAGCGATAGCGCGGCGCCTGGATCAAGCCGAGGCCGAGCCGCGCCAGGTCGGCTGCAGTGTCCGAATTGTTGGCCGCCACGCGGCCCGGCAGCCTGACCTCAAGGGTTTTGCCGCCGACGGTGAATTCGAACGGAAGGGTCTCGCCGGTGCGCGACGAGACGAACCCCACCGCCTGGTGGCCATCGAGCGCATCGGGGGAAGTGGGTGTGCCGTGCCGTTCGAGATAGGCGGGGCTGGCGCAGGTGATCTCGCGGACCATCGCCAGCCGCCGCATGATCATACCGCTGTCGGGCGGTTCGCCGACGCGGATCACGCAGTCGACGCCCTCGCGCACGAGATCGACCAGCCGGTCGCTCTGGCCGATCTGCAGGTCGATGCGGGGATAGCGGGCAAGAAACTCCGGCAGGCGCGGCAAAAGGAATGTGCGGGTAAGCAGCGTGCTGGCGTCGATGCGCAGCAGCCCGTAGGGCTCGGCATTGCGGAAAGCGGCCTCGGCGTCCTCGATTTCGGCAAGGATCGACAGGCAGCGCCGGTAATAGGCGTCGCCGTCCTGTGTGGCGTTGACCTGCCGGGTCGTTCGCTCCAGCAGGCGCGCGCCGAGATGCTCTTCCAGCCGCCTTATCGCCTCCGTCGCGGTCGAACGCGGCAGGCCGAGATCGGCGGCGGCAGCGGTGAAGCTGCGCCGCTCCAGGACGCGAACGAAGAGCCGCATGGTGTCGAGCCGATCCATGACATTTGTTCGCAGTTTCCGAATAGTGATGTCAATAGGCGGCTGATTATCCGGAAGATGGCTTGGGCTATATCTGTGTCACCAACAACACGGAGACACTTCCATGACAAACCAGCAGACAGATACGGGCAATCAAACCAGAACCGCGATCGTGACCGGCGCCTCCAAGGGCATCGGTGCCGCCATCGCACAGCGGCTCGCCCGCGACGGCGTCGCCGTCGTCGTCAACTATGCAAGGGGACGCGCGGAGGCGGAAGAGCTTGTGCGTGCGATCGAAGCCGGCGGCGGCAAGGCGATCGCCGTACAGGCCGATATCGCCGATCCGGCCGGCATTGCCGCGCTGTTCGACGCCGGCGAGAAGGCGTTTGGCGGCATCGACATCCTCGTCAACAATGCCGGCATCATGAAGACGGCGCCGATCGTGCAGACCGACGACGCTTCTTTCGATACGCAAATCGCGATCAATCTCGGCGGCGTGTTCCGCGGCATGCGGGAAGGCGCGCGCCGGCTTCGCGACGGCGGCCGCATCATCAATTTCTCGAGCAGCGTCGTCGGCCTCTATCAGCCGGGTTACGGCGTTTATGCCGCCACCAAGGCGGGTGTCGAGGCGATGACCCACATCCTGGCCAAGGAGCTTGGCGCGCGCCGTGTCACCGTCAATGCGGTGGCGCCGGGGCCGATCGAGACCGCCCTGTTCACGGACGGCAAGAGCGAAGCGCAGATCGAGGCCATCGGCAAGATGATCCCGCTCGGCCGGCTCGGCCAGCCCGACGACATTGCCGGGCTGGTGTCGTTCCTGGCCGGGCCGGACAGCGGCTGGGTCAACGGGCAAATCATCCGCGCCAATGGCGGCGTGGTCTGAGGAGACAATCATGCAACAGACAATTCTGATCACAGGTGCCTCCAGCGGCTTCGGCGCCATGACGGCGCGGGCGCTGGCGAAGGCGGGCCACACGGTCTATGCCTCGATGCGCGACCCGGCGGCGCGCGGCGGTGCTGCGGCGGCCGAAATCGAGACGTTCGCCCGCGACGAGGGCGTGGCGCTCAAGGCCATCGCGCTCGATGTCACCTCGGACGCTTCGGCCGAGGCGGCGGTCCGGCTGATCCTCGGCGAGGCCGGCCAGCTCGACGTGCTCATCCACAATGCCGGGCACATGGGGTTTGGACCGACCGAGGCGTTCGCGCCCGAACAGCTGGCACAGCTCTATGACGTCAACGTCGTCGGCACGCAGCGTGTCAACCGGGCGGCCTTGCCGCATATGCGCTCTCTTGGCCGGGGCCAGATGATCTGGGTCGGTTCGAGCAGCACGCGTGGCGGAACCCCGCCCTTCCTTGCGGCCTATTTCGCGGCCAAGGCCGGCATGGATGCGCTGGCGCAGAGCTATGCGCTGGAACTTGCCCGCTTCGGTATCGAGACGACCATCGTCGTGCCGGGCGCCTTCACCAAGGGCACCGAGCATTTTCACCATGCCGCGGCGCCCGCGGATGCGGAGCGCGCGGCGCTCTACTGGTCCGGGCCATACGCCGGTGTCGATGAGCAGGTGCTGAAGGGGCTGGCCGCGCTTGAGCCGGCGGACGCCGATCCGGCCGATATCGCGGCGGCCATCGTCGACCTCGTCGCGATGCCTTGGGGAAGGCGCCCGCTGCGTGTCCACATCGACCCCTCGGACGATGGCGCGACGATCGTCAATGGCGTCGCCGATCGCGTCCGCGCGCAACTCATGGAACGGATCGGCCTTGCCGACCTGCTCCATCCGACTGCCTGAAATCAACTTCGAGAGCAAAGGAAACGATCATGCCATTCGCCAACATCAAGATGCCGCAGGCGGCTCTGTCCAAGGCGCAGAAGGAAGACCTCATCCATCGAACGACCGCGATGTTCGTCGACTTCTTCGGCGAAGCCGCAAGGCCCCATACGATGGTGCTGGTGGAGGAAGTCGCCGACGGCGGCTATGGCCGCGCCGACGAAGTGTTCGTCGTGCCGGAAGCCTATCGCGCCAGGGACTAGCGCCTGAACCGAGCCTTGCGAGGCCTACTTGCCGGCCATGTGGTCGGCAAGCTCCTGGGCTTGGGCGAGAAGTGCCGGGAAGACCGGCTCGCCAGGCAGGTGCTCGCCCATGCAGGCGCGATAGTCGGCATCACCTTTTTCCCAGGCGGCATTGCCGGCATCATACGCCGTTTGGTCCTTGAGATCCGAGGCTTGGTAGGCCTCCTGGAATTTCTGGGCGGCGGCGTCCGCCGAGGCCCACACGGCGTCGCAGGCCGCGATCTTCGGAACAGGCGGTGCCGCGGGCGCCGAGGCGATCATGACGCTGTTGCCCTTGACGATGGTGACGATGACCTGCTGGTCGGGGTTCGGTCCTATGTCCTGCGCCCAGCCGCCGAGCCGTGCAAGGGCGATGTCGGCGCCTTCAGGCTTCTTCAGCGGAAAGTCGAGCGTCCCCGTGAACGCGGCGTCGCTGTTGATGGCCTGGGTGTAGAAGGCATCGAGCTTCAGCGCCGCATCGATGTCGGCGGGCAGCCTGAAGCTCGCGTCCATCTCGGCGGCTCTCGACTTGAGCCAGCGCTCGAGCAGCCCCCGCGTCGTTGCCACGAGGCTCGGGCCGTCGTCGCTTTTGGCGTATCGCAACCCGTCGAGCATGCCGAACCCGATATCGGAGTCGCTCAGGCTTTCGATATTGATCGTGCCGGTCGCCGGAAAGCCCGCAACCGCCAGCGGGCCGAGAATGTCGGACAGACGTTTTTCGAGATCGGCCAGCGCCTTCGTCCCGGCGGCATCGAGCGTTTCAACAGGTTCGTTCGCGCTTTCCATGGCCGCGATGGCGGAAATCGCCTTGTCGCGTGCGGCGATATAGTCGTCCTCGGGCGAGGCCGCAAAAGCCGCTCCGGTTGCGAGCGCGAAGATGATGGTCCAGACCAACCGCATGACATACCCCCATTTTCGGTCTTATCCGGAAGACAATGTGCACGCCGATTCGTGCGGAATGTCAAAATCGGTGCTATATCTGAGCCATGGCCGAAGAGAATGTGACCCCTCGCATTCATCGGAATGCACCTGGAGCGGCTGACCGCCGAGGTCGCCAGCCTGCGCGACGACTGGCGGCGATCCTGCAGCGCCTCGACAACAGCCACAGCAACCTGCCGACCGAGGTGAGGAGCGTCCATTCCCAGATCTCCAGGATGAACGACCGGCTGCGCAAGGTAGAGGACAAGGAGTTGGGCTAATGAGCATATTTGCCAAGATCCGTCAGGTCTACGATCGGCTATGCGAGCGCATAGAGGCGAGCGCTGATCGGATGCGCCAGGAGCGTGAACACCTCAGCGAGCAGGCCGATGAAGCCTACGAGAGGGAGCGCCAGCTAGCTGTTGAGCGCGACTCCAAGCTGTTGGGCCTGCAGTGAAACCGACGGTGACCAGTCGGCGGCTTCAGACCGCGGCCTGAAAGTGGCATTAGCCTTTTGGAACGGGATCCATCGCGATCAATTCGCGCTTATAGGAATTTTATCCGCTAACATCTCTTCAAGAAATTCCAGCATCCGCGCATCTGCCCGGCAGGGTAGAGGGAGGCGCTGTCCCGCCGACCTGTCTCAATCAATTGCAATGCGCTCACGCTTGTTCTGCAGCATCGCTCGGCGCCTTCTTGTGGCGCTCCGCTTGGCGGTGGATGAACGCCGTTGGCACTCTACGGCGCCCCCCTCTGTCCTGCCGGACATCTCCCCCACAAGTGGGGAGATTGGTAGCCTTGACGCCGTGTCCGCCCTGCATCAGTCCTGTTTGCGCTTCTCCACCTCGGCCTTCCTCAGCAAGAACCGCTGGATCTTGCCGCTCGGCGTTTTCGGCAGTTCCGTGACGAAATCGATTTCGCGCGGATAGGCGTGGGCCGAAAGCCGCTTCCTGACATGCTGCGCCAGCTCCTCGGCGAGTTCCGGGCTGCCGCGGAACGAAGATGCCAGGATGACGAAGGCCTTGACGATTTCGGTGCGCTGCGGGTCTGGCACGCCGACGACGGCCGCCTCGTTGACCGCCGGATGCTCGATCAGCGCGCTTTCGACATCGAACGGCCCGATGCGATAGCCGGCCGAGGTGATGACGTCGTCGGCGCGGCCGATGAAGCTGACCGAGCCGTCCGGCTCGAACTCGACCGTGTCGCCGCTGCGGTAATAGCCGCCAGAAATCGCGGGGGTTTCCGCCTGGTGATAGCCGTCGAACCAGCGCAGCGGCGAGTTGGCGATGTCGACGGCGAGGATGCCGGGCTGGTAGGGGCCAAGCTCCTGGCCGGCCTCGTCCAGCACGACGATGCGGTAGCCCGGCATGGTAAAGCCGGCCGAGCCCGGGCGCACCTTGTGCGACAGGCCGTGATGGTTGTTGACCATCATGCCGTTCTCGGTCTGGCCGTAATGGTCATGGATCGGCACGCCGAGATGGGCGTCGAACCAGCGGATCACTTCCGGGTTGAGCGGTTCGCCGGCGCTGCTCACAACGCGCAGCCGGCCCTTGATGCGGGCAGCGGCCTGCCGCCCTTCTGCCAGCAGCAGGCGGAAGGCGGTCGGCGACCCGGCGAGGCTGGTGACGCCGAGGCGCTCGATGAGGTCGTAGGTGCTTTTGGCGGTGAAGGCGCCCTCGTTGAAGGTCGTCGCGATGCCGAGCAGCAAGGGGCCGGTGATGGCGTAGTAGAGGCCGTAGGCCCAGCCCGGATCGGCGATGTTCCAGAAGACGTCGTCGGGGGTGAGCCCGATGGCATCGCGCATATAGGCGCCGAAGGCCAGCAGCGCGCGCAGCGGCACCGGCACGCCCTTGGGCAGGCCGGTCGTGCCCGAGGTCGACATCATCATGAACAGGTCGTCGCCCTTGCGCATCACCGGCTCGCAGGTTGTCGAGGCGGCAGCTAGCGCGGCGCGGAAATCGATGTCGCCCGCCGGCAAGGTTTCGCCCTCGGCAAGGATGGTCGCGGCGCGAGGGCAGTCCGCAACCTCGTCGAGCTTGCCGCGATTGGCCGTGTTGGTGACGACGAGCTTGGCGCCGCTGGTCTTCAGCCGGTGGTCGATGGCCTTCGGGCCGAAGGCGGTGAACAGCGGCTGGTAGACCGCGCCGATGCGCCATGTGCCGAGGATGAGCGCCACCAGTTCGGGAATGCGCGGCAGCATGCCGGCGACGACATCGCCGGGGCCGACGCCAGCTTCCTTGAGCATGGTGCCGACGCGCGCCGACATGTCGGCGAGATCGTCGAAGCTGAATTCCCTGAGCTCACCGCTGGCGGAGATGGCGCGCAGCGCCAGCCGGTCCTCGCCTGTGTAGCGGCCACAGCATTCGACATAGGCATTGATGCCGGTCGCGGGGTCGCCGTGAAGGCGCGCGACTTCATCCTCGATGCGAAAGCGCTGAACGGCATCCGCGTACCGCGGCAAGCCGGCCGAAGTTTCAACCATCGCAGCATCCCTCCGTGGCGGTGTCCTCGTGGACCACCGTCATGCCGACAGGATAGCCAAGATCGCACTGCCGGTCGACGAGGTGATCGCCGCGAGGCCTTGCCACAAACAGGGCAGGGGCTCGCCTGCCGCTTCGGGCACCAGGATCGCCCGGGGGGTATCCGGCCCCGAGCGCTCTCCAACCTCCGGCCTCAGAGGCCGAACCAGCGCGAGCGCCGGCTCGATCCAAACGTCTCCTTGTCGGCGCGCAGCGCCACCGAGGGTTCGTAGTAGGTGCCGGTTGGAGCTGGGCCTGAGAAGAAATCGACCTCGACCTTGCCGATGCGGCCACCGCCGAACTCGATATAGCAGGTGCCGAAGCCGTCATAGAGCGAGCCGCTGCCGCTTTGGCGCAGTTTTGCGATGAGCCCGCTGGCAACGGCGCGCGCCGCACCCTCGGCGAACACGCCGGCCTTGGGCGTGCCGGTGTTGGCGCCGTCGCCGACTGCATAGACGTTCTCGTATTTTGTTTCGAGCGTACGCGGATTGACCGGGATCCAGCCGTTCTCGGCCATGCCGCTTTCCAGCACCACTGGCGGCACGCGATGCTTGGGAACACCGAGGAAGAGATCGAACGGCATTTCCGTGCCGTCGTCGAGCATCGCCACATTGCGGGCATTGTCGACGGAGGCGACGCGCCTGCCGGGGACGAACTTGATGTCGCGTTCGGCAAAGGCCGCCAGCAGCGCCCGCGAGGTGTCGGGCGAGGGTGGTACCGGGCTGCCCAGCGGCAGCACCAGGGTGATCTCGCAGGCCTCGCGCACGCCCTGCCTGACCAGATGGTCATGCAACATCAGCACGCATTCGCTGGGCGCCGGCGGGCACTTGTAGGGCGCCCCGCAGACGCCCACCATCGCCTTGCCTTTCCTGAAGGTCGGCAGCACGTCGCGCAGCCGCTCCGCCCCCGCCACGGTGTAGAACTCGTTGGTTCCCGAAAGCCCCGGCGTGGCGTCGAAATCATATTCGGCACCCAGCGCGACGACGAGGTGGTCGGCGTCGAACACGCCGTCATTGGTGGTCACCCGGCGCCTTTCGGGGTCGATCGAGGTTATCGTGCGCTTCAGCATCCTGACGCCGGGCTTGGCGTAGCTTTTGTAGGGCAGGCGCACGGCCTGCGGCGTCTTCAGGCCGAACATCACGTCCAGCTTGGAAAAGCTGAAGACGAAGGAATCGCTCTGGTCGATCAACGTCACGTCGATGCTGTCGCCCATCGCTTCGGAAAGCAGCGTCGTCAGTTCCAGGCCGCCGAAACCGGCTCCCAGCACGACGATACGTGGTTTGCTTGCAGTGTTCATCTTTGTTCCCCACCAATATTTCCTGGTTGACCGATCATTCCCGTCGTGGCGGCGGGGACGTCCCGTGTCCTCGCCGCCAAAGTGCTGGCCGTCCAAGTCCTCGTCGTATGGCCGATGTCAGGTCAGGACTGGCTGCGGCACGATGCGGATGTAGGGCTTCGGCTCCTTCCAGCCTTGCGGGTAGAGTTGCTTTGCTTCGTCGTTCGACACCGATCCCGCGATGATGACGTCGTCGCCCGGCTTCCAGTTGACCGGCGTCGCCAGGCGATGCTTGGCCGTCAGCTGCAGGGAGTCCACCACGCGCAGCACCTCGTCGAAGTTGCGGCCCGTCGTCATCGGGTAGGATATCACCAGCTTGATCTTCTTGTCCGGGCCGATGACATAGACGTTGCGCACCGTCTGGTTGTCGGCGGCCGTGCGCCCGTCGGCGCTGTTGCCGGCCGACGCCGGCAACATGTCGTAGAGCTGCGAGATGGCGAGCGTCGGGTCGCCGATCATCGGGAAGTTCGGCGCCATGCCTTGCGTCTCGGCGATGTCCTTGGCCCAGCCGGCGTGCTTGTCGACCGGGTCGACGGAGAGGCCGATGACCTTGACGCCGCGCTTGTCGAACTCGGGCTTGAGGCGCGCCATGTAGCCGAGTTCGGTCGTGCACACCGGCGTGTAGTCCTTGGGGTGGGAGAACAGGATGCCCCAATCCTTGCCCAGCCATTCGTGGAAGCTGATCGTGCCTTCTGTGGTCTCGGCGGTGAAGTCGGGGGCGATGTCTGCGATACGGAGTGACATGGTTGCTTTCCTTTCCGGTGGAATTTCGATTGCGGGGGCAAATTAGGAAATCTATGTTCCGCCAGCGTTCCCCAACGCTCCCTGGCTGGTGACGGCTTCTGGCGCCGCCAGGGCCGGGCTTTCCTGATGGTGCCTGCATGCGCGTTTCGATCCATCTGCTCGGCCGCTTCGTCGTCAGCGTCGATGGCCGCCCGATCCCGGCGGCCGACTGGCGGCGCGACCGCGCGTCGGCCCTGGTCAAGCTGCTGGCGCTCAGGTCTGCCCATCGCATCCACCGCGAGCAGGCCATGGAAATTTTCTGGCCCGATGCCGATCCCGAGGCGGCCGGCGCCAATCTGCGCAAGGCCATTCATTTCGCGCGCCGGGCGCTTGGGGCCCACGAGCTGATCGAGGTGAGCAACGACATCGTCTCGCTTGCCCCGCATGCCGAGCTCGAGATCGACGCCGAAAGCTTCGAGGCCGCCGCCAAGGCGGCGCTGCGCGGGAGTGACAGGAGCGCCTATGAGCGTGCCGCCGACCTCTATGGTGGCAGGCTTTTGCCGGACGATCTTTTCGTCGAGTGGCTCGACACGCCGCGCGCGCAATTGCAGCAGCACTACAGCGACCTCTTACGCGCCGGCGGCCTGTGGCAGCGCCTGATCGCGCTCGACCCCGCCGACGAGCAGGCCCAGTGCGCGCTGATGCAGGCGGCACTCGATGCCGGCAACCGCGTCGAGGCCATCCGCCAGTTCAATCAGCTGCGCGACAACCTGCACGCCGAACTCGGCGTCGGGCCGAGTGCGGCGACCATTGCCCTTTACGAGAAGGCGCTGGCACTCTCCGGCGCCGAGACCGTCAACCCGTCGGAGCGCATCCGCACTTCGCTCGCCTGGGGCCTGGTGCATCTGCAAAGCGGCGAGTTCGACAAGGCAAGCGAGATCGCCAGGCACACCCGCGACCTGGCGCTCGGCGCCGACCTGCCGCGCGAAGTCGGCGAGGCGAGCGCGCTGCTCGGCCTCGCCTCGATGATGCGGGCGCAGTGGCCGCAACTGTTCCGTTCCGAATTCATCGAATGGGTTCGCGCCAAGCCGGCCTTTGTGCAGCATGTCTTCGATGGCCACCTTTGCCTGTCCGAATTCTGCCTCTGCAGCGCCTCGGGCCATGCCGAAGTTGCAGGCCTTGCCCGCGAGCTGCTCACTGAGGCCGAGGAGGCCGGATCGAATGCCGGCCGCGGGCTTGCCTGCCTGCTTCTGGGCGAAGCGGCGCTGTTCTCGGGCGACCTCGACGAGGCCGAGCGCCACCTGACCGAGGCCGAGCGGCTGCTGCTCGAGGCGGACGCGGTGGCCGGCCGCGTGCTCGCCATAGAGCGGCTGGCCGAGATCGCGCTGGAGCGCGGCCAGAAATGGCGCGCCAGCCGGCTCATCCAGCGCGGTCTCACCGACGCCGAACGCTCATGGCTGTCGCCGCACCTGATCATGCGCATGCAGGCGCTGGCCGTGCGGGCGGCGGCGACACCCAAGATGGTGGCGCAGGAGATCCTTGCCGGCGACCGGCTGTTGACCCACGGCGCCTGCCAGCCCTGTTCGATGGCGCTGCGTACGGCCTCTGCAATCGCGCTCGCCGAGGCGGGCGAACTGGACCAGGTCGACCGCCGCCTGAACGACGCCGAGCGCATCGCCGGCATGTGGCATGGCGGCCCCTGGGCGGCCGCCCTTTGGGAAGCGCGCGGTGTGCAGCGGCGGGCGCAGAACCACGAGATCCGCGCGCTCGCCGCCTTCGACGAGGCGGCCTCACGCTATCAGGAGCTCGGCCGCCCGCGCGACCAGGCCCGCTGCCTGGCCCGCATGGGCCCCGAGGGCTGACGGCAGGACCGGATTCCTCGCCCATGACGGATGGCGCGTGGGCTGGCCTCACCCGCGCGGGCCTGTATGATCGCAAGGTGAATGCATGGGAGGAGGCTGGCGCATGCGGCTGGATCGCAATCTCTGTCATTGGTGGATTTGCCATCGGTGGATTTGGGCCTTCACCGCCGCCATGGTGCTTTGGCCGCAGGCGGCGCCGGCCGGCAGCATCACGCCCGAGCGGATCACTGCGGCCCTGTCCAGGCTTGAAGCGCTTGCCGAAGCCGCCGTCGCGGACGGTGCCGTACCCGGTCTCGCCATCGCCGTCGTGCACGATGACGAGGTGATCTTCCTGAAGGGTTTCGGACATCGCGAGGCCGGCAAGCCCGAGGCCGTCGACGCCGACACGGTGTTCCAGATCGCCTCCCTTTCCAAGCCGGTCTCCGCCACCGTCGTGGCGGCGCTGGTCAGCGACGGGATCATGTCCTGGGATTCGAAGATCGCCGACCTCGATCCGGCCTTCCGGCTGGCCGATCCCTATCCGACCAGTCAGCTTACCGTCCGTGATCTGTTTTCGCACCGCAGCGGGCTTCCGGGCACCGCCGGAGACGACCTCGAGGACATTGGCTACGACCGCGCCGAGATCCTGCATCGCCTGCGGTTCGTGCCGCCATCGTCGAGCTTTCGCGCCGGCTACTCCTACAGCAATTTCGGACTGACAGAAGGTGCCGTGGCGGCCGCGACGCCGACAGGCAAGCCGTGGGAGGAAGTCGCCGAGGAAAAGCTCTACCGTCCACTTGGCATGGCCTCGACCAGTTCCCGCCATTCGGATTTCATCAAGCACACCAATCGCGCCGCGCTTCACGTCAAGATCGATGGCGCCTGGGCGGCTGAGATAGAGCGCGATCCGGATGCGCAGGCGCCCGCCGGCGGCGTCAGTTCCACGGCTCGTGACCTGTCGCAATGGGTGCGCCTCATCCTCGGCAACGGCGTCTATGCCGGCAAGACACTGATTGCCGCCGATGCGCTGGGTCAGACGCATGTGCCGCTGATGACGCGGGGCAAGAACCCCGTCTCCGGCGGCGAGTCCTTCTACGGCCTCGGCTGGAATGTCGAATTCGGCCGGCATGGCCTGAGCTGGGGCCACGCCGGCGCCTTCAGCGTCGGCGCGCGTACCCTGGTGACAATCTTCCCGGAGGACAAGCTTGGCATCGTCATCGTCACCAACGCCTTTCCGACTGGCGTGCCGGAGGGATTGTCCGACAGTTTCGCCGATCTCGTCTTCGACGGTGCGGTCGGCAAGGATTGGGTCAAGGCGTGGGACGGGATCTATGCAGGCCTGTTCGGCCCGGCGGTGGCGGCGGCCAAGGCCACCTATGCCGCGCCGCCGTCTCCAGCAAGGCCGGCCGGGCCGGCCAGTGCGTATGCCGGCCGCTACGCCAACGACTTTTTCGGCGACGCGGTCGTGTCGAAAGCGGGAGACGGCCTTGTGCTCAAGGTAGGCCTGGCCGGCGCCCGGTCCTATTCATTGACGCATTTCGACGGCGACCTGTTCCTGACCTTTCCGGATGCCGAGACGCCGGACAGGCCCACCGGCGTGAGCTTTGTCGTCGGCCCCGACGGCAAGGCATCGGCCGTGACCATCGGTTTTCTCGACGACAATCATCTCGGCACGCTTCAACGCGTGGGTGACTGACGTTCAAGTCGAACAGTGCCGCCGGCAGTTCAAGATGCCGGTCCGTACTGGAGCAGTTTGAAGCAATCGCCGTTGCCCGACTTCGCCTGCGTCAGCAGGGGTTTCGACCGGTCGATCCATTCCTGATGCGACCTCGCATCGGCTTCGATTGCATCGACCGGTGCAAGGCTGACGAAGCTGCGCCCGTGGCTGAGGAGCCAGCACGCACGGCCGAGAAATCGCCTGCTGCGCTGGCGCAGGAGGTCGGCATCGTAGAAGATGTCGAGCACCTCGTGCTTGATCTTGCGCTCCTTTTCAGGATTGGCGATCGCAAGCTCGACCGGCTCGCCGCCGATCGCGTCCAGCAGATCCTTGTAGTCGAGGGCGAGCTGGGTGGTGGCATATTTGATCTCGCTCTCGTCGCGCACGATGTCGAACCACAGCGTGGGATCGAGCTCGTTGACGACGAACGACGATTCGAAATCGCGCGACAAATTGAGGATATCGAAGTCGCGGACGTCGACGTCGCGTTCGACCAACAGGATCTCGCCGACCTGCTTGCCGAGCGCCGCTCCCTGCGCGCCGATCGCGGCGTTGGTTCCACCAAGTTCGGGACTGACATAGGCCCCGCCTTCATCCAGCAGTGCGTCGAATTCTCCAAGTGACCCGGCGACGGGAGCGCCGCGGGCGATGCGCGCCGCCAGCTTGGCCAGAACCTGCTGGAGTTCCGTTTCGCGTCGGCGCTGGTCCTGGTAATTCTGCTGGAAAAAGAAGATGAACAGCGACACGCCGATGCCGATCAGGATCACGCCCAGCTGCGAAAAGATGTTGCGGTAGTATTCCAGCAGCTTTTCGCGGTGGCGCACGTCGTCGCGCACACTGTGGGCGACGCGCAGATTGACGATCAGCGACAGGATCAGCAGCCCGGCGCCAACCAGGATGAGGCCGCCGATGAGCAGGTAGCCATGGCCTGTGCTGAAATCCATCCCGTTTTCCCTGAACCCCGGACTGCGCAGAATAGTGCCATTTTGCCTAAATACCTATGGGTTCACAGGCGATGGGTCGATGGCGGCAATCATCCGAGATGGTTGACCCGCCTGGCCATCCGGCCGATAGCTCCGCCAGAAATTGCCCCCGAGATATCCGATGACTTCAGACGCCAACCTCAAAGACGCAATCGAGCCCACCTATGACGCCGCCTGGCAGGCCGAAATCCGCGCCGGCGTGCGGCATGTGCGCGATCTGGCTTCGCTGCCGCTGTCGCCGGGCGAGCGCGCGGCGGCTCAAGCGGCGGCCGCGAACCACAAGGTGCGCATCCCAAAAGCCTATCTCGACCTGATCGACTGGACTGACCCCGCCGACCCGATCCGGGCGCAGGTCATTCCGTCGCCAGACGAATTGCTGGAGCAGGACGGCGAGCTCGACGATCCGATCGCCGACCATGACTTCAGCCCGGTGCCGCGCTTGACGCATCGCCATGTCGATAGGGTGCTTCTGTTCCCGACCTATCAATGCGCGGTCTATTGCCGGTTCTGCTTCCGCAAGGAATCGCTGACCGCGATCGGCCGCGGCTATACGCGCGAGGCGCTGGAGCCGGCGCTGGCCTATATCGCCGATCACCCCGAGATCCGCGAGGTGATCCTGACCGGCGGCGACCCGCTGTCGCTGCCGGACAAGGCGCTGGCGGAAATCCGCGCCCGCATCGAGGCGATCGCGCATGTGCGGCTGCTGCGCATCCACACCCGCGTGCCGGTGGCGCTGCCGTCGCGCATCACGTCGGGGTTGGTCGCGGCGCTGCAGGGCCGGCTGATGGTCACGGTCGTCACCCATTTCAACCATCCGCGCGAGATCACCGACGCCACGGAAGCCGCCTGCCGCACGCTGCGGCAAGCCGGCTTCGTCCTGCTCAACCAGAGCGTCCTGCTCAAGGGCGTGAACGACACCGTCGAGGTGCTGGAGGAGCTCTGCCGCGAGCTGATGTACCGCCTCGGCGTCAAACCCTATTACCTGCACCACGGCGACCTCGCGCGGGGCATGGCGCACCGGCGCACCACGATTGCGCAGGGACAGGCGCTGGCCGGCGCGCTGCGCGCCCGCCTGTCGGGCATCTGCAACCCCGTCTATGTGCTCGACCTGCCGGAAGGCGGCGGCAAGGTGCCGATCGGGCCGTGCTATGTCGAGGGACGGGACGGGGAGAGCTGGCGGATGCGCGGGCTGGATGGCGAGGTGAGGGGGTATCGCGAGGTGGTTGGCGAATAGGCTGCACTAACCCGCATCGACAAACGCCAAAACGACCACGCGCGGAGCAACGCAGTATGCGAGGCTGACCTCGCGGCCGGTCTTCGTCACCGCACGGCCTGCATCGAGGTCCACGGTGATGTCCTCATAGCCCAGGACCTCGCGATCGAGCGGATAGGCCGCCTTGTAGACGGCTTCCTTGGCGCAAAACAGGATGCGGCCGGCAAGATGCCGGTCCGCCGTGTCTGTCCGGTCCGCACGGGTTGCAACGAGCGCGAGGATGTCGTCGGGCAAGGGCTGGGCGGGCTCGACGTCGATGCCGAGAGAGGCGATGTGGGCAACATGCGCAACCGCCGCTACGGCCATGTCGTCGTCATGGGCGAGCGAACCGGTTATTCCGTCGGGCCAGACCGGCGTGCCGGATGGCGCACGCAGGATGGCGAAATCGTTGACACCAACATCCGCCAGCAGCCCGTGCGCGATCCAGCGGGCCGCTCCGCTGGCGCGCCGCATGGCTGGTTGGCGCGCGGGGATGGAATGCGCTTCCTCGGGCAGCAGATGGGCCTCGTCGCCGTCGCGTATGACCCGGCATCCGATCCGGACACTTTTGGGCGCAATGGCGATCATCGCCTGCAGCAGGGACGTTTGCGCAAGCGCGACTTCAGGGGAGGGCGGCGGCGTCAACGATCATCTGCCGGCAGGGTGAGGTCGGCGATCATTTCTCCGTCCTCGTCGAGCCCTTGTTCGACGAAGCCGGCGGCGCGATAGAGCCGTCGTGCCGCTTCATTGTGCGGTTCGTAGCAGATTGAAACGTGGCTGATGTGGCCGAGGCTTCTGATTTCGTCCAGCACTTCACGCAACGCAGCCTTGCCGTAGCCTTTGCCCTGCCAAATGCGGTCGATCATGAAGCGGTAGATGCGCGCCTCGTCGTCATCCTGCGGCGCCTCGTACATCAGGAAACCCACGACACGATCCCCAGCCATGACGACGCGCGGCCGCGCGTCGTCATCGGATTTGGCTTCGCGCAGGGAGTCCGCATTGCTGGCGACGAAATCCATCTGCTCCGGAGCCAGTTCCAGAGCCTTGACCAGGGCCCGGTTGGCCTCGGTCACGGAAACGAGACGGATGTCTCCGGCCTTCAAGCCGATGCCCTGGAGGCTTCGTCCGTAACCGGCTCCACGAACCGGTGCAGCTTGGCCGGGTTACCCCGCCAGATGGAGTTGGGCTCCAGCTCTTCACCCTTCATCACGAAGGAGTCGACATCGACCACCGATCCTTCGCCCATCACCACGCCGTAATGGACGAACGCGGAAGGCCCGAGCGTGCAGCCTTTGCCGATGCGGATGTAATCGGACTTGAACGCACCTTCTTCCAGCGAATGGGCCTGGATGACGCAGCCTTCATTCAGCGTGGCGTCATCGCCGATCTCGACCAGCGAACGCTCGGTCAGGTTGGCGCCGCCGTCATAGACCCGCTTGCCCACCTTGACGCCCAGCGTGCGCAGGATCATCGGCCGGAATGGCGTGCCGGCAAACAGGCGCACGATCGGCGAATCGGCAAGCTTCCAGTGGCGTTCGTGGCGCCAGAAGGCGACGTCGTAGATCGTCGTCATTTGCGGCTTCAGCCTGCCGAAACCAAGGCTTGCCCGTTCCACGAAGATGTAGAACGGAATGGTGATCGCGGACGTCAAAAGCACGGCGACGAAGAGGGCGACCTCCGCCCATTCGGTATAGTAGTTCAGCGCGCGGTCCCAGATCGCCAGCGTGGCGAACAGCATGATCCATTGCGTTGCCACGAACAGCAGGATCGTCACTATGTTGTGGCGGTTCTTGTGCGGGATGCGCCGGCGCCGGTCGTCCTCGTCGACACCGGCGATGAGTTCCTTGTCGCGGTTCACCATGCGCGGGATTTCAAAGGAAGGCGAACCGAGAAGGCCGACATTCTCGCGCAACGGCCCATCGATGGGGACCATCACCTTGGTGCCGAGCAGGACGTTGTCGCCGGTGCGTCCATCCGGCGGATAGTAGATGTTGTTGCCGAGATAGTTGCGTTCGCCGATCCGCGTCGGCTCGAGCCTGAATGCGGAGGCGGATTTGTGCATGTTGATCATGAAAAGCCCGTCCGACACCATGGTCTCGGTGCCGATCTCGCACAGGAGAGGGTTTTCGTGCTGCTGGTTGCTGCCGAAGTTGGAACCGGTCTGCACCACCTTGTTGAGGTTCCAGCCGATGGCTCGCATGTAGTGCACGATTGCCGAACTGTCGCCGAACAGCAGGCCGAGCACGCGGGAATTGCTCGAGAATTCGGCGACGGTCTGCAGCCAGTAGCGGAAGCCGTAAAGCGTATAGGTGCGGCCGGGTTTCAACAGCAGGCTGACCAGGCGCGGCACCAGCGTCGCCGCGAGAAAGGCCGCGGCGATGTAGCCAAAAAGCGTGACCGTGGTGCCGATCGCGACAATGCCGATGGTCTCCTGATAGTCGTCGCCGACGTTCTCCCAATAGCTGTGGAACAAGAGCGGCAGCGGGGTGACGATGGCAAACAGGCCAAACAGCTGGACCGCTTCGAAGAGGAAGCGCCGGATGTTGGAAGGATCGACGTTGCGCACCTTGCAATAGTCGGCCGTGGTCGGCACGGCCGGCGATCCATGCCAGCGTTCGCCGTCCGGGATGCTTTGCCCGCGGTGCAGCGAGGACGAATGGCCGAGCTGGGCGCCGTCGCCGATCCGCGTGTCGATGTCGAGCGTGGAGCCGACGCCGACGAAGGCATCGCGGCCGATGGTCAGCGGCCCGGTGTGGATATAGCCGGACTGGGCGCGATAGCCGAGGATCATCGATTCCTTGCGCAGGATCGTGTTGGCGCCGATGGAAATGAGATCCGTGCAGACGGGCACGGATTTCGATTCGATGACGGCATTTTTCCCGAGCTTGGTGCCGAGAAGCTGCAGATAGAAGCTGTAGAGCGGGCTGCCGCGGAACAGCACGACGGGCGCGGTGCGGATCAATGTCTTGACCACCCAGAAGCGGAAGTAGCGCAGGCCCCAGATGGGGAACGCCTCGGCCTTCCAGCGGCCGATGAGCACCCATTTGGCGATGACGGCAAAGCCCGACATGCCGAAGAACACGGCGGCCGAAAGCGCCACGCAGCGCAAATAGAGCTGCAGCGGGTCGTCGAGCGCGTCATACATCCAGTTGAGGCCGTCATTGACCGCCCACAGCGCCCCATAGCTGTAGAGCCCGTAAAACACGAGCTGCGCGGCGCCGCAGGTCCAGTAGGCAAGGTCCGATGCCCGGCGGGTGAGAACGGGCTCGTTGGTGGCCGTCGTCATCTCCTCCGCCACGCTCAGGTGTTTGGCGAGGCGCGCCACGGTCGGATAGAGGTAGATGTCGCGCATCGACGTCGTCGCCCATTCCTTCCGGGTGCGCACGCGCGCGCAGAAATGCGCCATCAGCAGCGAGTTGGCGCCGAGATCGTCGAAGAAATTGTCCTCGACGGACACCTCGTCGAATTTCAGCACCGCGGCCAGTGCGTCGGCCAGGAAGCGCTCGTCGTCATTGCCGGGCGGCACCATCGTGCGATCGGCAGAAAGCCGGACGCTTGTCGGCTTCGGCAGCTGGCGCAGGTCCACCTTGTTGGAGACCGTCATCGGGATGACAGGCAGTTCCTCCAGATAGGACGGCACCATGTAATCGGGCAGTCGTCGCTTCATCGTCTGGGCGAGGTCGGCGCGGGAGATCGCCGGCAGGCCGGGCTTTGGTGCGAAGTAGGCAACGAGTTCGACGCGGCCGGGCTCGATCTCCCAGGTGGTGACGGCAGCCTGCGCAATCTCGGGCTGGTCGAGCAGCACCGCCTCGATCTCGCCGAGTTCGATGCGATAGCCGCGGATCTTCACCTGGGTGTCGATGCGCCCGTTATACTCGATCTCACCCTTGTCGTTGATGCGGCCAAGGTCGCCCGTCCGGTAGATGCGCCTGGACGGGTTGTTCGGCAGGTCGAGGAAATCGGCGATGAATTTCTGGTCCGTCAGGTCCGGCCGGTTGAGATAGCCGACCGCGAGCCCGATGCCGGCGATGCCGATCTCGCCCAGTTCGCCCGGCTCGGCAAGCTGCGGCAGCGAAGCGTCGAGAATGACGATCGAGTAGGTCGGCAGCGGCGCGCCGATCGTCACCGGACTATCAGGCGTCAGCGCGCCCATCGTCGCCGTGACGGTCGCCTCGGTCGGGCCATAGGTGTTGAGGATCTGCCGCCCCGGCTTCGACCAGCGCACCACCAGATTGTGCGGGCAGGCCTCGCCGCCGACCAGCAGCGTGCGCAGGCTGGGCACGTCGCTTGCCATGGACGACAAAAGGGTCGGGCTGCAGGCCATGCAGGTGATGTCATAGTGGCGCAGGAAATCCGCCAGTTCCTCGCCCACGAGCGGCATCTGGCCCGGCGCCGGCACGACTGTCGCGCCGGCGACGAATGGCACCCAGATCTCTTCGGAGGAAAAGTCGAAGGCGATGGTCATGCCCTGATAGACACGATCGCCCGGCCGGTAGCCGTAGGATGCGGCGGCGACGCGGATGAAGTTGACGAAGCTCTGGTGCCTGATGACCACGCCCTTGGGCTTGCCGGTGGTGCCCGAGGTGTAGAGGATGTAGCAGGTGTCGTCCGCTACAGCGGTCTTGGCATGCGGCTTCAGCGGCGCGCTGGACTGTTTGGAGATCTCGGCGGCGGCGCTGTCGATCAACAGGTGCGGAACCGGCAGTTGATCGGCTCGCGACGCATAGGCGGCGATGGTGACGATCAGGCTTACGCTGGCGTCTTCGATGATGAGCGTCATCCGCTCCTGGGGAAACGCGGTGGCCAGCGGCACGAAGGCCGCGCCTGCCTTCATCACCGCCAGCAACGCGACATAGGTCTCCGCCGACCGGTCGAGGATGAGCCCAACCCGGTCGCCCCTTCGCACGCCGCGCTTGACCAGCAGGCGGGCGAACTGGTTGGCACGGCTGTCCAGCTCCCGATACGTCCAGACACGCCCATCGGAGATCACCGCCGGCAACGCGGCAAATGTCTCGGCGAGCTGCTCGAAGACCGTATCGAGCCGCTCACCGGGCAGACCTTGCCGCGCAAAGTCGGCGCCCGTCAGGATCTGGCCGCGCCCGACTGGTCCGGAGTCATGAGCGACCCTTACGAGCGCATCGATGCTTGTGAGGTAAGTCTCGGGCTGGCTGCCCGGTCTTGCCGCGTCCAGTTCGGCCGCATCCAGTTCGGCGATATCGACACCGTGATCCATTTCCATACTTTCCCGTCCTGGCTGTGCAACGCCCAGCGCGGCCAATTTCCGGCCGCCGCGGGATGCTTATGCCAGCCGATCTTTTCGCCAGTTTTTCCGAACTGTTGAGTTTTGTTTCTGGAGTGTGTCCGAGCGCTTTTCCTACCCTCCGCCTGAGGGCTGCGAGCTCAGGTCAACAAAGCCTGACGACAGCCAGCCCGGCGGTGTCGGCGGCTTTGGTTGCGGCGGCTTTTCGATAGGAATTTATTCTTGACATGGTGAGGGCAGCTATGCTACATTTTCGTCCATGGTGCCGATTTGCGCCAATGACCCGCCGCGCAGGCGGGTCTTTGCGTTTGATGCTTCGTCAACCGGGGAAGGTGAAGCCTCCGCCGCCGAGCTCCACGGCGCCACCTTCGTGCAGGCCTTCGCGCATGATCACGCAAATTTTTTGGATCGTTCGGATCGGCTCGGCGTTCTTCCCTGACGCAACGGAGGAACCGACATGGGCGACGAACGGCACGAAAAAATCCAGCAGCGCGCATACGAGATCTGGGAACGCGAAGGCGGCGGCGATCCCGAACAGCACTGGTATCGGGCGGCGGCCGAGATCGACCGCGAGGCAGCGCAGCCGCTGACGGCGGACGACGCTCTGCCGGAAACAAGCGAGATCGCCAGCTCCGACATCCTGGCGGTCGAGGCGCTGGCGATGCGCACCGGCATATCGGGCGACGAGGCGCAGGAGCTGATCGACAGGCTGGGCCACGACCGCGCGGCGACCGAGCAAGCCGCCCGCAGCCTCAAGGTCAAGCGGAAATCCTGATCAGGGAGAGACAGATGATCAGAAAGCTCAAGGACGGAAAATACCGCCTCTATTCGCGCAAGAAGGACGAAAAGACCGGTAAGCGGCGCAATCTAGGCACGTTCGATAATCGCGAGGCGGCGGTGAAGCATGAGCGCGAGGTGCAGTATTTCAAGCGGCAGTGAGGGGGCTGGGCTGCCGAACATTGCGGCGCGGGAAGGAAATTGAAAACAACTGAATGCAACCTGAAACCAGATTGAGACATAACTGAAACACATCGACGCGACAGGCGACATGCGTGCGAAACGCCCTGGGGAGATGGTTGAGCCTTACCCACAAACCCAGGAGCGCGCCGATGACACCCGACCAGATTCGACTAGTCCAGGATAGTTTTCGCGAAGTCGTCCCGATACGCGCGGCTGCCGCCGCCCTGTTCTATGAACGCCTGTTCGCTATCGACGGGAATCTTCGGGCGCTGTTTCCGGTGAGAGACATGACCAAGCAAGGCGCCAAGCTGATGGCGAGCCTGGGCTTTGTCGTGCATGGTCTGGATCGTGCCGAGACCATCCTGCCCACCGTGCGCGAACTCGCCAAGCGTCACGTCACCTACGGTGTCGAGGAGCATCATTACCCGATCGTCGGCCAGGCGCTGATCGAGACGCTGGCGGCCGGCCTCGGCCCAGCTTTCACGCCGGCGGTGCGCGAGGCCTGGGAGGCAGCCTACGGCTTGCTCGCGAGTGTCATGATCGCGGCCGCCCGCGAGGTCCAACTCGCGGCGTGAGGGCAGGCGCGCGCAAGGACGAAAAGACCGGCAAGCGGCGCAACCTCGGCACGTTCGATACCCGCGAGGCGGCGGAGAAGCACGAGCGCGAGGTGCAGTATTTCAAGCGGCACTGAGGGGGCGCTGTTGGCAGGGCAGGCAAGCCGCAGGCCTGGCGGCAACCCTCTACTGCAGCATCCCTGAACTCTGCCAAAGCCAGATTGCGAGCGAGCCGGATCGCCCACGGATCTGTGTTTCCACGGGTCCTTTCAGGGTGCCGGATTGGAACAACGCGCACTCGCGGCCAGCGGCATCGAGCATTCTGTCACTCACCGCGACTTCGGCATTCTGGTCGGCTGCGATCTCCATCAAGCGACTGGCAACGTTGACTGTGTCACCTATGGCCGCGATGTGCTGACGGCCTTCGCCGCCGAGCCGAGAGGCGACGATTGTTCCGTGGTGGGCTCCAATCTTGAAGCCGAGCCGGGATGCAGTCGCTGCCGGCAACGAGGCGAGCCAATCGTTGGTGCGGCTGGAGAGCCCCACACAACAGCGGGCGGCATTGAAGGCGTCATTTGCCGCTGGTTCCGGCAGGCCGAACAGGATCATGGCTCCGTCACCCATGAAACTCGTGACGACGCCACCGCAGCGCGTCACTTCTTCGCCGACCAACGCATGAAAACCGTTCAGGAGTTCGCGTGTGGCGGTCGGTCCCAAGGATTCACTCAGTCCGGTGAAGCCGGATAGGTCAATGAACAGGATGGCGGCGTCTCCCCGAACGGGGTCCGAGAGAAAGTCGCCATGCCTGGCCAGCCACTCCCCCATGCCTGGGGCTTCAACGCGTTGAAGCAATTGGCTCTGCGTTGCGAAAAATTGCGCCCGGCTCCTGCCCAGCCAAAGCTGCGCGGCCCCGAACAGAATAGCCGGCGGAATGGCGGCGGTCATCGGCAATGCGGCGCTCAGCCAGATATGGTGCGAGAAAGCGGTCATGTTGACCACCAACCAGATCAGGATCACGCCGGCGATCGCCGCGAGGCCGCCGGCATTTCGCCGCCATGCCAACAGCCCGACAAGTACCATTGGCAGCACCACTGCAAAGCCGGCATCTGCAAGCCGAACATTCTGGTCTCGCACTATTCCGTCGCCGGCCATCAGGTGGGCAATCGCCGTCGATATGACTTCGACGCCAGGCAGTATGGGATCGAACGGGGTCGGGAAAACATCGCTGGTGCCGGTTGCCGTCGCTCCGATCACGACAATTCGATCGCGGATCGTGCCGGGATCGAGTTGGCCGTCCAGCACGGTCGCCGCGCTGATCGTGCGGATCGTGCCGCGCGGGCCATAGAATGTCAGGGGCAGGATGTGACCAATGTCCGTCCGGATCGAGCGTCCGCCTAGGGATAGATGATCGGTCGCGATTTCTGGATCATGTCCTGCCGCCATGGCGGCGACACGCAAGGGGAAAGACGCTTCCAGCCGATCTCCGGCCCGAAACAGCAACGGCACGAAGCGGGGCGTTCCCGTCTTGTCGGTGGCCACGTTGACGACGCCGACCGCCGCGGCATCCGAGAACGCTTTCAGGGGCCACAGGAACCGCTCGGCATTCGGTACGCGGGCGATGGGTCCTTCGCCCACCGTCCATTGTTCACCTCCGGGGTAGACCGCTGCGGCAGCGATGACGCTTGCACCCCCGCGCAGCGACCGCGCCAGCGCCTCGTCATTGTCTTTTGCCCCGGGATCGACCAGCAGCAGGTCGAGCGCAATGGCTTTCGGTCCAAGCCGCGCTATCGTATCGACAAGCCGGGCAAGCGTGGCGCGGCTGAGGGGATATGCACCCTCGTGCCGCACCGCTTCGTCGTCTATTGCGACAATGGTCATCAGCTCCGGTGGCTTTGCTGGTCCTCGAACAAGCGTTCGAAGATCGGTCATCGTTGCTTCGACGCGATCGAGAAACCACAAATTGCCGCGCCAGTGCGCGAGGCCCAGGCCGGCGCCCCAAAGACCCGCCAGGATGAGCGCGATCAGCGTCGGAAGCGCTCGCCTGCCCACTGCGGCTCACTGGCCGAAACGGGCCAGCAATGCGGAAACGCGCTTGGCGGGCCAGCGCTTGACGGTGAGCGGTCCGGTTCCGGTCTCGACGTCGACGCCTTCGCCCGGCGTCAGCACCACGCCGGCACTGGACGCCGGCCGGTTCACGGCGACGCGACCCCTGAGGACGAAAACAGACGTCTTGCCCCGGCCGACGTCGACAGCCCATTTGGTGCCTCGCGCCGCGGCGATCGCCTGCGGGGTGATAACCGCGAAGCCACCCGGGATCGAGCCGGCCGGAGCATCGAACAGCAGCGCCTTGCGCCGCAGCCTGACCGCATCGACCTTGCCGTTTCGATCGCGGTCCACCAGCGTAAAACGAGAGCCACTTTCGACAATGATGGTAAGGCCTTCCTGACATCTCAGAATCTGTCGGGACGTACCGGCCACCGGCGCCAACGCACACCCCGCGCCCTGCGCCAGGGCGGCATCCACCCAGAAGACACCGGCAAACAGGCCAGCCATCATCAGGCCGCGGAAAAATCGGTCCCTTGCACTCATCACCGCCCCCTTGCGCTCGCAGAAAATTTGCGGCCAAGAAAATCTGCTGCCGTCAGCCTGTGCTTGCCAACCGGCACTTGCAGCCGCGTTGCGCAGAGGCAGCAGGGTGCCGACCGGCGATCCTAGCACAACTACCGGCTCCGACGCCAAACAAGGCGGCGGCGGGTAGTGTCTCAGTTTGAAATTCGATCCCGGTATTGATTTAGACTGAGTTCGTTTGCCCCACCCGCATAATCGGGTTCGGCACCCTGCACAGGGTCGTCTTCCCATCCGCATTCTTTGCAAATTTCATAGTTGCCCGGCTCACTCACGACGCGCGAACCGCAACATGGGCATGGGAATAGTGGGCCTGACATGCGACAAGAATAGCCAGGCCGCTGACTTTTTGTAAGGGCCGCGCTTACCGGGCTTCGGCGCAACGTTAGATTGGCAGCGTGCTTCCCTGCCCTTCGAACCAAGTTCTTTGGCGGCGGCGCTCTTGCCGTCGTCGTGCACGTCGTCGGGTTCATCGCCAGTGGCAATGCGCATGACGCGAATGGCATTGCCGATTACGTCGGAGGGGCGCTTTTGGCCCTTAGGTCATGTGGGCATTGCTATTTCTCGTCTCGCATAGCTTTGGCCTCGCGCCTCATAGCTAGCGCTTTGTCGCTGCCGATTTCACACTTCCAACTGCCATGCGTATGATGCTCTGGAAGGTTGCGGCGAAGCCGCGCCCGGAAGCTCTTTTCTTCAAGGTCGTGATCCCGAGCGACGATAGCCGCATTCGTTGAGTTGTCGCGCATGAAAACCTCCCATGCTTGCCGCTAAGCATATAGGCGTTTGCGCAGGTCGGCCAAACGAATTAGGCGTTTCCACAAATTTCGAACTGAGACACTACCCGGCGGCCGGGTAGTGGGTCAGTTTGAAATTTGCCCAGCCGTCAATCCGCGTCAACCGACTGTCGCACCATGGGGGCGTTAGCGAATTTCTGTCATCCCTGCAGCTCGTTCGATGAGCTTTCGCATCTGTCGGGCTGTACGTCGCAGATTTTGGTCGAAGGCGCTGGTCTTTTCGATATCGGCTAGAGTTGGAACGAGCATTCCTTGGTCTGCGGCCGGAAGCAATGGAATCCAACCGACAGCTAGGCGAGCCCAATTCTGCGACATCAGCAGTCCAGAGTAGACGACATTCACATACGGAAAATCGTCACCGAATTTGCCGACGGCAGCGACAACCTCTGGCATAGGCTTTTCGAGCAGGATCACGACGCGCCAATAATCGCGAGGCTCGCGAAGGCTCCGCCATTGGCCGTCATGGCCTACTTCCCATCCTCCGCCGGCTGTGCGGCGCACAACCAGTTGCTCGCCAAGGTAAATCGAAGGCGGGTTTTCGGAGGTCGATAGCGTCCATTCCATGGTTGTTTTGGTGGCAGACTCGGCGATGGTCTGTCAAATATACAATCGCCTTCCCCGTTGACAGGCCCACGCCACCCTCGACAATACAAGCGGAGCTTTGGATTGGGGGGGCAAGTCATGGCAGAATTGAGCGGTTACTTATGGATGGGAGGACTCGTTCTCGTGTTCGGTGGCCTGTACTGGGCCGCGACGTCGCGCCAGAGGAAGCGATTTAGCGAGTACATTAGTAGATCGGACGCAGAGGTAGAGAGGGCCGACGCCTTATTGAAGGCAAATGATGCGTCGATCGAGGCTTCTCTAACCAACACCAAGGCGGTCGAAGAAAACACGACCGCAATTCGCGATCTGATCGCCAAGATGCAGACAGAGCAGAAGTAAGGTTGCGACAAGATAGCTTAGGCCGCGCGCTCTTGGGTTCGGACCCAAAAGTGGACAGACCGTTAGCGGCGGACTGAAGCAACGCAGCATTTTCCACTTTGAGGCGAAATCATTCTCAACTATGGTCCGCCAGGCTTAAGGCATGGGGGATTGCCGATGGTTTTATCACGCAGGGGTGTCGTGCTTGGCGGCCTGGCGCTGGTCGCGGTCGGTGCAACCGGCAATATTGTTCAAGCCGCGACGGCAAAATCCTTTTTCGCCGGTACCGCCAGCGACAACAATTTTGTCTATCGCAAGACCAACTTCGCCAAGATCGACAAGAGATGGCATCGCCAGATCGTCAAGTATTTCAGCAGCGAGGCGGTCGGCACCGTCGTGGTCGATACCCGCCACCACTTCCTCTACCTCATCATGGAAAACAAGACCGCCATCCGCTACGGCGTCGGCGTCGGCAAGGACGGCTTCAAATGGTACGGCCGCGCGACGATCGACCGCCGCGCGCTGTGGCCGCAATGGGTCCCGCCCCCCGAAATGCGTAAGCGCAGGCCGGAGCTACCGCCCATGATCGAAGGCGGCGCGTCCAACAATCCGCTCGGGCCGCGCGCGCTCTATCTGTACCGCGACGGCGCCGACATAGGCTACCGCCTGCATGGCACGCTGGAGCCATGGAGCATCGGCACCGACGCTTCCAGCGGCTGCATCCGCATGTTCCCGGAAGACATCATCGACCTCTACCAGCGCTGCCCGATCGGCACCGCGGTGGAGGTCCTGCCGCACATCGCCGACCAGGCGCCCGCTTCCACCACTGTCGAATGATTGGCGCCTCATGAACCGCATGATTGAAAACACGCGCCGCCTGCTCGCCGCCGGCCTGCTGGTGCTGACCGCATCCTGCTCGACCAGCAACACACTGGCCCCTTCCACGCCCGACATCACCAACGCCGAGATTGCCGCCTTCCAGAACGTCCAGCCGGGCAGCGAGGAGGATTTTATCCTCAATGTCGGCCGCCGCATTTATTTCACGCAAGGTTCGGCCGCGCTCGATTCTGTCGCAAAGGCCACGCTTGACACCCAGATCGCCTGGTTGGCAAAGCATCCGCGCTGGCTGCTCAAGCTGCAGGGTTTCGCCGACGATCCCGGCGCAAGTGAAACGGCGCTGTCGCAGCAGCGCGCCGATGCGGTGATGGACTACCTCGCCGCCGGCGGCATAGACCGCAACCGCATGTGGGCCAAGGGCTACGGCAAGGACAGGCTCGTCCGCGACTGCCCCAACGCCGCCTGCAGGTCGCAGAACCGCCGCGTTGTGTCTAATTTGCGCGATGAGAGGGACGAGTCGTAGGGGGCTGGTATTCAGCTTCCTCAGTGCCGCGAGGCGATCTCGTCGCGGACTGTCGAAATGATCCCGAAACCAGTCATGGTCACCGGCGCCACACCGAAGTGGGAATTTACCCGTCTCTCCACTTGTATCATTCGCCGCCGCCCGCTTTGGCTTCCGGCATGACTTGCAGCAACGGCTGCGGCGATACTGCGATCTCTCCCGTGAAGGGCCGATCGTGGGCGAGAATCAAGAGAACGGATGCTGCCACGCCGGTCGCAAAACTTCCAAGAGCGATCGCCGATGCCATTCGGTTATCACTATGAACGACCGCGATCGCGAGAAGAGCACAGAAGGCTTGCAGGATCAGGCAGGCCCACTTCGTGGGGTTGACTTGTGCGGAGCTGACGAGAATCCGTTGGCGACGCGCCTCAAAGGCGTCTTCAAGCCACCTCGTAATCTCGCGCTGCGCGATCTCCTGGCCGGGATTGCCTGGCGCCAAAGCCAGCGTCGTCCGCAGCGCCTCGTTAAGCGCCGGCGGGATTATGGTGAGGGTCGCCGCGCTCTCGGCCATCAGCGGCCACTCCTGGCTCGTCGTTTCCTCGATATAGCTGCGCACCAGCGTCCGTAAGCGCGCCTCGGGCTCCCCGGGAAAGCTGCTCGCCAGAAGCACGACCGACCGCAATGCACTGGCCTCGCGATTGACTGCCGCATTGGCGTGATCGTTGTCGCTCCAGACCTGAGCCGCGGTGAACGCCACAAACAAGCCAAAGATGATACCGAGCGGCGGCAACATGCCAGGCGAAAGCGCCTTGAATGACCGCCCCGTGGAGCCCACAGAAAGAGCGGCGATGCCTTGGTGCAGGATGAACGCGACGATATAGGTGGCCCCGAACACGACGAGAGCCATCCAAGCGAGTGGGAGAGTATGCAACCAGCCACTCATAGCAGCGCCTGCCCCATCCTGAGAATTCGTCGTCAGGCGTTTGTAGGGCCGTCGTTCCACTCGTGGCAATGCCACTGTGTTCCATCGTGTCAACAAACTCTATGCACGGGTGCAATCAGCTGCCCACGCCGGTCGAAAGACCTGCTTTACAATCGCGTCGCAGGGGGTGCTTGCGACGGGAGGATTCCCAATTGCCCGCCGATCGATCCCGCCTGGATTGCAGGTGAGGTTGGTGTTTTGCGCTTGGGGCGGACTGCTTCATGATCTGCTGCCGTCAGCCTGTGCTTGCCAACCGGCACTTGCAGCCGCGTTGCGTTGAGGCAGCAGGGTGCCGACCGGCGATGCTGCGGCCTATCTCTACCAAAGGCGAGATCAGCCTACCAATTTGAAACCACGGTTTCGCGATTTGGCCTGCTGTTGACCATGGGCGATTGAGGCATGCAGAATTGGTGACGCCGGCCAACTGGTTGATCTATCCTACCAAGGTCGTGGAGAAGCCAGTTCGCCGCAACGAGTAGGCTGCCGGTAATCAGAAACCACTACATTCTTGAAGACGACCTTTGGTTGCAGCGGCACAAATCATCGCAGAGGAAGAGTCCCGTGGACAATATTATTGTGTAAATTCGATCTCTCTCCCTGTCTCTCGTCTTGCCAAGTCGATTACTGCCTGCAAAGTTCTTGCTAGGCAAGATGGGGGATATAATGCCGACTTTCACTCATGATTTTACGCCGGCTTCAGGTTCAAGTTTAGGCACCACAGTTGACATACCTACGCGCGCTGTCGAAGACGCTGGCTTGATGGAAATTCTTCAAAGTCCGGGGCCTGCAGTAGGGTTATGGGGCCTCTTCGATCCACTCTTATCTACAGCTTCTGCCGAATTCCGGTTCCTATAGCCGCTTGGCCAGTCGCGAGAGGTGAAGACCGCGCTCTCCGGCCTGTTCGGGCGGTTCGTCGCCCGAGCTTACGCCACACTCCATCTTGATCTCACGCATTTCGCTCACGTTACAAAGCCCCCGATGCGCCTTTCGGGTCCAATGCGCGGCGAGCTTCGGCGTGTGCGGCGAAAACGTGGCGATCTGCCAGATTGGGTGGCGTGGGGGTCTTTGCCGGGAATGGCCATCGTCGAAGCCAAGGGCTGTCACGAAAGGAGCGGCCCTCGTCAGACTTTGCGACGTGCCTTCGCTCAAACCGAGCGCGCGGAGATCTGGGGAAGACAGGGGCTGGCCCCTTTCAAGCGCTACGCTATTGCGACGCGGTGGGGGTTCGCTGCGCCGCTTGACTGGGCGCCCATGCTCTCTGTTCACGACCCGGACGAAGAAGGCGACGAAATACTTCCCAAGGAAATCGACGAGTTGCAAGTGGGCGTGATTCGAATGCACTACGCAAGCATGCTCGACCGTCTGGAGTTGCGGACGCTTGCTACCGCGCTCCGTGATCTGGTGACTCGGCGATTCCCCAACATGCATGCTCAAGCGAGCACCCGCGCGACCGCCGCCTTGGAAGCGGCCTCGACACACCGCGTGATGGGCAGTCTCCCAGTCGAACCCCAGGACGAGCTTATTGGAGGATTTGTAACCCGCGGGGGGGTTTTGCCGGCGGACGGGCTTTCTGTATCCGATCAAGAGACGCTGTCGCGGCTAAGCATGAGGCCCGCTTTCGTCGGCGTCGAACGCCACATGCTGAAACTGGCGGTTCTCGGGGATATTTCGTCCATCCGAGACCACCGTCTAACTTTGGGCGAGAAGGAACCAGTGCCTAAAGGCCCGCGCGACGACGGCGCCGGCGGGTGGGTCGTGCGTCTCGATGAAGACGCTGCGCAGATTGAATGAGCTGAACTGAGCCCCATGTAAGCGACTGTTAGCGTGCACCGTTGGCGGTGCGGGATGTTTTTCTGGGGGACAACACTTGGCGGAATTTGAGTCTTGGCGCAGCTATTGGGAGTTTCATCGGACCGTCAGCCGTGAACTGCGTTTCGTACGCACTCGTGAAGCCGAACAGTTTCTGGAAACTGTGCTGGCGACCAGTGCCAAGCGTCGAACAGATTTCAAGGAGGGTTATGTCTTCTGGCGTTCGCAGCTTGGTCATGACTGGCGGGAGGAAGGTGAGGAAGGGGCGACCTTCGAGGTGCTAAGAGCCTATCCGCCTGAGCGCATGAAGCCGTTGCGGGACCGGGCAAGCGACGGCCGTGCCAACCCGAAAGGTATACCGTGCCTGTATCTGGCAACCGAACGAGACACCGCTATTGCGGAGGTCCGACCCTGGATCGGATCGCATGTATCTGTCGCCCAGTTTCGCACGCTGCGGCCACTCACAATCATCGACTGTTCTCGCGGACATAACAAGATGAACCTCTATTTTGAGGAGCCCGACGTAGTCGAGCGTGAGGAGGCAGTGTGGTCTTCCATCGATAGAGCTTTCGCAAAACCTATCACGCGCAGTGACCACTATGCCGACTATGTGCCAACTCAGATAATCGCGGAGCTATTCAAGCGAGAGGGCCTCGACGGCGTCGCCTATAAGAGCAATTTTGGAAAAAACGGTTACAATATCGCACTATTCGACCTTGATGCAGCTGCGCTTTTGAATTGTACCCTGTATGAGGTCAACAAGGTAACGATGGTGTCAGAGCAGGTTGATAATACTTATTTTGTGAAAGAGAACCTTGGAAAGGGTTAGTGAGCGCAGCAGATCGATCTTGCCAGTGTTGTTTCCTGATGACGACATTCGTGCCGTGCTGCTGCCGAAGGCGCATCGGCGGCTTGTGCGAGAGTGCATCCGATACGAAGCGTGGGCGTCTGCCTTAAGAGTTACCCATCAGTCCGAAATCACTGAGGCGGCGGCGCAGACTGGGGACGTTTGATACGCGCGAGGCGGCGGAGAAGCATGAGGAGCGGTTGATTGCCAGCAGTCGCGCCTGCTTGGCGTCAGCCCCGTGCCTGTTTCTGCCGGCAACCGCCCCCTCTTCTGGATCCTAAGACCGCCCCGTGGGAAGCCTCCATCCGTCGCTGGCGATAGCAGCAAGACGGTCTTCCCCGCGAAGCATTGCATTTAGATGATCTTCAAGCTGTTGATCATAAGACGAATCAAAGAGAGGTGAACCGGCGGCAGCAACGAGGAAATTATAGGTCGTCACGTACCGCGAGCGAAGCTGCGCCCTTCCTCGAAGGGATTGGAACTCGCCATCGATAAATGCGGAGCCATCATCATAAACTGCGCGAGTCACCAAGTGTTTGCCGTCAACGATTCCAAATTCCTCCCAATAATAGGGGAAGACTCCATCACCACGCTCAACCTCAGCAATATTTTCCTTTGTACGTGGATAGAGACCCGTTGCGGGCAACGGGCTGAGTTCAACATAAACGAACTCATATTTATAGGAGCCGGGATTGATTGCGGCGACGCGGCGTATGTTCATTTCTTCGCCGTTGAGGACAAAGCGATCACCCTCGTCGGCAAATGAGACAATCTGCAAATTGCTGTTGCCTCGGGACCACCAGATTGGCGTGCCATCCTCAAACTCAAGGGGCTCCTCAAACAATCTTGCTGATCGCTGTCTGATTTGGTTCGAATCGTCAAACCATTCAACCCCACGGACGCCAGGAAATGCGCTCTCGAAACGCTTTGCAAAGATGACCGTACTATGCGCGCCGCCTATCGATGGTCGCTTCGGTTTGGCTTGAATGGCAGCCGCCCTTGCCTCCAAACTAATTGCCGTATCGAGCACAATCTCAGATAAAAGAAGTTGATCTTTGGAGGACAATGGGGCTCGGGTTTCCCTTCCGCTGCGCCTCGCCTCAAAACGCCGGTCAAGATCCGCGATTTTTTTTCGCCGTTCATGCAACAAGATTGTGAGATACGTTGCGCCGATGTCGACGTCGTATTCCCTACCGGGGTCACCGTCGCCATCGTCCTCAAGGTACTGCACCATAGCCGCATGGCGCATCAGTTGCTTTGGGGCAGCGTCAGCATCATTGAAAGGTGCAAGCGTCTCCGTTCCAAGTGCGTTGACGCCGAGATACGAACTGCGAGTTTTCTGCGTGAACCGGATGCACTCTCCGACGAGCCGCTCTTTGATTTCACGGGACCCAGCATTCGGTAGTCCGTTCACTATCTGACCACTGAGCAGATCAAGGAATGCGTTTGCTGAGAAGAAATCTCGGGCGCCATCCTTGTGGATGTCTGATGAAATCTCCAGTGAGGTGACGGTAACTACGCTGCATATCAAGGTGTCGCGCCTCGGCCGGCGCAATACCTTGCCAAGTTCGTCTTCTAAAGAAATTTTTGTTGATTTCCACCGAGAACTGACCCGGCATTTTCACCGAGAATTGACCCGCCTCTCATGTATGTTTCGGTTCGGTGTTGACGGTCAAGGTTCTGGCTTTCTCCTTCGCTTTTTTCGGCTCGTGGGCTGAGCTGTTCTTGAACCGGAAGCTGTCGTTTCCAGTTTCGAGGATGTGGCAATGGTGCGTCAGTCGGTCGAGAAGTGCGGTCGTCATCTTGGCATCGCCGAAGACACTCGCCCACTCGCTGAAGCTGAGGTTTGTGGTGATGATGACGCTGGTGCGTTCGTAGAGTTTGCTCAGCAGATGGAAGAGCAGTGCTCCACCTGATGCGCTGAACGGCAAATAGCCGAGCTCATCCAGGATCACGAGATCGGAATGCACGAGGCGATTGGCGATCTGGCCGGATCGTCCCTGTGCCTTTTCCTGTTCGAGCGCATTGACCAGTTCGACAGTCGAGAAGAAGCGAACCCGTTTGTGATGATGCTCAATAGCCTGCACGCCGAGAGCGGTCGCAATATGGGTTTTGCCTGTCCCTGGGCCGCCGACGAGCACGATGTTGTGGGCGTCATCGATGAACTCGCCGCGATGAAGCTGACGCACCAGGGCCTCGTTGATGTCACTGCTGGTGAAGTCAAAGCCGTTGAGATCGCGATAGGCTGGAAAGCGTGCCGTCTTGAGCTGGTAAGCTGTAGACCTGACCTCCCGTTCCGCTGTCTCGGCCTTCAGCAGTTGCGACAGGATCGGAATGGCGGCTTCAAACGCCGGCGCTCCCTGTTCGGTGAGTTCGCCTACAGCTTGCGCCATGCCGTGCATCTTCAGGCTCCTGAGCATGATGACGATTGCGCCGCTGGCAGGATTATGACGCATGGCGGACCTCCAAAGCCTTCCTCAAGGCGTCGTAGCGCTCGACGTTGGCCTTCGGCTCATTGGTAAGCGCCAAAGCCTGAGGAGCACTGATGGTCGGAGGCGTAAGCGATTTGCCGTCGACGAGGCGATGGAGCAGATTCAGCACATGCGTCTTGGTTGGAACACCGGCCTCCAACGCCATCTCCACAGCCAGGAGCACCGCCTGCTCGTCGTGCTGAAGGACAAGTGCCAGGATGTCGACCATCTCGCGATCGCCGCCCGGCTTCTTGAGCAAATGTTGCTGCAGCGTCCTGAATGCATCGGGAAGTTCAGCAAAGGGTGCTCCGTTGCGAAGGGCGCCGGGTTTGCGCTGAACGACAGCCAGATAATGCCGCCAGTCGTAGACCGTCTGGCCAGGCCGATCATGTGAGCGATCGATGATGCGGCGATGCTCACAGAGGATCAGACCCTCTGCAGCGACAACGATGCGATCTGGATAGACCCGAACGCTGACAGGCCGATTGGCAAAGGATGCAGGCACGCTGTAGCGGTTACGTTCCAGATGGACGAGGCAGGTCGGAGAGACCCGCTTGGTGTATTCGACAAACCCGTCGAAGAGACGAGATGTCGGCATCAGAGTCCGGGCTTCTTCGGCCCAGATGTCATCGATGGTTCCTCGCATCCGGCCATGCGGCGTCTGCTGCCACAGTTCTCGGCAACGCCGCTCAAGCCATTCGTTCAGGGCATCCAGCGATGGAAAGCGTGGAAGCGGTTGCCAGAGCCGATGACGTGCATCCTGAACATTCTTCTCGACTTGCCCTTTCTCCCAGCCGGATGCTGGATTGCAGAACTCGGGTTCGAAGAGGTAGTGGCTGGCCATCGCCATGAAGCGCACATTGACGTCGCGCTCCTTGCCTCGTCCGACCCTGTCGACCGCCGTCTTCATGTTGTCGTAGATGCCGCGGCGGGGAATCCCGCCAAAGACTCGGAAGGCATGGTTGTGTGCGTCAAACAGCATCTCGTGCGTTTGCAGCGGATAGGCTCGAACGATGAAGGCGCGGCTGTAACTCAGCTTCGTATGCGCCACCTGCAGCTTGGTGCGCTCATTGCCGATGATCGCCCAGTCCTCAGACCAATCGAACTGGAATGCTTCCCCAGGCTCGAACGCAAGCGGCACGAATGTCCCGCGCCCTGTCGTCTGTAATTCCCTCTGCAGATCCGCCTTCCACTCCCGGGCGAAAGCAGCAACACGACCGTAAGACCCCTCATAGCCAAGGCTCAGCAGATCGGCATGGAGCTGCTTCATCGTGCGTTTCTGCTTGCGGTTCTTTTTGGCTTCCGTCCTCAGCCAAGCCGACAAACGGTCGGCGAAAGCGTCAAGTTTGCTCGGCCGATCCGCCACCTTGAACTTCGGCTCTACGTCATCAGAGCGCAGATATTTGCGGATGGTATTCCGGGACAGGCCGGTCCTGCGGCAAATCTCCCGGATCGATAGATGCTCTCGAAAATGCCAGCGTCGGATTACGCTCAATAACGCCATGTCGATCACTCCAAAGCCCCCGCTAACGTGCAGGGGTGGTTCAAACATGGGTCAATTCTCGATGGAAATATCCTGTGTTGCCGGGTCAGTTCTCAGTGGCAATCAACAAAATTTTGTAACGAAGAAGCTTTTCCAACCAGTCTGCGCGGTCGATCGCATCCGGTTTCTCTGGTATAACAACGACAATGTCGATGTCACTTCCATCTCCAAACAGAGCGCCGTCACGGTAAATCAAGCTACCGAAGGCATAAATCCCTAACGGGGCCAATTCCTCTCTTACGATTTTTGCCCACTGAGATAGATAGTCCTTTGCTTCTGTGACTAAGTTAGTAGACAAACCGCCCCCCGTTAAGCGCGCTAGCGAGTATGCGAGCGCTTCATTTATATGATAGCTGGTAGAAGTGTGTGCGTGTCGCCCGAGGTTCTCTTCCAATTAGAGAGACGTACACACCGGCTCTTGTGCGTCAGAAAGCAATTGCTGCAGAGTGCGTTTGCCGTGGCAATCCTTCAGCCAAGCTAGGTATGTGGCGGCGAATGGGGTACTCAGCAGATCCTGCGCCGTCGCCAACCAGGTTTTGTACTCGTCGAAAGGTAGGCATATCCCCGCCATCAGCGCCGCAGGCTTGTCCCATTCACTTAGAGAGCCAAGCTGGGTTTTAAGCGCTCGGAAGTAAGCACGATCGTTTGCTAGGCCATGGAAAAAGAAATTTGCACGACGCTCTATTATACTTCTGTTAAAATCGTATGTCTGCCACTCTGATAGGGAAGCTGGCAGAGTTCCATCGACAAACAAGTTCAGAAGCCATGATCTAACATAGGATAAGTCGGAGTAAGGTGACATGTAAAGCAATTCTCTTACCCGAATTTTTACTGATTCTGTATTGAAGTTTTCCTGCTTTGAGGCAGAATTCAAAGCTAAGCAATATTCACGAGGAGAGTAGTAAAGTAAATCGGCATGTTTATCCAGGAGTCGCTCAGCATTGATGTTGGCGGCGAAGCGAAGGGCACGCAAAACAGCTTTAAATATCGACAGGTCAGCAACTTTTTTATCGCCTATCTCGTCAAGCTTGTCGAGTAGTAGATCGGCTGACAAAAATGGATTAGATATGGTGTCGTCGTCATTGGTATCGTCGTCATTTCCATAGTTTATTTTAATAAAAGATTGAATTTTTTCCATTTCGGCGCTGGTGAAAACGTCCTGGAGTCGTACCCTGGAAGATCGTTGTATTTCCTTTATAGAGGTCATTCTTGTTTTTGCCACGTTTAGTGACAGTCCTTCGGTTACCATTAAATGTTCAGCAAGTCGGCAAAGAATCGAGTGTCCCTCTGTACCTGCCGGCACTTCAATGCGAAAATCATCAACGTATCGCGTAAATTTCATGCCCTTGTGTTTTAAAAACATGTCAGTATCGTTTAGAAGGCATTCTGCCAGCATCCTCGAAGCCGTACTCCCAACTGGCAAGCCATAGGATTGTTTGGCGCGGGTTGTTTTAATAATTTTCTTGACCAGATCGGACGGACCCTTCGGGCACCCGGCATCCTGCAGAACATTCTCAATTCTGTGAAAATATATCCTTTGGTAGAAATCGGCGATGTCAGTCACTATCGCCGGGCGATTCTCGGCAAACGGATTTTCAGGCTCCCCAAAATCTGAAAGATACGCCAGCCATTGGTGATAACCGCGCGCAGGTTCGAAAACCTTCAAAGACTCGCCTTCGGAAAAACGATACGCGAAAGCCTCGTTATTTTCCTTTGGCAGTCGCGCCGCTTCGAGATGAGGGGCGCAATCCAGGAGGGCTGCGAGATAGACAACGTTGTCGGATGCGGTAAGCTGATGGGCGATCCTAAATCCCAGCCACGACTTAGGAGTCAATGTCTCTACCGCACCGACCGGCGTGTACTGTCCGATATTGAGTTTCTCGCAGTCCTTAGCGATTGTACCGGGGCGTTCGAGAAAGCATCGCATTTCGGGAAGGCGTGGAAAAAGGTCGGTATCTCCAAATGAACCTAAATGGTTGATGGAGCGCCGAACACTGGCTTCGGAAATCATAAACCTCTCCGAGAATTGGATAAATTTGGAATCCCGGCCATCTTGTCGGGTGGCGCGGCACATGCGGCCAGCGCGGCCAATATCGATACTGTCAAAGCAGCTCGTTTCATAGTCCCCCCAAAGCCCATCAAAAGTGCCCGGCGGCAACATTGCCCAAGCACAAAACGTTGCGCAAGTATTCTTCCGCTAACGACACAGGATTATTCTTGGGTACCGCATTGATAGTAGGCGCGACGTGGCCGCCTACGGGTGATCGGCCCGCCAGCTGGCGCTAATCGCCAGGATCGAGGTTCGCGCCTCTGCGGAGCCGTCCCGAGAACATCTTACTCCACGGGTTCGCCGACGCAGTTCTTAACCCTGGCTATCGACAAAATTAACCTTTCGTTAACCATTCACTCGCTAGCGTTTACCTATCAGTAAGGATTCGCCGCCAGTGACTTTTGCCGCTCCCCTTGAGGCCAAATCCATTCGCTTTCGCGCCCGTTCTTTCGTCGCGTTCACATTGACTCCTGAAGGTCCATTGGCGGCCTGGCTGGAGGGGCTCGATCACTGGATCGGCAATTCACCCGGCTATTTCTCAGGCCGCCCGGTGCTGCTCGATCTGAACACGATGAAGCCGCAGCCGAGCGAGATCGCGGCGCTGGTGGCGGAACTGGCCACGCGCGGCATCCGCATCTATGCCATCGAGCTCGAAGGGGCGTCGCTTGGCGCCGAATTGCCGCCGGTGCTGACCTGCGCCAAGGAGGCGACGACCGATGGCCTGCTGCCCGGCCGCAAGGCGAGGGCGGAGGTTTCCGACAAGGCCGAGGGCAAGGTGCTTGAGGCGCGCGCGGATGCTGGCGCTGCTGGCAAGGGCAAGGCTGGCGCAAGCATGACAGGCGAAAGCGAGCCGCAGGCAGCACAGCCGCAGGAAGCGTCGGGCACGCTGATGATCAAGTCGCCGATCCGCTCCGGCCAGGCGATCGTGCATCCGCATGGCGATGTCATCGTGCTGGGCTCGGTCGCTTCGGGTTCGGAGATCATCGCGGCGGGCTCGATCCATGTCTACGGCACGCTGCGCGGGCGCGCTTCGGCGGGTGCGCTCGGCAACAAGGGCGCGCGCATCTTCTGCCGCCGCAACGAGGCCGAGCTTCTGGCGGTCGACGGCTGGTACGTCACCGCCGAGGAGATGGAAGGTGTTTCGCGCGGCAAGCCGGTGCAGGCGTTTCTCGACGGTGACGCGCTGCGCGTTTCGCCGCTGAGCTGACATTGATTTCGACCGATATTGGGCGGCCGGGCCGCTCGACCACGAACAACAAAGCAACAACAACGGAGGCATTTTCATGGGCAAGGTAGTGGTGGTCACTTCGGGCAAGGGGGGCGTCGGCAAGACGACCTCGACGGCAGCCCTTGGTGCCGCGGTCGCCAAGACCGGCAAGAAGGTGGCCCTGGTCGACTTCGACGTCGGCCTGCGCAACCTCGACCTGATCATGGGCGCCGAACGCCGGGTGGTGTTCGACCTCGTCAACGTCATCCAGGGCTCGGCCAAGCTGTCGCAGGCGCTGATCCGCGACAAGCGGGTGGAGACGCTGTTCCTGCTGCCGGCCTCGCAGACCCGCGACAAGGATGCGCTGACCGAGGAGGGCGTCGGCGAAGTCATCGACAAGCTGCGCTCGGTGTTCGACTACGTCTTCTGCGACAGCCCGGCCGGCATCGAGCGCGGCGCGCAGCTCGCCATGCGCTTTGCCGACGAGGCGGTCATCGTCACCAATCCGGAAGTGAGCTCGGTGCGCGATTCCGATCGCATCATCGGCCTGCTCGATGCCCGCACGCTGCGGGCAGAGCAGGGCGAACAGATCGCCAAGCACGTGCTGGTCACGCGCTATGACGCGGCGCGCGCCTCGCGCGGCGAAATGCTCTCCATCGACGACGTGCTGGAAATCCTGTCGACGCCGCTGCTCGGCATCATTCCAGAGAGCCAGGATGTGCTCAGGGCCTCCAACCTCGGTTCGCCGGTGACGCTGTCGGAGCCGCTGAATGCTGCTGCCAAGGCCTATATCGACGCCGCCAGGCGGCTCGAGGGCGAACAGCTGCCGGTCGTCGTGCCGTTCGAGCGCAAGGGCTTTCTCGATCGTCTTTTGGGAAGGAGGGCGGCATGAACCTGCTCGACATCTTCAAGCGGCGCTCCAGCGCGCCGGTGGCGCGCGAGCGGCTGCAAGTGCTGCTCGCCTATGAGCGCCGCAACCGCAGCCAACCCGACCTCGTCTCCATCCTGCGCGAGGAGATCATGGCCGTCATCGCCAAGCATGTGCAGATCGACCAGGACTATCTGCAGGTCTCGATGGACCGCGGCGAGACCATGTCGACGCTGGAAATCGACATCCAGATCCCCAACAAGAGCGCCGTGCCGCTGGCCATGGCGGGCTGATTTTTTTTACCCGCCCCCTGAAGGTCGCTGCGCAGCAGCGGCGTGGGGGCGGCGCCACCCGCGCCGGCTGGCATCGTTAGGACGTTGATAAGCATTTGGTAATACAAGCCGGGAATGAGATGCTGGCTCGATTTGACGTGTAAAATGCCGTCTTTTTCGGCGGGGCCATGACGTGCGCATCAAAAGCCTGATCATCCTCAGCATGACGAGCGCCGCGGCCTTGATCGGGCTGGTCGGCGGGCTCGCGATCGTTACGCAGATGGCCGTGACCAAGTCGCTGGGTTTGACCGAAGCGACCAACGTCGCCCAGGAACTGGCCGACACGATCGTCTTCAAATCATCCGACGGCTCACCGTCGCTGTTCGAGCGGCCCGACGCGCTGCGCGAATTCCTGGAGCTGCAGCACCATCGCTCGCTTAGGGATTTCCTGGTCGTCGACCCCAACAAGATCCTGCTCGCCCATGCCGCCGACGAAGAACACGAGCTCGGCGAGAAGTTCGATCACGACCCCGGCAACGAAGTCGGCCAGACCCTGGCGGATGGCGTCCCGCGCAAGTTCAGCGATCCGAATGAAGCCAATGACATACTGGCCGTTCCGATCGAGCATCCCAAGGATACGATCGTCGGCGCCGTGCTTTTGGAATACGATCCCTTGCTGCGCGCCGCCGAACAGCGCACCAACAACGTGCTCTGGCTGGTTGGCCTCGCTGCGGCAGCCGCCATACTGGTTGCTGCGGCCTTCGCCTGGGGGCTGCTCAGCCGTTTCGGCGCCGGCCTTTCCGACATGATGCGAGGCATGGAATCGCTGGCCAAAGGCGAGGCCATGACGCGCATCAGCCACGGCCGCAAGGATGAGTTCGGGCAGTTGGCGCGGGGCTTCAACACCATGGCCGACGAGCTTGCAACCGCGCGGGCCCACATCGAGGATATCGTCCAGACGGCGGCCGAAGGCATCGCCGTGCTGAACAGCGATGGCAAGATTGCAAGCGTCAACCCGGCGGCGGCGGCGATGATCGGGCGGCGCGCCGACAAGATCGTCGGGCTGGACTGGGGCGCGGTGATGACGATGCGGGATTCGCGAGGAGCCGAGTTCGCCGCGGGAACCTCTCCCGTCGAGCAGGCCCTGACCACGGGCCGCCAGCACCAAAGCGAAGTGCGCCTGACCAAATCGGATGGCTCGCATGTGCCTGTCATCGCCAGTTGCAGTCCGCTCAGCCGGTCCGACGGCGGCCTCGTGCTGACGCTCAGCGACATCAGCGAGCTGCGCCGCGCCGAAGGGGTGGTCAACGAGCGTGCCGATCAGCTGGCGCTGCTCAACCGCGAACTGCACGAGAAGTCCGAAACCACGACCCGCCTGGTGAAGCTCGGCGAACTGCTGCAGGCCTGCGTCACCTTCCCGGAAGCGTTCTCGGTGGTCGGCACCGCCATGGCCGAGTTCCTCGGCGGCTTGAGCGGGACCGTCCACCTGACCAGCGCGTCGCGCAACCTGGTGGAGGAGATGGCGCATTGGGGCGACGTCCGCTCGAGCGCCACGCAATTCGCGCCGGAAGACTGCTGGGCGCTGAGACGCGGCCAGGAACATGTCGCCGGCCCTGGCATGCTGACGCCGCGCTGCGCCCATATCACCGAGAACGGCAAGAAGGGCTATGTCTGCATGCCTCTGGCGGCGCAAGGCGAAACGCTGGGCATCCTTCATCTGTGCGAGCCGAATGCAGCCGAGAAGCCGCAATGGCTGGCTGAAAGACAACAGATCCTGCGCGGCGTCGTCGACACGCTGGCGCTGGCGCTGGCCAACCTGCGGCTGCGCGAGACGCTGCGGCAGCAGTCGATCCGCGATCCCAACACCGGCCTGTTCAACCGGCGCTATCTCGAGGAGACGAGCAGCCGCGAACTGCGCCGGATGGAGCGCTCGGGCCAGCCGCTGGTGGTCATCATGCTCGATGTCGATCATTTCAAACAGTTCAACGATACGTTCGGCCACGAAGCCGGCGACCTTGTGCTGAAGCAGGTCGCCGCCACCTTGATCGAGCACGCCAGGGACAGCGATGTCGTTTCGCGCTACGGCGGCGAGGAGTTTGCCCTGGTCATGCCGGGAAGCTCGGTCCACGAAGGTGCCGAGCGGGCGGAAGCGCTGCGCCAGGCAATCAGGAAGCTGCATCTGACGCATCGCGGCCGGACGCTGGGCACCGTTACGGCCTCGTTCGGGGTCGCCGCCTATCCCGAGCATGGCGTCGGCTGGACCGAATTGACCAATGCCGCGGATCACGCGCTCTACGATGCCAAGGGCAACGGGCGCGACCGGGTCGCCATCGCGCTGGGCAACGCGCCCGGCGAGCGGCCCCCGATCCAGCTGGTGCCGGCCCCGAAAAGCAGCTGAGACGCCTTTTGAGGTAGGGCAGTCGGTTTCGCCTGCGACAATCGCCTTGCAGTCCGGCAAGCCGGGATGAGGCGAGTTTCTCGGCGGCACATCTCCACCCCTGAAGGTCTCGCGCGGCTTCGCCGAGCCATCTCGCCGGGGCGCGCCACGGGTCTTGCTTGTCCTTCGGCCCCCCACACTCGTGAGGCGAGGAACAAGCTTTCCCACGGCCGCGGCATTGGTTGTTCGCGGCATCCAAACCCCAAATGTCCCGAGCTTGCCTCCCGCCAATGGGGGGCTTCCCCTGCGCAATTAGCGGATGTAAGGATATGTTAGCAATTCGTTAAGTAGCAAGTTGGGGTACGGCGTAAGGGGTATTTGGCCATGAACTTCAAAGGGCTGATCAAGCGTGCTGAAGACGTAGATAAAGCAATTCAAGACCTCGAGATCGATCTGGCGGACGCGCTGGACGCAACTCTCGACGCCGAGGACGAGGCGCCGCCCAAGAGCGGCGATGCCACGGATCCCGCGGCAGCTCCTGACGACCCGCCATCTCAGGCCATTGTGGCAAATGGGGATAGTGCGGCGAATGCGAACGATGCGGGCGATACGGACAGTCCCGACACCGGGCCACGACTGACCTCCCACACCCAGACCCGACTGGCTGCCTTGAGTGCCTTTGAAGGGCTGTTCCATGACGCCAGGGATTATCTGGACGATATCAACGGCAAGCTGTCGGAGATCGCGACCTCACACCATCTGACGCGCGAGTACCTCAACATCCTCCACGGCGACATCATTCGCGCCAACGAGCTGGAGCTGACGAATGCCGGCCTGATCGCCGAACAAAGAACGCTGTCGGAAAAGCTGCACGACGCGGGGCGAAAGCTGCGCGAGCGTGAAAGCACCTGCGAAGTGCTGCAACAGCGCGAGACAAGCCTGGTTCAGGACAGGGACGCGCTTCGCGCGGCGCTTGCCGCGACACGGCTGGAACTCGCGGAGACGGCCAATGCGAGCGCAAGACGCGACGCCGATTTCGGCGACATCGCCAAGCGGCTGACCGCCAGGACGGTCGAGGCCAACAGGCGCCTGCGCGAGAGCAAGATGCTGCGGGAAAAACATGTCAGCCTGTCGATCGAGCTCGACAAGGCGCTGAAGCGGGAAGCCCAGGCGCGCCACAGGCTCGACGAGCTCTCGGCGATCCATGCCAGCGAAGCAGCGCGGCTTGTGGAACTGCTGGCCGCGCTCGGCAAGAGCGAGAAAGAGGAGATGCGGCTGCAGAAGTCGCTCGAGGCCGCACAGGCGAAGCTGTCGGAAATGACCGAAGCGGCCGGCATGGTGGAAGGCGACAGGGAAGCCGAACTGGCGCGCAGCCAGACGGAGATGCGCGGGTTGCGTTCCGAGATCCAGGAGCTGCAATCGCGGCTGGAGTCGGCCTCGAACGAGAACAGCGAGGCCACCGGCGAGATCGCCAGGCTCAAGGTCGAATTGAACGACACCCTGGCCGAAAAGAAAATCGCCGATGAAAGATTGTCCGCGCTCACCGATGAGAACGAAAGCGACAAGGCGAGCCTTTCGAAAGTGAACGCCAATCTTTCACAGCTTATGCTGCAACAGGCGTCGGAACAGATACAGCTCGATGTCCAGAGGCAGGAATGCGAGGACCTCAGGGCCGAAATCCTGTCCCTCAATGCGCGGATAAAGGAATTGCTGCCCTACGAGCGGCTGCACAAGGCCACCAACGGCAGACCGCGCGAGGGCAGCGTGGTCGAGATCACCGGCGTGGTGGCGGAGAAAGCACGCGCAGCGGGCAGGCGGCGCGCCCGCAGGAACCTCCGCGCGACGCCGTAGAGCAGTTCACCGTTTCACGGAAACGGCGAACAGCTCTATCTCTTTGTTTTGACGCAATTCCCTAGGGAAAGCGCTACGCGCTTTTCCCGGGAAAACCGTTTCACACTTTTCCTGGAATTGCTTCTGGCTCACTTCGTCGGCTCCGCGCGACGACGCCTGACTCCCGCCCGGCCCGGGGTGGCGGGCGGCTCGTGCTGGTAAAGCTCGTCCATGGTCAGCGATGCCAGGGCGCCGAAAGGGGCCTGTTTCTTCACCCGGCCGCCGCTCAGGATCACCACGTCGTCGCAGAACGAGATGGTGCTGTGATGGTGGCTGATGACGATGGTCGTGCGGCGGCCGGCTCTCGACTTCAGCGTCTCGACGATGGCCGCTTCCGACAGTCCGTCCACGGCATTGGTCGCTTCATCGAGGATCAGGAGATCGGGATCGCGCACCAGGGCCCTGGCCAGTGCGATCCGCTGCCTCTGTCCCGCCGAGAGATTGACACCGCGGTAGCCAACGACCGTGTCGTAGCCCAGCGGAAGCCGTTCGACGAATTCGTGCGCCTCGGCCAGTCTTGCGGCACGCTCGGCGTCGCCAGCCGTGGCCGCGTCCTGGCCGTAGGTTATGTTTTCAAAAATGGTGCCATCGACCAGTTCCAGCTCCTGGCTGGCCAGTGCGATGTGCCGCCGCCACTGGCTGGCGTCGATCCCGTCGAGCGGTGATCCATCGACGAGGATCCTGCCGGTGTCGGGTTCCACGAAGCGGCACAGAAGGTTGACGATCGTCGTCTTGCCGGCGCCCGAGCGGCCGATCAGCGCCGTCGAGCGGCCGGCGCGGATTTCGAACGTCGCCGAATGCAGCACCACTTCACGCTGGTCGGTGCCGGAATAGGTGAACGTCACGTCATCGAACTCGATGCCCTGGCGCAAGCCGTGGAACGGTCCGTCGCCTTGCGGCGGCTGCGGCTGGCCGGACGGATCCAGCATCCATGTCACCTCTTCGAGCGATCCGCTCAGCCCCTGCAGCTGGCTCCACGACCCTTGCAGGGCCCGCATATGCGGCTGCAGCCGGTAGAGCAGGATGACAAACGCGATGATCAGCGGGAAACTGACCTGCGCCAGCCAGGCGCCGATCACCACCGCCAGAAACAGCACGGCGTGGAGAACCTCCGTCAGCGGCGGCAGCGCGCCCTGGCGCACGAGCAGGACGAAGGAGGCGCGGCGAACCGCATCGGACGCCGTATCGAAGATCGCCTTCTCCCGGCTCTCCTGTCCGAAGATGCGGATCAGCCGTCCGGCATGCACCAGATGCAGCATCTGTGATGCGAGGTGGGAGTTGCGCGAGGCGACGCTGCGGCTGGGCTCTTTCAGATTGGCCGAAAGGATGGCGTGCGCGATCTGGACGGCGGCCAGCCCCAGCGTGACCAACAGCGTCATGCGCCACGAAAGCAGCAGCAGAAAAGCCAAAAGGATGATGGCGGCCGACGCGCTGACGATGGCCGACAGCATGATCTGGATCGCATCCGATGCCCGCCAGGATTCGTTGGAGATGATGTTGAGCAGCCGGCCCGGACTCTGCCGCAGGAAGAACGGGTAGCCGACCCGCAAGAGCCGCTCCGACAAGGCGCTGCGGATCGAATGACTTGCCTTGCCATAGATGAAGGTCGTCAGCAGCGTGTTGGCGAAGGCGAAGACGTTCTTCAGCAGGATCGAGCCGAGGATGGCGATTGAAATGACGACAAGCCGGTCGCGCTCGCTCAGGCCCGCTCCGACATGCTGGAGGACGGCGGAGAAGCCGGCCATTCCCGCTGCATCCCCGTGGCCCATGATAATGCCCAGCAACGGGATGATCAGGCCGATGCCGAAGCCTTCGAGGACGGCGCTGGCCAGGCCGAGAACCACCACGGCCGGAAGCAGGCGCAGTTGCCTCTTTCCGAGCGCCTGGAACAGCATCGGCAGGCTTGGCGGCAGCAATGGCATTACAGCGGTTCACTCACTTGGGCATTTGCCTGTTGATCTTGCCGCACCGGCGCATCTTGCGGCCGTCTCGCCAGCAGGAGAACCGCAAATCGTGCCGCGCCGAGCAAATTCATGCCGACGATCGGCCAGTGCGACAGGTTGAGTTCACGATCGAAGGCAGGCCCGCCCGCCAATTCCCGGAAAGCCGCTCTCGCGGCCCAGTAGAAATGACGAAGCAGCCAGGGCGCATGGCGAACATGTTTCAGGCAGAGTCCGCCATTGCCCAGGCTGTAGTCGCGGTGGAGCTTTTCGATGGATCCGCGATCACGCCGGCCGTGATGATGGAATATCGTCATGTCGGGCACATACTCGACCGCGATGCCGAGCAGCATCGCTCGCACGAGGTAATCGGTATCCTCCGCTGACCGCATTGACCCACCGGCGCCGAAGCGTTCGTCGAAATAGCCGATACGGGCCGCGACATCGCGGTGCATCGTCATGTTGCAGCCCAGCACGAAACCGCCGGGATGAACGTCCGGCGTCAGCCGCTCGCGTACCCGCGAGCGCTTGATCGTGAAAGGCAGATCCCTTTGATCGCCAAGCTCGACACGGCCTCCCCGGATGAGCCAGTGTTCCCCGGACGCATAGTGCCGCTCCAGATTGCGCAGGTAGTCGCAATGCACGGCGCAATCGTCATCCACGAAGACCAGCACACGGCCCCGCGCGCGCCTCAACCCGGCGTTGCGGGCGGCTGCCAATCCGGGGCGTGGCTCGCAAACGGGCGTGAATGGAATGTCCGACATAGCGGCGATGCTGGCCAGGTGTTCCGCGGTGCGGTCGCTCGAGCCGTTGTCGACGACCACGAGTTCGGCCGCGAAGCCGGCATGGGCGCGGCACGCGGCCTGCACCGACTTGATGCAGGCCTCGAGCACGGCGACACGGTTGCGCGTACAGATGATGAAGCTGACTTCCGGCGCCGATCGTTCCGGTCGCGGACCGGCCGGGACGGCGCCAAGCGCCGTCGAACGATCGCGCTGCAGGAGTTGGTGGGTTTTGACGGTCATCCCCCTAGCTCAATTCATAAGGCGCCAGGACCGCCGCGGCGGGCGTGGATTTGAAGAAGTATGCCATGGCGTCCGCTTGCCTGCCGGCCGACAGCGAGGCGCGGCTGAGCCAGGGCGCCCAGGCGCCGGGCCGCAGCGCATATCGCTCGCGGCGCCGGATGACGTTCCACTTCGCGGTCTGCGTCAGCAATTCATGCGTCAGCGGGGGCTGCATTTCGTCAGCGATAAGCTGGTAGAGGAAATAGAACAGGTTCAGCGCCCCGGCCTCGAAGCTCGGCCGCGTGTCGGCCGGCAACGAGCCAATCCGCTCCTCCAGCGCGACGATGAAGTTGGCCGCACGGGCAACCGTGTCGAGGCTGACCGCATCGCCGATGTCGCGCAGGTCCCGCGTGTATTCCGCGAGGCCCTCGCGCTCGAGGTTCTCGGCCACGATCCGCAAATGCGTCCTGCGCATCTCCTTGCTGTGCCGGCTGGTCACGCTTGCCTCATGGACCCGGTAGACGACCAGGTTTTCGGGCATCATGGCTGCCGGGTAGCGGCCGGCCAGCCGCCTGAAAAGATCGAAATCCTCGGCGTGCCTGTAGGTCCTGTCGTAGTGGAGAGCGTCGTCTTCGATGACCTTCCTGTTGTAGACGACCGTCGGATGCATGAAGATCGTGAAGAACATCGCCAGTATGGGAATGCGGCCGAACTGGAACACCGGATCTGGCTTGCCCCTGGCGATGCGGCCGCCGATCAACATGTCGACGCCGGCGCCGCAAAAACCGAGTTCCGGCCGCCGCTCGAACAGCGCCACCTGGCGCGACAATCGCCAGGGATAGGCGACGTCGTCCGCGTCCATCCGCGCGACCAGCTCGCCCTGGGCCTTTCGCAGCCCTTCGTTGAGCGTCGCGACGAGGCCGCGGTTTTCGCGCGAGATGATCGAGATGCGGCTGTCGGCCTGCCGGTGTCGCTCGAGGATCTCGAGCGAATTGTCGGTCGATCCGTCATTGATGGCGATGATCTCCAGGCGGCAGTAGTCCTGCCGCAGGATGCTTCCCAGCGCGGCGGCGAGATAGGGCCCGGCATTGTAGACCGGCAGCAGGACGGAGACGAGCGGCGCGGCGGTCATCGTCTCGCGTCCGTTCGCTGGAGGTCGAGCGATGGTGTGCGGCGGCCATCGGGCAATCGGCCGGGCGCCCCCGCGAACCAGCCGGCATGGCCGGCGCGTGCGGCTTGGGCGCGCGCGACATAGGGGAAGTGGCGCTTCAGGCGGTTGAGCGGCCTTTCGAAAATCAGCCAGGAAATCGAGGCCACGACAATCGTGGCGGCGCTCGCGACCAGCAGCCGCCCGGGCCCTTGCTCCGAGACATTGAGCGGAATCCAGGGCTGCGACTTGACGGCGAGCGACAGCAATATCGGATGATAGAGATAAACGCCGTAGCTGATACGGCCGAGACCCAGCAGTGGCGGCAGTTCGGCAAGCTTGCCGAGGATGCCGCCAAGCCCGCTCGAACAGGCGGTGACGATGACCATCAGCGGCACCAGGGGCAGGACCTGCAGCAGCAGCCAGCGAGCCCATTCCAGCGTCGGATCGGCAGGCGCCGGGACAAACCACTCGATCATCAGGAATGCGGCCGCCAAGGCAGGCCAGCCTAGCCGCATCCATTGCGGCAGGGCAGCGCCTCTGGACCGCCAGCAGGCAAGCAGCGCACCCGACGCCAGCGCATCCATGGATGCCGGCGGCAGCAGGTCGCGTGCCAGCGCCGGGGTGGCAGTGATCGGCCAGTAGAAGCGATAGGCCAACGACAGCAGGATGACGGCGATGCAGACCGGCTCAAAGCGCCGGCGCGGAACCAGCAGGACGATCAGTGGCCAGGCGAGATAGAACTGCTCCTCGATGCTCAGGCTCCAGAAATGGCAGAGAACCCAGGGCGTCCAGTCATTGTGTAGCGCATACCAGAAATTCGACAGATAAAGCGCTTGCCAGATCAGCGATCCCCTGGACTGTTCCAGGTCAAACAGCCAGACGAAGCCCAGGACGGCGAAATAGGGAGGAAATATCCGCAGCGCCCGCCTGATGTAGAAGGATCGCAACGCAGGGCCGGTTTGAAACTCGGCGGCCGCACGCGCTTCCAGCAGCACGCGCGTGATCAGGAAGCCGCTCAGCACGAAGAACAGCCGCACGCCGATATGGCCCCAGAACGAAGATCCTCCCGCCGCGAAGAAATGGGAATACATCACCATCGTCACGGCGATGGCCCTCAGTGCATCCAGTTGGATGTCGCGGGTGTTTGCCATTAGCGGCGTCCGCCGGCGTGATGTCCGCGATGAAGCTGCCGGCCGGCCATTACGAACGGCAGGCCAAGGCGGCCCGCCGTAGCGGCGGCAGCATCAAACCCGCGCTTTGCGAGTCCGCTCAGGCCGGGCTCGAAATCGACGCACGTACAGCTCAAGATGGTCAACCCGGCGGAATCCTTCGGCGTATGTCCAGTCGCAAAACGAGTCCCCCAGGAAATGGTTCGGCTACCGCATTGTGCAGCGCAACACAAAAAATTTACCAAGCCGAAATACTGTGTGAGCAAGCGCTAAATATTGACAAAAACTGCGCGATTTTCGCCATTTTTGGCGGACTACCCAGCATTTCAGGCCTTTTTTAAAGCGTTCTGGCCTGTTCTCTCTGGTTGATTCGAAAAACTCCTGCCTCGAAAAAATAAGAAAAGCTTAGATTTTTCTTAAATCACCTGCGAAATTCGAAAATCTATATTCTGGCTATATGGAATCGGTTCGACACAGTAGCGAATCAATTGGAATCATTGGCGTTTTTCGCGATGCAGCATGGCCGCGGACTTTTCCATGGGTTGCAGCACGGCTCGCTCCTCCCAAAGCAGGCATATCGAAAGCCGCGAGGAAAGCCCTTCACCCGGCAGAGCGGGCTTGCGCATAGGGAAAGATCAGCTCGCCGGAGGCGAAGTCCGGTGGCGACACCACGATCTGCCTCGATCCGTTGCGGAACTGGCCGGCCTCATGGCCTGAGATGCCCTGGAACTGGACCTGCAGGACGCGTGGCAGCGCCCATTCGCCGTTCACGCCGAAGCTGACGGCGCCCATGGCGGTGTCGAAGATCGCGCCTCGCGCGTATGCCGAGAGGCTGGCGTCGTCGAAGCCGCCGGTCGCCTCGATCGCCTGGGCAACCACCTGCATCTGCGCATAGGCGAGCGGCGCCATGTAGTGCCCCAAGAGGTCGACGCCGGCGTCACCGGCGCGCGCCTGGTAGATGTCCAGAAACGCCTGAACGCCGGGGAACATCATCGCGGGGACGGGGACCCAATATTCGTAGTTGACGAAGCCATTGGGCAGCGGGCCGAGCGCCGTCTTCACCGCCGTGTTCTGCGGCCCGATCATGCCGGCGCCAACCATCTGCGGGCGGAACCGGTGTGCATGGATGGCGCGCACGAGGCCGATCGAGTCCTCGAGGTAGGAGCAGAGAAACAGGAGGTCGCAGCCGCTCTCGGCGACAGCGTCGATGACAGGCGCGAAATTCTCGGTCGTCAGCGGATAGGTGGCTTCGTGGACGATGCGGAAGCCGTAGGCCGCTGCATTGGCCTTGGCGCCGAGAATAGGATTCCTGGAGAATTCGGCGTCGGCGGATAGCAGCGCCACGGTGGCCGGCCGAGGCTTCTGCTGCGCGGCGAGCGCGAAGAACCCCTCGGTCAGCGCCGCGTTCGGATCCGGCCCGGTCGGGATCATGGCGAAATAGTTGGGATAGGCGAGCGCGTTGTTGACGCCGAGGCCCATCAGGCCGACGAAGAAGCGCTGCCGTTCCATGATCAGCGGCATCGCCGGCAAAACGGTGTTGGTGCCGTAACCGCCGATGACCAGGTCAACCTTGTCGTCGTCCATCAGCCGCTTGTAGAGGCCGGGGACGAGCGAGGCGTCGCCATGGTCATCGTGGCAGACAAGTTCGACAGGGCGGCCGAGCAAGCCGCCCCGTCTGTTGGTGTCTTCCCGCCAGATGTCATGCGCCAGCCGCGCCGACCGGCTGTTGCCCGCGAGCAGGCCGGTCAGCGACAGGCAATAGCCGATGCGGATGGGCGCGGTGGGCATGATTTGCCTCTTGAAGGTCGGGCCTCTCGAAGTACGTGCCCCCTCGAAGTACGTGCCTCTTGACGTAGGGGCCTGTTCAGGCGCCGGCTTTGGCGCGGGTGGCGAGCAGCTGCATTTCCCAGGCGAAGGCAACGCCACTGGCACCGCCATGTTCGGCAACCACGCCGGCGACGCCGGCGGCCGTGTCTGCGCGCGCCCAGTCGCGCTGCCATTCGCCGAGCACAGCCATCCAGGTGATCGGCACGGCGCCAGCGGCGACCATGCGGCGCACGGCCATGTCATGCGCCTCCAGCGAGACGCCGCCTGAAGCATCCGTAACGATGAACACGTCATAGCCTTCGGCCAGCGCCTGGATCGCCGGCATGGCCAGGCAAATCTCGGTGTAGAGCGCGGCCAGCACGAGTTGCTTGCGCCCGCTCTTCTTCACGATGTCGGTGACTTTGGGGTCTTGCCAGGTGTTGATGAAGGTGCGGTCGATCGGTTTCTGCTCCGGAAAGACATCCTGAAGCCCCTTGATGATGTAGCCGCCGCGCTCCTCGAGCACGGTGGTCAGGATCGTCGGGACATTGAAGACCTTGGCCGTCTTGGCAAGGCCGACGACATTGTTGACGATCATCGTCGGCTCGTGGCTGTTGAGATTGGTGAACTGGTAGGGCTGATGGTCGATCAGCACCAGAATGCTGTCTTCGGGGCGAAGCAGGGCTTCGAGGCCGGTCTTGGGCATGGGAAACTCCTTGGATATGCGGGCGACTGGTTGAAGCGCGTCGCGTTGAAGCGGCTTCAGTCGACGCGCTTCAAGCTTCTGTTTTTATGCATGTCGTTGTCCCAGAACCGCTGCGCACTTTTGGGCGACATGCATCAGGCGCCGGCGGGATCGAGAAAAACGTAAAGCGAATGGATGAGGCCGCCCTGGAAATGCGCGACATCGGTGCCGGTCACCGCGACGGGACCGTTGGGCGGGCCGGACTGCCAGCGCAGCCGCCCGATGCCGTGGTGACCGACGGCAGGGCCGATCGTCGTGAAGACAAAGTCTGGCGGCAGGCTCGACAGCAGCGCATCCACCGCCTGATTGATGGCGACATGACCCGTTGCCGCCGCATGCGGTTCATAGAGCACCGCGTCGTCGGCATAGAGTTGCGCAATGGCGCTCATCCGGCGGGTGGCATCGCGCTCGCCGAATACGCGGGCGAGGTTTGCCTGCATCAGGGCATCGTAGTCGATCGGTTCTGCGGTCATCTTTCACCTTCCGGGTCAGGAGTTCCGGGGAGGTGGATGTCGCAAAGCGCTCAATCCGATGTCTCTCGCCTGTCCGGTCGAGGGACTATTGCTCCGTCACAGGGCGCAACGCACTGTTCGATCCTGCTATTTCCAGCCTGAATCCGCTGTCATCTTGCGATCAGGCGCTGTCGCCTTGCGATCAGCTCTTGCGGTCGCGCCGCCACGTCGCCGGGGTCGCACCGATGAGCTTGCGGAACGTGCGTCCAAAATGCACGGCGTCAGCAAAGCCGGTGGCCTCGGCCACCTGGTCGAGCGTGGCGCGGCTGTCGATGAGCAGCGCCTGCGCGCGCCGGATGCGGGCGTCGAGTTGCCAGTGATACGGCGCCATGCCGGTCGAGGCCTTGAACGCCCGGCTGAAGTGCGATTGCGACAGGCCGGCCAATGCCGCCAGCCGCGCGAGGTCGATACGCTCGGGCAGGTGCGCATCGAGATGGTCGACGACACGCCGAAGCTGCCAGGGCGCCAGGCCCTTGCCGTCGGCGCCGGGCTGCGGCGGATCGGCGAACAGCCGCGCCATGATCGCCGTCGTCAACCCGTCGCCATAGAGTTGCGCCGACGGATCGGGGTCGTTCACCACCTCGGCGAGCAGCCTGACCAGGCTCCAGATGCGGTCATCCGAGAAGCGCAGCCGCGGGGTTGCGGTCGCTTCGCGATCGAACCGGGTAGCCAGCCTTTCGTCCATGGCCGCGAAATCGAACATCAGCGTGGCGTCTCGAACGAAGCGGACGTCGGCGCTGTAGCCCCACATCTCCATGCCGGCAGGTGCGAAGTCCATGTGTCTGGGCCTGTAGCCGGCGGCGCAAGGCTGGTTCTCGCGCAGCCTTGGCTCACAGGGGCTGCCGACCTCTTCCAGCAGGGCAATCAGGCGGGTTTCCGTCTGGTGGGGAAACTGGTGGGCCACTCTGCCGGAGCCGCGCCATTCATTGACGTCGAGAGAGACGCCATTCCAGGCCCGCCGCGCTGTCGACAGGCTGAGCACATTTTCGGGTAGAGGTGCGATGGCGTCGACACGGGCGAGCACGGATCAAATCCTCCTGATGTCGAGAAGACCACCTCTATGTACGCGATCGAGCCGAAACCATAAGCGCCATTGCGGCGAACACAGCGTCACCTGTTTCCACGGGCCGGGTCTGGGTGGGGGTACCGCGCGGCCGTACCGGCACCCGGTCCATCACACCGCCTCGAACACCACCGTCTGCGCCAGCCCGCCGCTCTTGCGATTTTCCAGCGTCACGGTGCCGCCGTAGCGCTCGATGATTTCCTTGGCGATGGCCAGGCCAAGCCCGGCACCCGGAATGGATTGCAGCCGGCCGGGGTCGACGCGGAAGAAGGGTTCGAACGCCTTGTTCAGGAGCTCCGGCGGAATACCCGGTCCATGATCGGAGATGGTGAGCACGGCACGACTGTTGGCCACCGCAAGGTCGATGCTGCATGCCTTGCCATGGGTGGCGGCGTTGACGATCAGGTTACGCAAGGCCCGGCGCAGGCCGAGCGCGCCGGCTTGCACCGAAACGGCATCGAGATGCCCGATCGATACGGCATGGCCGAGCGAGACCATCTCGGCCTCGATATCGCGCACCATCTTTTGCAGATCCACCGGCTCGACGGCATCCTGGTTCACCTCTTCGCGCACCAGGCGGATGGCGCTGTCGGCGATGCGGTCGAGCTCGTCGAGATCGTGAAGCCATTTGTCGCGCTCGTCATCGAGGAACTCGGCGCGCAGCCGCATGCGCGTCATCGGCGTGCGCAGGTCGTGGCCGGCGGCGGCGACCAGGCGCATGCGGCTTTCCATGGCGGTCTTCAGCCGGGACGAGAGCTGGTTCAGCGCGTGCGCCGTCGCCTTGACCTCGGCCGAGCCGACTTCCGGCACCGCCGCCAGCATGCCATCCGATCCGATCTTGGAGACGGCGGCTTCCAGCATCTCGAGCGGCCGGATCAGTACGGCGGTGAAATAGACCGAGACGGCGGTGGCGCCGGCGACGATCAGCGAGATCCAGCCGGCCAGGACCAGCCACTCGCGCCTTGGCGGCGTGATGTGGGGAACCTCCATGATCGCCCAGCGATTGTCGGGCAGGCGCACCGATGCAAGCTGGCCGGGTTCATCCGCCTTGTCGCTGACGATGGCCAGGACGTCGAGGCCGCGGCGGCGCAGGATGTCGTTGAGCATCGCCGTTTCCGGGCGATCCACCTTGCCGCCTGCCGCATGGTCGCTGAATTGCACCCGCAGAACGTCCGGAAGCGGGCCGGGCAGGAGCCGCACCACGAGTTCCATCTGCTGGGCAACCCAGGGCACGGTCAATTCCGGCGGCGGCCCGCCGCCGCGGACGCTGATGACGGCGGCCGTCGCCAGGGCAACCACGCCGACGATCGAGGCGACCAGCAACAGGATGAGGCGCCGGCGCAGCGAGTTCACGCGTGGTTCTCCACCGTGTCGACGCGCGCGGTGAGCTGATAGCCGCCGTTGCGCACCGTCTTGAACAGCGGCCCGTCGCCAGTCTCGGCGAATTTGCGGCGCAGCCGGCTCACCAGCACGTCGACCGAGCGTTCGAGCGGGTCGCGCTCGCGGCCTTGCGTCAGCTCGAGAAGCTGGTCGCGTGACAGCAACCGGCCGGGACGGTCGAGGAACACCTGCAGCAGGTCGAACTCGGCGCCGGTGAGATCGACGGCAATGCCTTGCGCGTCCGTCACCTTGCGGGTGTCGGGTTCCAGCCTGTAGCTGGCGAAGCGGTAGACACGGGCGCGCGGCGGCGCAGGCGCCTCCTCGGGTGTCGAACGCCTGAGCACGGCGCGGATGCGGGCGGTCAGCTCGCGCGGGTTGAAGGGTTTGCCGAGATAGTCGTCGGCGCCGAGCTCCAGGCCGATGATGCGGTCGACATCCTCCTTCAGCGCCGTCAGCAGGATGACGGGAATGTGTGGTTTGCGGTCACGCAGGCTGCGGCAGATATCGAGGCCGGAGCCGTCCGGCAGCATGACGTCGAGCACGGTCAGGTCGAACTGGCCGGTGGCGAGCTTCTGCTCGCATTCGCGCCGGTCCGCCGCCACCGAGACGCGAAAGCCCTGGCCGTCGAGATAGCGCTGGAGAAGCGTCCTGATCTCGCGATCGTCGTCGACGACGAGGATATGGGGTTGTGACTGCATGACCGTGCCCTTGCTTGGCCGCGATTATAGGGAGAGCGGCGCCCAAGCGGCACGGAAAATTGCAACCGAATGTTTCCGGCAGGGCGCGGGAAACATTCGGAAACAAATTGCCCTTTTGCGGAAACCTTCGGCAACACGCCGACGCGAAGCGGACAAACACGCTTCCTATCCTCAGGGCCGTCCGAAGCATGAGAGAAAGGAACAACATCATGCGAAGCAGACTTCTCGCGCTCGGCCTGTTTTCCGCCGCGGCCATCCATCCCGCGCTGGCGGTGCAGCCCGGCCCCGCCACGGCGCCCGGCGACGCGCCACCGGGCATGGCCTTGCAGGATGGCCCGGGTCACGACCCGATGCCCTGGCCCGGTCCGCATGGGCCGATGCGGCATGGCCCCCAAGGTTTTGGGCCGGAAGGCTTTGGTCCCCGCCGCATGGGACCGCCGCCGGAATTCATGCTGGCGGCCCGGCTGGCGGCACTCGAGACCCGCATTGGCGTGCGGACCGAGCAGCTCGATGCCTGGCGCGACTACACCAGCGCATTGCAGGCCGTGCTGACGCCGCCACGGCCCGATCATGATCCGGGTGGGCACGAAGCCAAGGTCCCCGAGGGCGGCAAGCCCGATCCCTTCGCTTTCCAGGAGAAACTGGCGGACGAGGTGACCAAACGGGCGGTCTCGGCCGGCAAGCTGAAGGACGCGATCGCGGCACTTCGCGCCAAGCTGACCCCAGAACAGCTCGAAATCCTCGCTTCGGCGGATCGCCCCCACGGACCACCCCCCGGTCCCTGGGGCGGCCCGCCGGAGGATGCAGCCGGCCCCCGAGGCCTGCCCGACGATGACAGACAGCTCCAGCCGCCCCAGCCCGGGACCGGCGAGCAACTCTGACCGGCTGCGCGCCGGCCGGCCCGATATCCTACCCGTTCTCGGGCCGGCCGGTTTCTTTGCGCGATGGCGGTTGCCATCCGATCGTTCAAATCACGGAATGGAAGCAATGTGGGAAGCCATCATGATGCTGCGGCTGATCGCATCGGTCGGCCCGAAATTGTCGCTCGGCCATGCCGCGCGCGTCAATCGTGCCGCGATGCCGCCAACCCTGCCGGTCGACACGCTGAAGGGCGCGATCCGCCTGAGCTTCGCCGCCTGGCGTCTGTCGCTTCCGCTTTCGGTACCATCCAACAGCCACGCAAATCATGACCGCAAGATCGCGTAAGGTGCTCACGTCCATGGCCGCGGCGCGCGGTTTCATTTTCGTGACTGGCAAGGCGCTTGGCTTATCGCCGCCGATCGGCATACTGACGCCGGTGGGCGTCGCGGCTGAGAATTCGATCTTGCTTGTCGAGTACACTCCGGCCGCACGGAAGGAGCGCGACTTGAGCCGCTTCGAAGCACTGCTCGATGCCGCTCGCAATCTCGGCCGGCTCCTGGTGGAACGATCCGATGCCCAGGCGGCGACCGCAACTCCAGCGAAAGATCATCCCGCCCATGTCTATCCCGTTTAGCCAGTCACTGTCGGCTCGCCGTCTCGCGCCCTGGGCCGCAATGTTGTGCGGCGCGCTTTTTCTGGCCGCCTGTTCGCAGGAGAACAAGGCTCCCGCCGGCATGGGCGCGGCCGGCAAGCCGGAAGTCGGCGTCGTCACGCTGCATCCACAATCGGTCGCGATCACCGCCGAACTGCCGGGGCGCACGGCAGCCTCGCTGACCGCGGATGTGCGTCCGCAGGTGAACGGCATCATCCAGGCGCGCCTGTTCAAGGAGGGCAGCGAGGTGGTGGTCGGGCAGCCGCTCTACCTGATCGATCCGGCAAGCTACCAGGCAGCCTATGATAGCGCGAAAGCGGCCCAGCAGAAGGCGGAAGCGGCGGTTCCCACGGCGCAGGCCAAGTTCGACCGCTACTCCGGCCTTTTGAAGCAGAACGTTGTTTCCAAACAAGATTATGACGATGCCGCCGCCACTCTGGCACAGGCCCAGGCGGATGTGGCGTCGGCCAAGGCCAGTGTCGAGACCGCGCGCATCAGTCTCGACCGCACCTCGATCACCGCGCCGATCGCCGGCCGCATCGACAAATCCACGCTGACGCCAGGCGCGCTGGTCACCGCCAATCAGGATACCTTGCTCACCACCATCCGCGCGCTCGATCCGATCAATGTCGATGTCACGCAGTCGAGCACGAACCTGCTCAACCTGCGGCAGGCCATCAATGAAGGTCGGTTGAAGTTCAGCGGCCCCAATGTCAGCGTCAAGCTGAAGCTCGAGAACGGCACCATCTATGCGCAGACCGGCAAGCTGGAATTCGCCGGCGCCAATGTCGACCAGACGACCGGCACCTTTGCGCTGAGGGCCGAGTTCCCCAATCCGGACCGCCTGCTTCTGCCCGGCATGTATGTGCGGGCGCTGGTCGAGGAGGGTGTCGCCCAGAACAGTTTCCTGGTGCCGCAGCGCGCCGTCAGCCGCAACACCAAGGGCGAGGCGACGGCCCTGGTCATCAATGCCGCGGGCAAGGTCGAAACGCGCGTGCTCGCCGTGCGCAACAGCGTCGGCAACAACTGGCTGGTGGATTCCGGCGTCGGCGACGGCGACCGCGTCATTGTCGAAGGCATGCAGCTGGTGCGCCCCGGCGGCGATGCAACGGGTGTCGAAGTGACGATCGACGAGACGACCGGCGAGGTCAAGGACCGCGGTCAGAGCACATCGGCGGTACCTGCCACGTCCAAGACGGCCAGCAACCAGTCGACAGGGAACTGAGCCGATGTCCGCATTCTTCATCAACCGGCCGATCTTCGCCTGGGTAATCGCCATCGTGATCATGCTGGGCGGCCTATTGGCGCTCACCACGCTGCCGATCTCGCAATACCCGCAGATCGCGCCGACCACGGTGAACATCAGCGCGACCTATCCGGGCGCCGATGCGCAGACAGTCGAGAATTCGGTGACCAAGGTCATCGAGCAAGGCATGACCGGCATCGACAATCTCGACTACATGACGGCGACCTCGACCTCGACCGGTTCGGCCTCGATCACGCTGACCTTCACCACGGCTGCCGATCCTGACACCGCGCAGGTGCAGACGCAGAACAAGCTGCAGCTGGTGCAGTCGCAGCTGCCGCAGGTGGTGCAGAGCAACGGCATCACCGTCTCCAAATCCTCGACCGGCTTCCTGATGGTCATCGGCTTCGTCTCCAGCGACGGCAAGATGAACTCGACCGATCTCGCCGACTATGTCGACAGCACCATCAACGACACGCTGAAGCGCGTCGAAGGTGTCGGCTCGACACAGTTGTTCGGCTCCAGCTATGCCATGCGCATCTGGCTCGATCCGGACAAGCTCGCCAAATATGCCCTGATGCCGAGCGACGTGGCCGCCGCGATCCAGGCCCAGAACACGCAGGTTTCGGCCGGCCAGCTGGGCGGCATGCCGCAACGCAAGGGCCAGCAGCTCAACGCCACGGTGACGGCCAAGAGCCGGTTGCAGACCGCCGAACAGTTCCGCAACATCATCCTGAAGAGCACGACGGACGGCTCGCTGGTTCGCCTCAACGACGTCGCCAGCGTCGAGCTCGGCGCCGAAAGCTATACGACGCAAGCCAACTACAACGGCAAGCCGGCGGCCGGCGTCGCCGTCAACCTGGCGACCGGCGCCAACGCCATCAACACCGCCGAGGCCGTGCGCACGACGATCAACCGGCTGAGCTCGACCTTCCCGCAAGGGGTCGAGGTCGTCTATCCCTACGACACTTCGCCCTTCGTGCGGCTGTCGATCGAGGAGGTGGTCAAGACGCTGGCCGAGGCGATCGTACTGGTGTTCCTGGTGATGTTCATCTTCCTGCAGAACCTGCGCGCCACCATCATCCCGACCATCGCCGTGCCGGTGGTGCTGCTCGGCACGTTCGGCGTGCTGTCGCTGTTCGGCTATTCCGTCAACACGCTGACCATGTTCGCCATGGTGCTCGCCATCGGCCTGCTCGTCGACGACGCCATCGTCGTCGTCGAGAATGTCGAGCGCGTGATGCAGGAGGAAAAGCTGTCGCCGAAAGAGGCGACGCGCAAGTCGATGAACGAGATCACCGGCGCGCTGATCGGCATCGCCACCGTGCTTTCGGCGGTATTCGTGCCGATGGCTTTCTTCGGCGGGTCGACCGGCATCATCTACCGGCAGTTCTCGGTGACCATCGTCTCGGCGATGGCGCTGTCCGTGCTGGTCGCGCTGGTGCTGACGCCGGCACTTTGCGCCACCATCCTGCGGCCGCCCAAGGACCATGCGACGCAGACGGGTCCGTTCGGCTGGTTCAACCGTGTCTTCGATCGCGGCACGACTGCCTACCGCGACGGCTCGCACGGCATCATCAACCGGTCCTGGCGCTTCCTCGTCGTCTTCCTGGCCATCGTCATTGCCATGGGCTGGATGTTTGCCCGGCTGCCGAGCTCGTTCCTGCCGGAAGAGGATCAGGGCATTCTGATCACCAGCGTGCAGTTGCCGGTCGGCGCGACGCAGGACCGGACCGAGCGCGTGCTGGCAGAGGTGACTGACCACTATCTCAAGCAAGAGCAGGACGCTGTCCAAGGGGTCTTCACCGCCTCCGGCTTCGGCTTCGGCGGCGCCGGGCAGAATGTCGGTATTGCTTTCGTGCCGCTGAAGGATTTCAACACGCGCAAATCGCCGGCTTTGGCGGCGCAAGCGGTCGCCGGCCGCGCCATGGGTGCCTTCTCCAAGATCAGGGATGCGCAGGTCTTCGCGCTAGCCCCTCCTGCCATCCAGGGCTTCGGCAACACCAACGGCTTCGATTTCTACCTGCAGGACGTCAATGGTGCCGGCCATGACGCGCTGATCCAGACGCGAAACCAGCTTCTGGCCTTGGCCGGGCAGAGCAAGGTGCTCGCCAACACAAGGCCTAACGGCCAGGAGGACCAGCCGCAATTCTCGATCGACATCGACCAGGAAAAGGCCAGCGCGCTCGGCGTCAGCCTCGCCGACATCAACGACACGCTTTCGACCGCCTGGGGCAGCGACTACGTCAACGATTTCATCGATCGCGGCCGGGTCAAACCGGTCTATCTGCAGGCGGACGCGAACTTCCGCATGCAGCCGGAAGACCTGGACAAATGGCAGGTCCGTAATGCCAGCGGCGTCATGGTGCCGTTCTCGGCCTTCGCCTCCAGCCATTGGACATTCGGCTCGCCCAGGCTCGAGCGCTACAATGGGTCGGCGGCGGTCGAGATCCAGGGCGCGGCGGCAGCGGGCGTCAGCTCGGGTGCCGCCATGGACGAGATCGACAGGCTGGTGGTGCAACTGCCCGCCGGCTACTCCCACGAATGGACCGGGCTGTCGCACCAGGAGCGGCTTTCCGGCAACCAGGCGCTGTCGCTCTACGCGATCTCGGCACTGGTCGTGTTCCTGTGCCTCGCAGCGCTTTATGAGAGCTGGTCGATCCCGTTCGCGGTCATGCTCGCGGTGCCGATCGGCATCTTCGGCGCGCTGCTGGCGGCAAGCTTGTTCGGCCAGACCAACGACGTCTATTTCAAGGTCGGGCTGCTGACCACGATCGGTCTCGCGGCCAAGAACGCCATTCTCATCGTCGAGTTCGCCATCGAGCGGCAGACAGCAGGCATGGGGCTGGTCGAGGCGACGCTGGAAGCGGCGCGACAGCGGCTGCGGCCGATCCTGATGACGTCTTTGGCCTTCATCCTCGGCGTGTTGCCGCTGGCGATCGCCAGCGGTGCGGGCTCCGGCGCGCAGAACTCCGTCGGCATTGGTGTCATGGGCGGTATGATCGCCGCGACCGTGATCGGCGTGTTCCTGGTGCCGCTGCTGTTCGTCACGGTGCGCCGCATCTTCAAGGGCAAGGCGGCCAAACAGGATACTGGGCAGGATACGGGCGAGACGCCGGCAACAGCCAACCAGCAATAAGGGTTTTTCACATGACAGGTTTCGAACGTGGCTCGGTGGCCGCGAGGCACCTCCTTGCGCCTATGCTCTCCGCCGCCTTGCTCGCCGGATGCGTCGTCGGTCCGGATTATCAGACGCCGATCCTGCCGATGCCGGCAAACTGGAGCGGCCAGAAGCCAACCAAGCCCACCCAGCCGGCGCAACTGTCGAGATGGTGGCAGCGGCTGCGCGATCCCATGCTGAACACGCTTGTCGACGAAGCGGTTTCCGGCAATCTCGACGTCGCCACCGCCAAGGCCAAGATCCGCGAGGCGCGCGCCAGCTATCGCCAGAGCGTCGGCACGTTGCTGCCGTCGGTGGACGGCTCCGGCTCGGTCACCCGCAACAAGTCGGCCGTGGCGACGTCGGGCTCGAGCGCCATCTACAGCGAGTACCAGGCCGGCTTCGATGCCAGCTGGGAACTCGACCTGTTCGGCGCCAACCACAGGGGCGTCGAGGCCGCACGCTATGGGCTGGACGCCTCCGAGGAGGAGCTGCGCTCAACCCTTCTGACCCTGGTCGGCGATGTCGCATCCTATTATGCCCAGGCGCGCGGCTATCAGGCCCGCATCGCGCTCGCCAGGCGCTCGGCCGTATCGCAGAGGCAGACCGCCGAACTCACCCGCACCATGGCGCTGGCGGGCACGGCAACCGCCGCCGATGTCGCCAAGGCGATGGGGCAGGCGAGCAGCACCGAAGCCGCGGTTCCGACGCTGGAAGCAAGCTATGCCGAGGCCGTGCATCGTCTCTCGGTGCTGACCGGCCGCCCGCCGGCCGAACTCAGCGAGCGGCTGAAGCGCGGCGCGCCGATCCCGACGCCGCGCCTGCCGATGCCGACCGGCATTCCCGCCGACATCCTGCTGTCGCGTCCCGACGTGCGCATGGCGGAACGGCAATACGCGCAATACACCGCCAGGATCGGCCAGGCCGAGGCGGCGCGCTATCCCTCGGTCAGCCTGACGGGAGACATCAGCACGGCAGCCCTGAAGCTCGGCGATCTCGGCAAGAACTCCTCGATCGGCTGGTCGTTCGGGCCGACGCTCAGCGTGCCGGTGTTCAATGCCGGCCAGCTGCAGGCGGCCGTCGAGGTCGCCAAGGCGCAGCGCGATCAATATTTCATCGCCTACCGATCGTCGGTGCTGACGGCGCTCGAGGACGTAGAGAATGCGCTCGTGCTGTTGTCGCAGGAGCGCATCAGGATCGGCAAGCTTGCCGCTTCGGCGAAATCCTATGGCGAGGCGGCACGCCTCGAAGGCACGCTCTACAAGGCCGGCGAGACAAGCCTGCTCGATGTGCTCGACGCCCAGCGGTCGCTCTATTCGGCGGAGGATACGCTGCTGCAAAGCCGCGTCCTGCTGGCGACCAACTACATCGCCCTCAACAAGGCGCTCGGCGGCGGCTGGGACGGCACGGTCGACAGCGCCAAGCCAGAGGTCATCGACGTCAAGACCGGCCCGCGGCTGGCGTCGAAGCTGGCGGCGCCCTAACCGGTTCGCAAGGCTTCGACTTCGAGACGGCTACGCGGCGCGTGAAGGCCGCCTCCAGCTTTGGCGATGGCGGGCTGGCCGCATCGCTGATACTGATGGTGCCCACGCACAGCACAGGCGCCGCAGATGACATCCGATACACAGAAGGCCGAAGCGGTCGAGCAGTTGCTCGAAACGCCGGACCTTGCCAGCGCGCTGGAAAGCGAACAGTTCAAGAAATTCCTCGACCAGGTACCGATCGCCATTGCCGTTTCGGACCTGGGTTCGAAGGAGCGCGTCGTCTACGCCAATCCGGAATTCGAGAAACTGTCCGGCCTCAAGGCGGCGAAGCTCGCCCGGGAGCAATGGGCGGCGCTTTCCGGCACCGGCCTGCACCAGCAGAAGGACCGGGCGCTCTTCGAGGCGGTCGTCCAGGAGACTGATTTCGTCGGCACGTTCCGGCTGGCGCGGACAGAAGACCAGCCGGCGATCGTCGACGTCTATTCCAACGTCATCGAGGACGACAATGGCAAGGTCTGCTTCCGGCTGGTGGCGCTGGTCGACGTCTCGGCCCATGGCGAGACGGAGGATGCGCGCTCGATCGACGAGCGCATCCGCGAGAAGGACACGCTGTTGCGCGAACTGCAGCACCGGGTGAAGAACAATCTGCAGATGATCACCGCGCTGATCCGCCTCGAAACCCGCAACGCCGCGGAGCCGGACCAGAAGCGTTTCGAGAGGCTGGCGGGGCGCGTCGACGCGCTGGCGATCCTCTACCAGACGCTGTCGGGCGACGATGACAAGGATGAAGTCGATCTCGGCGTCTATCTCAGCCAGATCGCATCGGCGGTGATGAACTCGCACGCGGTCGAGGGCATCCGCCTCGACATGAAGGTCGACACCTATCCGGTATCGATCAACGTCGCCATGCCGACCGGGTTGGTGGTGAATGAGCTTTTGACCAATGCGCTCAAACATGCCTTCCAGGGGCGCGACGGCGGCACGATCACGCTGCACAGCATCGTCGATGGCGATGGCTGCCGCATCGTCGTCGCCGATGACGGCATCGGCCTGCCGGAAGGCGAGACCTGGCCCAAACGCGGCAAGCTCGGCGCGCTGATCGCCCGCTCGCTGACCGAGAATGCCAAGGCGGAATTCGACGTGAATTCGAGCACCAGCGAGGGCACGAGGGTCACCATCGTCTTCAAGCGCTCGGTCGCGGCCGCCGCTTAGGCACGGTGACGCTGAACCAGTGCACCGATGGCCAGAAGTGATGCCTGGCTGCCTTTCGAACCGCGATGCCGGCCCCTTGCCCCAGCCGACAGTTCGCCCTGCCTCACGACAGGCGGGCCGGTTGCCCGTATTCGGCATCCATGCGGCCTAACGCGCGCGGCAGGGAGGACGGACCAAAGTGACATCGACGCCGGTTGCCCGTCGCGAAGCGGCGCCTTTGCCGATCGCAGCACTGATGGGCGCCATGGTGTCGATCCAGATCGGCGCCACCTTCGCCAAGGGCCTGTTCCCGCTGATCGGCGCGCAGGGAACGACGACGCTGCGGCTCGTCGTCGGTGCGCTGATGCTGATCGCGGTGCTGCGGCCGTGGCAGATGCGGCCCTCGCGCGCCACCATGCCATGGCTGATCGCCTATGGCGTGACGCTGTGCGCGCTCAACCTTCTGTTCTATGCCGCACTCGCCACCATTCCGCTCGGCATCGCGGTGGCGCTGGAATTTTCCGGCCCTCTGCTGGTGGCGACCTTGACCTCGCGACGCGCCGGCGACTTTGCCTGGATCGCGCTGGCGGTGGCCGGCATCGTGCTGTTGTCGCCCTTCGTCCATTCGCTGCAGCCGCTTGATCCGACCGGGGTGATGCTGGCGCTGGCGGCCGGCGGTTTCTGGGCGCTCTACATCGTGCTCGCCCAGAAGGCGGGCGCCGAACTCGGCTCGCGCACCACCGCCTACGGCATGGCCATCGCCGCCGTCCTGGTACTGCCCTTCGGCGTGGCGCAGGCAGGAACCGCGCTGGTCGCGCCGTCGATCCTGACCAGCGCGCTGCTGGTCGGGCTGTTCTCCAGCGCGCTGCCGTTCTGGCTGGAGATGGTGGCGCTGACCAGGATGCCGGCCCGCATCTACGGCACGCTGACCTTCCTGGAGCCGGGGCTGGGCGCGCTGATGGGTTTTCTGTTCCTGCACGAAAGCCTGACAGCGCCGCAACTGGCTGGCATCGCCGCCGTGATTGCCGCCGCCTTCGGTGCGGCGTTGACGTCGCGGCCGCCGGTGCCATCGCCGGAGTAGATTTCCAGAGACCAGAGCTACAGGGCGAGCCCGGCCGGCCTGGCGAGGTCGAGCGCTGCCGGCCTTACGCATGTCTGCGCCTATTTCCTGCTCTTGCGCCCCCTCTGGCCTGCCGGCCATCACCCCCATAGGGGAGATTGCGCGCTCAGCCGCGTTCGCCAATCGCCGACGTGAGCTCCCCTCATGGACTTCGCCAAAATACAACCCATATTGAATCCATGGAGCTTTGAGCGTGACCTTCGCGCGGGTGGCCCTTCTTGCCGCGGCCTTCGTTGCCGCAGCTGTCTTTTCTCCCTTCTCTTCGGCCGGGAGCGAGAGGGTCGCGCTGAGCGTCGCCATTGACGGCGCCATCGGGCCGGCAAGCACCAGGCAGTTCGAGGAAGCGCTTGATGTAGCCGCCACGCGGGGCGCCGAAGTTCTCATCCTTCAGCTCGATACGCCCGGCGGGCTGGTCACCTCCATGCGCGACATGATCGCCGATATCCTCGCTTCACCGGTGCCCGTGATCGGCTATGTCGCGCCGGCCGGTGGCCATGCCGCCAGCGCCGGAACCTATATCCTCTACGCCACCCATGTCGCGGCGATGGCGCCCGGCACCAATCTGGGCGCCGCGACGCCGGTCGAGATGGGCGGCCTGCCGTCGCTTCCCGGCGGCGACAAGGACAAGGGCGACCAGAAGGACGCCACCGGGCGGCCGGCGGGCGACGCGATGATGGCCAAGGTCACCAATGACGCAGTTGCCTTGATCCGCTCGCTCGCCGAACTGCGCGGGCGCAATGGTGACTGGGGCGAGAAGGCCGTGCGCGAAGCGGCGAGCCTTTCGGCCAACGCGGCGCTGCAGGCACATGTCATCGACTTCGTCGCCCACGACACCAGCGAGCTGCTGCAACTGGCCGATGGGCGCACCGTCGACGTGGCAGGCCGGAAAGTGGTTCTGGCGACGAAAGGGCTGCCGGTCGAGACACTGGAACCCGGTTGGTTCATCCGGCTGCTCGCCGTCATCACCGATCCGAACGTCGCCGTCATCCTGATGCTGGTCGGCGTCTATGGCATCATCTTCGAGTTCACCAGCCCCGGCGCAGTGGCGCCCGGCGTCATCGGCGCCATCTGCCTCGTGCTCGGCCTCTTTGCGCTCAATCTCTTGCCGATCAACTATGCCGGCCTTGCCCTGATGCTGCTCGGCATAGCCTTCCTCGTCATCGAGGCGTTCAATCCCACCGTCGTGCTTGGGCTCGGCGGCGTGGCTGCCTTTCTGTTCGGCGCCGCCATGCTGCTGAGAGTCGAGGGGCCGGGCTTTGCCATGTCATGGGCCGTCATCGGTCCCGCCGCCGCGTTGACGCTTGGGCTGGCGCTGCTGACCGGCACCTATCTCTGGGCCGCGCGCAGGAGTCCTCCGCGCGTCGGCGGCGAGGCGATGCGCGGCTTGCCGGCCGAGATCCTCGACTGGCAGGGCGGCGAGGGCCATGTGCTGGCCCAGGGCGAGCGCTGGCGGGCGAAGGCCGACGAACCTGTCGCACCGGGCGACAGCGTCGAGGTGACCGACATCAGCGACCTCGTGCTGACGGTGCGGCGGCGCGACGCCGGAAGGAATGGAGCAAGACAATGATGATTGGTTATGTGGCCTATCTGATCGTTGCGCTGGTCGTGATCATGTTCCTGTCAGCGGCCATCCGTATCCTGAGGGAATATCAGCGCGGCGTGGTCTTCACGCTCGGCCGCTTCACCGGGGTCAAGGGTCCCGGTCTCATCATCCTCGTCCCCTTCATCCAGCAGATGGTGAAGGTCGATCTGCGCGTCGTGGTACAGGACGTGCCGCCGCAGGACGTCATTTCGCGCGACAACGTCTCGGTGAAGGTCAACGCGGTGCTCTATTTCCGTATCGTCGACGCCGAGCGGGCGGTCATCCAGGTCGAGGACTTCATGGCCGCCACCAACCAGCTGGCGCAGACCACGCTGCGTTCGGTGCTCGGCAAGCATGAGCTCGACGAGATGCTGTCCGAGCGCGACAAGCTCAACAGCGATATCCAGGAGATCCTCGACCAGCGCACCGATGCCTGGGGCATCAAGGTCTCCAATGTCGAGATCAAGCATGTCGACCTCAACGAGAACATGATCCGCGCCATCGCCAAGCAGGCCGAAGCCGAGCGGCTGCGGCGCGCCAAGGTGATCAATGCCGAGGGCGAGCAGCAGGCGGCGGCGAAACTGGTTGAGGCGGGCCGGATGCTGGCGGCCGAGCCGCAGGCCATGCAACTGCGCTATTTCGAGGCTTTGCACGACATCGCCGGTGAGCGCTCGTCCACGGTGGTGTTTCCGCTGCCGGTGGATCTGCTCAGCCAGTTCATGAAGCAGCAGGGAAAGTAGGGGAGGAGCGCGTAATCTCCCCCGGTGGGGGAGATCAGCGGCTTCACCGCCGCCAGGGCGGCTGACGCTGAAGATTGGCGAGGAAGGGGTGACGGCGATCTCCCCCGCGAGGGGGAGATCGGCAACTTCACCCCTAAATCAGCTTCTCCAGCGTGATCGGCAGGTCGCGCACCCGTTTTCCCGTGGCGTGGAAGACTGCGTTGGCGATCGCCGGTGCGACGCCGACAATGGCGAGTTCGCCGACGCCCTTGCCACCGAGCACCGAGGAGTGCAGGTCGGGGATGCCGACCGAGATCACCTCGATATCGGGAATGTCGGCATTGGTCGGCACCAGATAGTCGGCGAGGTTGTTGTTGACGATGCGGCCATGGCGGCGGTCCATGATGCCTTCTTCGAGCAGCGCCTGGCCGATGCCCATGATGATGCCGCCCTTCCACTGGCTCTCGGCGAGTTTGGGGTTGTAGAGCCGACCGGAATCCAGCGCCGACACCACGCGGGACACGCGCACCGTGCCAAAATCCTCATCGACGCGCACCTCGATGAAATGCGCGCACCAGCTGTGGCGGGAATAGTCGCCTTCGGTGTGCGGCAGCGCCATGGCGATGGTGGTGTAGTTCTTGTAGCGATCCTGCGCCGTCGAATTGGCCGGCATGGTGTCGCCGGTGGCCTCGATGTGGTCGCGGCCGACGCTCGCCAGCAGTTCGGCGACCGAGAGATCGGGACCGTCGCCGCGCGGCGATGAAATACGGCCGTTGGCGACGACCAGCGTGTTGGCCTGCAGCGCATGGAACGGCGAGCGCGGATCGCTGATCGCCAGCCCGACCAGCTGGTCGAGCGCCGCGGTCGCCGCCTTGTAGACGGCGCCGGTCATCACGCCGGCCAGCCGCGACCCGCCGGCGACGCCGGCGCGGGGGAAGCGGGAGTCGCCCAGCTTGACCACGACATTGTTGGCCGGCACCCCGACCGTCTCGGCGGCGGTCTGCGCCAGGATCGTGTAGGTGCCCTGGCCCATGTCGATCGACGAGCTTTCGACCTCGACCGAGCCATCGGCGAGGATGCGCACGATCGCCTCGCCATAGGCGCGCCGCACCGGATAGGTGCCGGCGGCGACACCCCAGCCGATCAGCTGGTTGCCGTCGCGCATCGAGCGCGGTGCGGGCGTGCGCTTTGCCCAGCCGAAGCGTTCGGCGCCTGCAGCAAAAGCCTCGCGCAACTGCCTGGTCGACCAGGCTTTTTTGGCGTGCGGATCCTGCTCGGCATAATTTCTCAGACGGATCTCGAGCGGATCGATGCCAACCTCGTAGGCGAGTTCGTCGATGGCGCTTTCGATGCCGAAGGCCGAGGGGTTTTCGCCCGGCGCGCGCATGGCGCCCGGCACCACCGAATTGACCCGCACGACATTCTGCTTCGAGGAGAAATTCGGCGTCGCGTACATGATCGAGGTGACCGATCCGAGCGGCTCGACCCACATACCGTCGATTGACGTTTCGTTGATGCCGCGATGCACGATCGACTGGATCTTTCCGTCCGCATCGGCGCCGATCGTCACGGTCTGCCGTGTCGCCGCGCGCCCGCCATAGCCGGTGAAGGTCTGCGGCCGCGTCATCACCAGCCTCACCGGCCGGCTGAGCATCTTTGCCGCACTTGCCGCCACCGCGCCATGGCTGAGCGCCAGTGCCTTGGAACCGAAGCCGCCACCGATATAGGGCGAGACCAGCCGCACATTCTCGAATGGCACGCCGAACCATTCGGCATAGGTGCGGGCCATGCCGTCCAGCCACTGGCTCGGCTCCCACACGGTGAGTTTGTCGTCTTCCCAGCGCGCGATGAGGCCATGCGGCTCCATCGGCGCCTGGTATTCGCGCGGCGTGTTGTAGGCGGCGCAGATCCGGACCGGGGCCGAGGCGAAGGCGCCTTGCGCGTCGCCCCATTCCTTGGTCATGGCATCGATAGGGATGCCGTCGCCGGCCTTGGCGTCGCTGAGGTCGACGATGGCCGGGGTCACCTCATAGCTGACCTTGACCAGTGCCGCCGCAGCAACCGCCTGCTCGAAAGTCTCGGCGACCACGGCGGCGACATGCTGGCCCGAAAAGGTGATGTCGCGCGCCAGCGGGCAATAGGGCGCATCGGGTGGCGTCGTGCCGAACCAGTCCGAGGCGGTCCTCAGGCTGATGATGGTGTCCGGGGTCAACACCTTGAGCACGCCGGGTGCTGTCTCGGCGGCGGTGGTGTCGATCGAGCGCACCTTGCCTGACGCAATCGTGCTTTCGACCAGCACGGCGTAGGCGAGCCCTTCGAGCTGCTGCTCGACGGCATACTTAGCGGCACCGGTGATCTTGGCCGGGCCGTCGACGCGCGACAGCCGGCCGCCAACAGCGTCGGCGCCGCCATCGGACGCGTCACCCCGTTTCGATTCACCAACTCTGATGTTGTGAACGGTCATGCCGTTTCTCCCATTTTAAGGATGGCGCGGGCGACGACGCGCGGCGCCAGTTCGATCTTGTAGTGGTTGGCGCCATGGTCGACGGCGCCTTCGACGGCGAGCAGGCTGGCGGCGCGGACGGCGTCCGGCTCCAGCACCTTGCCTTTCAGCGCCTCCTCCACGGCCCGCGCCCGCCACGGTTTGGTCGCGACGCCGCCGAGCGCCACGCGCAGGTCGCGAATAGTGCGTCCGTCGGCCTCGAATTCGATGCCGACAGCGGCGCTTGCCGCGGCAAACTCGTAGGATTGCCGGTCGCGGATCTTCAGATAGGTCGAACGCCGCGCGGCGGCGGAGACGGGGATCTCGATCGCGGTGATCATCTCGCCCGGTTCGATCGCGTGTTCCCTGTCGGGCGTGGTGCCGGGCAAGAGAAAGAAGTCGTCGACCGGAACCCGGCGCTCGCCGAGATGGACGATCGCGTCGAAAGCGACCAGCGCGGTGGCGAGGTCACCCGGATACATGGCGATGCAGGCTTCGCTGGTGCCGAGCACGGCGTGTCCTTTTGTGACGCCGCCGAGCACCGAACAGCCGCTGCCGGGTTCGCGCTTGTTGCAGGCAGGGAAGTTCGAGGGATCGCGGAAATAGGGGCAGCGCGTGCGCTGCATCAGATTGCCGCCGATGGTCGCCATGTTGCGGATCTGCGCCGAAGCCGCCTGCCACAGCGCCTCGGAGACAGCGGGAAAGCGGCTCTTGATGTCGGCGTGGTCGGCGACGTGGCCCATCTTGGCCAGTGCACCGATCGTGGCGCCGCGCTCGCTCACGTCGATCGTGGCCAGGCCCTTGAGATGGGTGATGTCGACCAGGCTGTCGGGCTCGGCGACGCCGCATTTGGCGAGATCGATCAGTGTGGTGCCGCCGGCGAGCAGCATGGCGCCGGGCAGGGCGGCTGCCTGGCGTGCCGCATCCACCGACGTGGCGCGCAGGTACGAAAAATCCCTCATGATGCGACCTCCAAGGCTGCCTGGCGGACAGCGGCGACGATGTGCGGATAGGCGCCGCAGCGGCAGAGATTGCCGGCCATGTATTCGCGGATTTCGTCGTCGGAGCCGGCATGGCCCTCGCGGATGCAGGCGACCGCCGACATGATCTGGCCGGGCGTGCAATAGCCGCACTGGAAGGCATCCTGCTCGAGGAAGGCAGCCTGCACGGGATGCAGTTCGCCCTCCCGTGCAAGCCCCTCTATGGTGGTGACGGTGCGGCCCTCGACTTGCGCGGCCAGCGTCAGGCAGGCGAGCACGCGCTCACCGTCGACATGCACGGTGCAGGCGCCGCACTGGCCGTGGTCGCAGCCTTTCTTGGTGCCGGTCAGGCCGAGCCGGTCGCGCAAGGCGTCGAGCAGGGTGACACGCGGCTCGAGTTGCAGGGCGTGGCGATGGCCGTTGATGTCGAGATGGACGGGAATTGTCGTTTTGGTCATGGGCGTCTGGCTCCAGTTGCTTGACGCGGATGGGGATGATTTGGTGCCGGGGCAGGTGAGGGCAAGGGCGTCAGAAGATGGCGAGGCGGTTCGAAAGACGTGACATACCGGTTCCCCTTCTTATATGATGAAGGCACTCCACTAAATCGGAGGCGCCTCCGTTTATTACGTGGGGGTTGACCCGGCCGGGTTCAAGCCCCTGACACAACGTGGAGAAAAAAATTGGCCGCCGAGCCGTCCGCCATCGCTGAAGAGGTCGCAGAGACCAAGCCGCTGCGCGCCGACGCGCAGCGCAACCGCGACCGGCTGGTCGAGGTGGCGGCCGCCGTCTTTGCCGAGCGTGGCATCGACGCCTCGCTGGAAGAGATCGCGCGCCGCGCCGGCGTCGGCATCGGTACGCTCTACCGGCATTTCCCGACGCGCGAGCATCTGGTCGAGGTGGTCTACCGGCGCGAGGCGGAGGGGTTGTGCGCGGCGGCCGGCGAACTCGCCGGAAAGCACCCGTCCGATGTCGCGCTGGAGCAGTGGATGCAGCGCTTCGTCGACTATATCGCCACCAAGCGCGGCCTGGCGACCAGCCTGCGCATCCTGCTCACCACCAATTCGACGCTGTTTTCCGACACGTCTGGCCGGGTGTCTCAGGCCTTGCGGCAACTGGTCGAGGCGGCGGTGGCCGACGGCACCATCCGTGGCGACGTCGACGCTTCCGATGTGCTGCACGCGCTGTCCGGCATCTACTCGGCGCCCGACACTCCGGAATGGCGCGACCGCTCGCGCCGGCTGGTGTCGCTGCTGATGGACGGGTTGCGGTTCGGGGCGGGGAAATCCGCCCAGGCCTGAATTCTTCCGCGATCGGTCCCGGGGCAGGCGAAAGCCTTGTCGGCGGGCATCTCCACTGGTCATGGCAGGGCAGATACGCACACCGCCCTTGCAACTGAGTGAGAGCGGTTGTTAAATTCCTCACATTTCAGGCGACCGATAGGCCCAACGCATGACTGCTCGCAAAGCGCAAAGGACGGCCCGGCTGATCCATCTGCTATCGGAACGGCGGGTTATCCATCTGAGCGAAGCGGCAACGCTTCTCGGTGTCTCGGAGATGACGGTGCGGCGCGATATCGCCACCAACCAGGGGCAGATCGCCTTTCTCGGCGGACACATATTGGCGGCGGCCGAGATCGATACCGACGCTCCTTACGAACTGGCGACCGCGGCCGACAGCCATGCGGCGGCGAAGCGCGAAGCCTGCCTTCACGCTGTGCGGAAAATTCTTCCCGACGAAACGATCTTCATCGACTGCGGCACGACGCTGATCCATATGATCGACCTCATTCCCGATGATTATCGAATAACGGCAATATGTTACGCCATGAATGTCGCGGAGCGCCTGACCCGCAAAGCCAATGTAACGATCATCATGCTGGGTGGTGTCTATCATCCCGCTTCGGCGTCTTTCTCGGGCACGCATGATTTCGACATTTTGAAGAGCGTCGGCATCAACGCCGCCTTCCTGTCGGCGGCCGGCGTCGATGCCAAACGCGGCGCCACCTGCGAGCATTTTCACGAGGCCGTGGTGAAGCAGAAGGTGATGGGCCTGGCGCGCGAAAAACTACCTCGTCGTCGACAGCAGCAAGATCGGCAAGCTCAAGCGCGCCTTCTTCTCAGCCATGGACGGTTTTGACGCCGTCATCACCGAACATGGCGAGGCCGGCCCGGATTCATTCTAAGGCGTGTTGATATTCAGGCGATGCCGGCCTGCAAACGATGGTTTCCTGCGCTTCCGGTGCTCACGTACCCTAAAGTACGCTCCGCTCCGGTTCTCGAAAACCAGCGTTTTCGGCTCGGCCTGGCCTGAATCTCAAAACCCCTTACGTGGCAGCCAAGCTTCATTTGACATTTCGCCAACCTGATGGAAAAGTCACAAAAAAAGTAAGAGAAGTCTCAAAAAGACGATCTCGATTTTCCGGGTAGGGGACGCGTCAAGGGAAGGAAATGCAGGCGTCATGATCGAACAGGGTTCGATTTCGCCATCGTCCGAGGTGCCCTTGCTGCGCGTCGAGGGCGTCAGGAAGCGGTTCGGCGGCGTCAACGCGCTGCGCGGCGTCAGTCTCGAAATCCAATCCGGTGAAGTGCACGCCCTGCTCGGTGAAAACGGGGCCGGCAAATCGACGCTCATCAAGATCCTGAGCGGCGTGCATGTGCATGATGGCGGCTCGATCGAGATCGGCGGCAAGCCCGCCTCGTTCGCTTCGCCCGCCCAGTCGCGTGATGCCGGCGTGGCCGTCGTCTACCAGGATCTGAGCCTTGTCGAATCGCTCTCGGTTGCCGACAATCTGATGCTGGGGCGAGAGCCGAAGACCCGCTTCGGCTTCCTGAAAAAACGCCAGCTGGTGGCGCAGGCCGAAGCCTTCCTCAAGTCACAGAACATCCCGCTCGATGCCCGCGCCATGGTCGGGTCACTGCCCTTTGCCTATCGTCAGATGACCGAGATCGCCAAGGCGCTGATGGGCGACGTTCGTCTGCTCATCCTCGACGAGCCGACTTCGGCGCTGACCGACGATGAAGAGAAGATCCTGTTCGAGGCGATCCGTGCGGTCGCTGTGCGGGGTGTCGGGGTGATCTACGTCACGCATCGCCTCAATGAGGTCTTCCGGATTTCGAACCGGGTGACCGTTTTCCGCGACGGGCAGAACGCCGGAACCTTTGTCACGCCGCAGACCAATATGAGGCAATTGGTCGGCGCGATCGTTGGGCCGGATCACGCTGTTCTGAAGGCGGACAGCACGGCTGCCGGGCAAAGCGTGCCGTCATCGGTTTCCCCCGGTTCACTTGAAAAGCCCGTGCTCGAATTGAGGGGCGTCAGCAATGACCGGCTGGACCGGACCAATCTCGAGCTGCGCAGCGGCGAAATCCACGGCCTTGCCGGCCTGATCGGCAGCGGACGCACCGAAATCCTGCAGACGATCTTCGGCCTGCGGCCCGTCCAGTCGGGCGACGCCAGCCTGGACGGCGTCTCGCTTGATGGAGCCGATCCGGCCGCGGCAATACGAAAAGGCATCGCGCTGGTGCCGGAGGACCGGCACGTCCAGGGCCTGGTTCTCGAACATTCGATCGAGCGCAATCTGACACTGCCCCGGTTGCCGTATTTCTCCCGCCTCGGCTGGCTGCAGCGCCGCTCGGCGAGCGAGCACGCCAATGCCGCGATGCACCGGCTGGCCGTCAAGGCGCCAGGCGCATCGACGACGGTGAAGAACCTGTCCGGCGGCAACCAGCAGAAGGTCGTGTTCGGCAAATGGAACGAGCCACGGCCGCGCGTGCTGTTGCTCGACGAGCCGACGGTTGGTGTCGATGTCGGCGCGCGCGAGGAGATTTACGGCGTCATTCGTGCCGCGGCAGTGGCTGGAAGCGGTGTGCTGCTAGTGTCTTCGGATCTTTCCGAACTGCTTCAGCTCTGTGACCGCATCTCGATCGTCGTCGATGGCCACATCACCAAGACGATTGCGAGACAGGAATTCGGCAGCGCCGAGGATCTCCATCACCTCATCCAACTTTCGCAGCCATCGGAAGAGCACGCGGCATGACCGACACCCAAAGCCCGGCAAATGAACCAGTGGCGAAGCGGGCACTTGCCGCCAACCAGCCGGGCGGCCGCTCGGCGCTGCAGCATCTGCTTCAGGGCGAGCGCCCCTACATGCTCTACGTCGCCTTCGCCGTCATGCTGATCGTCTTCAGCCTGGCGTCGCCCTGGTTCCTGTCGATCGACAATTTTCTCAACATCGGCCGTCAGACGACGCTGGTCTCGATCATTGCCGTCGGCATGACGTTCGTCATCATATCGCGCCAGATAGACCTGTCCGTCGCCTCGACGCTGGCGCTTTCAGGCATGAGCGCGTCGCTGGCCATGGCCTTCGTCGCCAACAACTGGGTCGTCGGCGCGCTGGCGGGATTGGGCACAGGGGCCGTGATCGGGCTGATCAACGGCGTGCTGACCACCCGTCTCGAAATCCCGTCCTTCCTGGTCACGCTGGGCACGTTGAGCGGTGCGCGCGGCCTGGCGCTGATGGTCACCAACACCAAGCCGGTCATCATCACCAACGAGCATTATTTCGCCATCTTCGGCGAAGGCTCGGTGCTGGGCATCCCGGCGCCGATCCTGTGGACGCTTGGCGTCACCATCGCCGGCATCCTGCTCTTGCACTACAGCGTCTATGGGCGGCGGGTTTATGCGGCGGGCGGCAACCCGACCGCGGCACTCTATTCCGGCGTCCACATCAAGCAAGTCACCACGCTGGCCTTCGTGCTGACCGGGACGCTCGCCGGGCTGGCATCGCTGATCCTGTCGGCGCGTTCGCACGCGGCGCGGCCCGATGTCGTGCAAGGCATGGAGCTCGACGTCATCGCCTCGGTGATCCTCGGCGGCTGCAGCCTGTTCGGCGGCCGCGGCTTCGTGCTGGGCACGCTGCTCGGCAGCCTGATCATCGGCACGCTCAACAACGGGCTGGTGCTGCTTGGCGTCAGCTCGTCGCTGCAACTCGTCATCAAGGGAGCAATCATCGTCGCCGCGGTCGCGTTCACGAGGAGGTAAGGCGCGCATCCGCGGATATCAGCAGAAAATTGCCGGCTCCAAACGGCAACACAAACGTCAACGATCAACGGAGGAAAGTCATGAAGCACTCGGCACGAATCCACTCGCTTTTCCTAACATTGAGCATCGCCGCCAGCGCGTTCGCGCTGTCGACGACCATAAGCCTGGCACAAACGCCGGACACCTGCGTTACCGGCGTCGACATGGCCACGCTCGGCCCCAAGGGCATTGTCGGTCAGGGTCCGCATGGTGAAAAGGCAGCCTCGCCCGACGAGCTGAAATTGAGCGACGACGAAGCCGCCAAGGTCAAGGCCGGCAAGTTCAAGGTCGGCATTTCCATGCAGACGGTGAACCTCGACTGGTCGCAACTGCAAGTGCAAGGCATCAGCGAAACGCTGGCCAAATATGGCGTGACCGTCACCGGCGTGGCGTCGGCCGAATATCAGGTCGACAAGCAGATCGCCGATATCGAAAATACCATCCAGCAGCATCCCGACGGCATCATTTCCATCCCCGTCGATTTCACCGCGACGGCGCCGACCTACAAGAAGGTGGGCGAGGCCGGCATCAAGCTGGTTTTCATGGACAGCATCCCGGTTGGCCTCGAATCCCCAAAGGATTTTGCCTCGATGATCTCGGCCGACAGCCAGGGCAACGGCCAGATTGCGGCGCAGATCCTTGCCTCCTGCATGCCGAAGGGCGGTACCATCGGACTGGTGAATTTCGGTGTCGACTATTTCAGCACCAACGAGCGCACCAAGGGTGTCAGCGAGTGGATGAAGAAGAACCGGCCCGACATCGTCTTGAAGCAGGTCGACTTCACCGACCCCTCGAAGGTGTCGCAGATCTCCGGCGATTTCCTCACCGGCAATCCCGACGTGAAGGGCCTGTTTGCGGTGTGGGACCAGCCGGCGCTCGACACGCTGTCGTCGATGCGCGCGCAAGGCATCGACATCCCGATCACCACGGTCGATCTCGGACTGCAGTCGGCAATCGAGATCGCCAAGGGCGGGCCACTCAAGGCGACGGGTTCGCAGCGTCCCTATGACCAGGGTGTCGCCGAGGCGCTTGCCATGATGAAGGCGCTTATCGGTGAGCCCACGCCCGCCTGGGTCGGTGTCCAATCCTTGCCGGTGGTGCAGTCCAACGTGCTGGAATCCTTCAAGACCGTCTTCCACAAGGATCCGCCGGCCGAACTGGTCGACGCCTGCAACGGTGCCAAGCCGAAGTGCAATTGAGGTAGGCGAAATGGCCTGGGGCGCGCGAAGATCCTGCGCCCCAGGCTGGTTTTTGAGGTGAGAGCGGACAATCTACCCGGAGCCCGACACAGCCGACGGCTCGCGCTGGCTTGTGTCGCTGGTGGGGTTAAGATTCGGCGATGCCAAGACGAGCTTGGGGCGACTGGGAATCGACCCACAACAGTCGGTTTTATGCCAGGAACGGCCATTCATGATGAGCAAACGGTATGCTAGGCGTGATGACTTGATTTGCTTGTCGTCCACGCTTTCGGGGGCATCCGATGTATGTAGGCCGTTCCTACAAGGTGACGGATTTCGCACTCTGGTCGCGGCGCAGTGTCATCTACATGGTGGTGGTGAGCGCACTGGCCGTGGCGGCCTACCGTCTTCCGGGCATCACCGGGTTCTCGGTGCCATGGTCGGTGGTGCTCGTGCTGGGCACCACCGTGTCACTCGTTGCCGGGTTCAAGAATTCGCAGGTATTCACCCGCAGCAGTGAAGCGCTGCAAGCCTTTGCGCAAATTACAGCCAGCAGCCGGATGTGGTCCAATCTCTGCAGGGACTTCAATGACGTGCCGACAGCAAGGCAACTCATCTACCGCCATCTCGCCTGGTTGACGGCACTGCGGTTTGCGCTGCGGCGGCCGATGCCATGGGAATCCATGGGGCGGGCGGCCAATGTCGAATTCCGGCGGCGTTACCGTATCCAGGAGTATGCGAGCTCGATTGCCGACGAACTGCGACCGCTGTTGGCCGAACAGGCCGACGACGTCCTGAAATCGCCGCATCCGGCGATAACCCTGCTTGAAATGCAATCGGTCCAGGTCAATACGTTGTTCAAGGACGCCAGAATCCCTCCGCAGGTCTATGTCGAACTCACGAAGCTGATCCGCGACTTCCATGATCAGCAGGCGCGCTGCGATCGCATCAAGAACAATCCATATCCGCGGCAATACGCCATCGTCAGCTCCATGTTCGTCATGATCTTTTGCACGCTGTTGCCATTCGGGGTCGTTCCGGTCTTTGCCGACATGGGCAAACTGGGCGGCGCGCTCGGCCCGATCGCGATCTGGCTCACGATCCCGTTCAGCACGCTCCTGGGCTGGGCGTACATGTCTCTCGACCAGGTCGGCGAGAGTAGCGCCAACCCGTTCGAGGGCAATGCCAACGATGTTCCGATCTCACAAATCTGCCGCGACATCGAGATCGAGCTGCGCACCGGGCTTGGGGAGGTTGACCTCCCCAAGCCATTGCCGGCGGTCAATGATATCGCGACCTAGGCAAGCGGGGTCATCCGCGCCCGACACAAGGGGTTGGCGCGACCGCTTGCGCCGGCTGACGACATACATAAAAACCCGGCGTGCATGTCACACCAGCGGATCCTGCCTCGTCATGATGTCGGCACCAACAGAAGGAAGCCAATCATGACCGCAAAACTCGATCTCTTCGCCGCCGCCCCTTCGCTGATGAAGGAATGGCAACGCGCGGCCTTTGCCATTTCCTCGAGCCTCGAGCCCAGCCTGGCCGAGCTTGTGAAGATCCGTGCATCGCAGATCAACGGCTGCGCCAATTGCCTCAACATGCATACGGTGTTTGCGCGCGAGGACGGCGAAATCGAGCAGCGCATCTACCTTTTGTCGGCGTGGCGCGAGGCGCCTTGCTATACCGATCGCGAGCGCGCCGCGCTCGGCTGGACCGAGGCGCTGACGCGGATTTGCGAAGGCCATACGCACGAAAGCGCCTATGACGCCCTGGAGGCCGAGTTCACGCCGGAGGAGCAGGTCAAGCTGACCCTGATGATCAAATGTCATCAATGGCTACAACCGCCTCGCGGTCGGGTTCGGTGGCTGGGCCGATCCGGCGGCGATAAGGTCCGCGGCCAAGGCGGCGGCGGCCTAATGTCGAACGCAGGGTCCGAGCATGCGGCGGCGGGTTTCGACCCGCTGCGTCCGACGCTGATGCGCGTCGCCTACCGCATGCTTGGCTCCGTGGCGGATGCCGAGGATGTCGTGCAGGAGGCCTTCATCCGCTGGATGCGGGCCGACCGCAGCGCGGTGCGTGAGCCCGCGGCATTCCTGCGCCGCACCGTCACGCGGCTTTGTCTCGACCAGCTCAAATCCGCGCGCCGCCAGCGTGAGACCTATGTCGGTCCCTGGCTTCCCGATCCAGTCGTGGAAGAGGACGAAGTGGAAGACGTCACTCTGCCGATGATGCTGGTGCTGGAACGTCTTTCTCCGCTCGAGCGGGCGGCGTTTCTGCTGCACGATGTGTTCGGGCTGGGGTTCGAGGAGGTCGCCGCCGCCATCCAGCGCGAACCCGCTGCCTGCCGCCAGCTCGCCGCCCGCGCGCGCACCCATGTCCGCCAGGCGAGACCGCGTTTCAAGGTGGAAAAGCAACGCGGCCTCGAGCTGGCCGAGGCTTTTTTCGCCGCCTCGCGCAGCGGCGACATGAAGGCGCTTGGCGCCATGCTGACGGCCGATGTCAGCGCCCATGCTGATGGCGGCGGAAAGCGTCCGGCAGCCGCGGAAGTGGTGCTGGGGTTCGATGCCGTCATGCAGCAATATGAGCGTGTTGCGGCCTGGCTTCGGAAGCACGGCTCGACACTTGTCCGCGTTGGTTTCGTCAACGGATTGCCCGGCTTCGTCACGCTGGAAGCCGATGGCGAGCTGCAGACGACCGCACTCGACATCGAGGACGGAAAGATCGCGGCCATCTATGTGATGCGCAACCCCGACAAGCTCAGGCACCTGCATTAGGGTGTATTGATATTCAGGTGATGCCGGCCTGCAAACGGTAGCTTCCTGCGCTTCCGGTGCTCACGTACCCAAAAGTACGCTCCGCTCCGGTCCTCGGAACCCACCGTTTTCGGCTCGGCCTGACCTGAATTCCAATACCCTAGGCTGACCGTCAAACGGAAACCGGCGGGCCAAGCGACTAGCCTTTCGCTTCGACCAGGATCACCAGCGACTCCGGCACCACGCCATCGAAGGCCATCGCGTCGGCGGCTGCCTGGCTCTGCATCATCGCCGCCAGGGCGTCCATGTCCGGAACGTCCATCATCAGAGCCACTTGTTTCGGGTTCTGCGGATCGACGAAAGTGCGGATGTTGGTGATCCCAAGGGAGCCGAAAAGCTCCTTGCGCTTGGGCGAACTGAGCCAGTGCTTGCTGTCTTTCGTGATGTTGTGATGGCCAATGATTGTCGGCATGGCATCCTCCCCAGGTGACGCCAGCGGTCGACATCGCCCGCCTGATGCTGCGATCCACCTGTGCAGCCAGTCAGCGCCGTTTCCTTCGGACTGTCAATTAGCGGTTGCTGATGGATGATCGACGCGTTGGTCGCGGGCAGGGCGCGTCCGGGGCGCTCAAAGTTCGAGGCAGACCTTGCCGAATGCTTTTGCGCTTCGTAGTGCGTGAAGGCGGCGGCAATGTCCTCAAGCGGGAAACGGCGGTCGATGACCGGCTTCAGGCGGTTGACCTCTATCGCCCGGATCATGTCTTCCTGGTCCGCCCTGCTGCCAATCGAGATGCCGCTGATGCGGATCTGGTTGGAAAACAGGGCAGGGATCGACACTTCCGCCGCGAAACCGGTGAGGACGCCGATCAGGGCGATGTGGCCGCCCGTCCGGCATGCGGCTAGAGACTGCGCCAGCGTGGCGGGTCCGCCGACCTCGATCACGTGATCGACGCCGCGTCCGTCGGTCAAATCCCTGGCCTTGCGGCCCCAGTCCGGCACGGCCTTGTAGTTGATGACGGCGTCGGCCCCGAGGCTTCGCAGCTTTTCCAGCTTCCGGTCGACGGAAGACGTGGCGATGACCCGGGCGCCGGCGGCTTTGGCGAATTGCAGCGCAAACAGCGATACGCTGCCCGTGCCGAGCACCAGCACCGTGTCGCCGGGCTTGACCTTGCCGCACACAACCAGGCCGCGCCAGGCGGTGACGCCCGTACAGGTGAGCGTTGCCGCCTCGACATGCGTATAGCCCACCGGGGCCTTGGTGAAGGCGTGCGCCGGCATGCAGACATACTCGCTGGCGAAGCCGTCAAAACTTTCTCCCGGTATGTCGCGCTGGGTGGCCGGCGTCATCTCACCACCCAGCCACCAGGGGTAGAAGGTGCTGACGACGCTGTCTCCGGCCTTGAACGCATCGACATCGTTGCCGAGCGCAATCACTTCGCCCGCGCCGTCGGACAGCGGAACGCGGCCATCTGCGAACGGGACCTTGCCCTGCACCGCGAAATCGTCACGCATGTTCAGCGAGCAGGCGCGGATCCTGACCAGCACCTCACCCGGCTTTGGCTGGGGATGGTCTTCCTCGACCAGTTCGAGATTGTCCAGGCCTCCCGGCGCTCTCAGCCTGACCAGCCTCATTGTTGGCGGGCCCGCCGGCCGGACATCACCCTCAGCCAGGGCGCCAGGTGGACGGCGCTCATCATCAGATACATCGCCGGCATGCCGGTGAGGGGCGAGGCGCTGGCGCCCATGCACAGCGCGGAGGACTCGCCCTGAATGCAGGTGAACAGTGCCATCAATGCAAAGGTCGGCGCCGCGGCGAGACACAGCCAGTCGGCGATGCCAAGAGAGACCATGTTTTCAGGAGTCTCACTGCCGGTGCCAGAATGGATATCGCTCATGGTCTTTTCCTTGATGGTCATGGCGGAACCGAGACCAGGACTTGGGTTCCTCTCCCCCGCCAAAGGCCGGGGAGAGGTGGCCGCGAAGCGGCCGGAGTGGGATAGCGTGCGCGACCCTTCCCAACAGGTTCTTGCTTCTAGGCCTTGTCCCGGAACGCCGCCTCGCCGGCAGCCGACACTTCGGCCCATTTCTGGTCGGGCGCGGCCTCGTAATTGTCGTGCCAGTTCCACCAGCTGTAGAGCGGCGTCTGCGGATAGCCTTCGGGCGAGTCCTCCCAGATCTCCTGGCGGCCGAGCGGCGTCGCGTCGAGGTAGCTCCAGACAGTGCCCATCGCCTCGTCGCCGCGGCTGTTGATGAAATAGGTGCGGAAGATGCGATCGCCGTCATGGATGAACACGTTGTGGCCGTGCCATTCGTCGACGCCGAAATCTTTGTCGAAGCTGTCTGTGATGGTGTACCAGGGCATCTCCCAGCCCATCCGCTTCTTCAGCCGCGCGATGTCGGCCTGCGGTGCGCGCGAGGCGTAGGCAAGCGTGGTGTTGCGGGCGTTGAGATGGGCGAGGTGGCCGACCTGGTCGGCGCCGAGCGAACAGCCGCGGCAGGCGTGATCGGGCCAGCCATGAACCCCCGGTTCGAAGAAGGCGCGGTAAACGATCAGCTGGCGGCGGCCTTCGAACAGATCGAGCAGGCTCGCCTTGCCATTCGGCCCTTCGAACACATAGGCCTTGTCCACTTCCATCCATGGCATCCGCCGGCGCTCGGCGGCCAATGCGTCCTTGGCGCGCAGCGTCGCCTTCTCCTTCACCAGCAGCTCTTCGCGCGCGGCCTCCCAGGCCTGCTGCGAAACGACTGGCGGGGTCTTCATTGCGGTGTGCTTGGTCATTGGTCGTCTCCTTTGTCAGTCTGTCGCCGCGCCGTGGCGGCGTGTGGTTGGCTGCGGATCGTGCGGTAGAATAGGGCGGTGACGTGCTGCGGCGGGAGTTACAAGTGTGACGGGATTTGATTGGGCAGGCCCTCCGCAGCAGGGGTGGCGCCCGGCGCGCTCGACCGTGTCGTTCGTCGCGACGAGAGGCAGGTCTTCGAAGTCAGGCATTGTCAGTTGTTCATTTTAAGATGCTTAATATTGATAACTGAGATGCTCAGGCTAGCGAATGCCGACATGGGCGTCAACGGCGGCCTCGTCGCCTTCAGCCAGCCAGATGGCTAGATCCCTGTCATCGCTGTTCTCCCTTGGCGTTCCGCTCGTTGCCGTTTCTGCTTGCTGGGCGATACGGCTTGCGGGTCGGCGTTGGTGACTTAAGTTAGGGAGTGCAGCGCAGGGAGTGGGAGTTACAAGTGTGACGGGATTTGAATGGACTCGCTGATCACGGCGGCAGGGTTGGCGCTGGCGGCGGGCGATCCGCTCGGCGCGCTGGACCGTGTCGCCTTGCGCGACGACGCGCCGGCGCTGGCGCTGCGCGGCATCGCGATGGCGCAACTCGGCGACCTCGACCGCGCCAAGGCGCTGCTGCGGCGGGCCGCGCGCGCCTTCGGCCCGAAAGAGGCGGTGGCGCGCGCCAGATGTGTTGTCGCCGAGGCCGAGATCGCGCTGGTCTCGCGTGACCTCGGCTGGCCGGCCAAGGCGCTTGATGCGGCACGGGCGACGCTGGAAAAGCATGGCGACCGGCTGAACGCGGCGCATGCCGGCCATCTCAAGGTGCGGCGCCTGCTGCTGATCGGGCGCCTCGACGAGGCCGAGGAGGTGCTGGCCGGGCTCGACCCGGCGCCGCTTCCGCCGGCCTCGAGAGCGGCGCACGAACTGGCCGTCGCCGGCATCGCGATGCGGCGCCTCAAGACGAGAGCCGCGCGCACGGCGTTGGAGTGGGCCCGCCACGCCGCCCGCCGGTCGGGCATTCCGGGGCTGATGGCCGAGGTCGACAATGCCTTCCTGGCGTTGGACGCGCCGGCGGCGCGGCTGATCGCGCAGGGCCAGCAGCGCCCCTTGCGGCTCGAGGAGGTCGAGGCGCTGCAGGCGTCGCCGGCGTTGGTCGTCGATGCCTTGCGCAATCTCGTGCGCCAGCAGGAAATCATGGTCTCGCTGGCAACGCGACCGGTGCTGTTTGCGCTGGCGCGTACGCTCGCCGAAGCGTGGCCTGGCGATGTGTCGCGGGCGACGCTTATCGCACGGGCTTTTGGCGGCAGGCACGCCGATGAATCGCACCGCGCCAGGCTGCGGGTCGAGATCGGCCGGTTGCGCGCCGAACTGCGGACGCTGGCCGACATCGGCGCGACGAGCCAAGGCTTCGCGCTGGCGCCGCGGCACGCGCGCGAGGTGGTGGTGCTGGCGCGGCCGATCGAGGAGCGGCACGCGGCGGTGCTGGCCTTCCTTGCCGATGGGGAATCCTGGGCGAGCTCGGCGTTGGCGCTGGCGCTTGGCACCGGCCAGCGCAGCGTGCAGCGGGCGCTGGAGCAGCTCGGCGAGGCCGGCAAGGTGCAGTCGTTCGGGCACGGCCGGGCGCGCCGCTGGATGACGCCGCCGGTGGCGGGATTCACGACCACCTTGTTACTCCCGGCACCGCTGCCGAACGGCTAGGAAGGTATGCCGGATCATCTTGGTGAGGATAGGACATGAAACATTCAGCGGCCGAAATCCTGCGCGAATACGGACCCTTTGCGGGTGTGAACACCGTGCACGGGGTGAGCTTCGACGGGCAGAATGTCTGGTTTGCCTCGGGCGAGAAGCTGAACGCCTTCGATCCGGAAAACGGGCAGGCGCTGCGCTCGATCGATGTCGCCGCGCACGCCGGCACCGCCTATGACGGCCAGCATTTCTTTCAACTCGCCAATGACCGCATCCAGAAGATCGACCCGGATACCGGTCAGGTTCTGGCGACCATTCCGGCGCCCGGCGGCGGCCGCGACTCAGGGCTGACCTGGGCCGAAGGGACGCTCTGGGTGGGGCAGTACCGCGAGCGCAGGATACACCAGATCGACCCCGAGACCGGGGCAATCCTGCGCACCATCGAATCCAACCGCTTCGTCACCGGGGTGACGTGGGTCGACGGCGAGCTGTGGCACGCCACCTGGGAAGGCGAGCAGAGCGACCTGCGCCGCGTCGACCCGCAGACCGGGAAGGTTCTGGAGAAGCTCGACATGCCGGCCGGCATGGGCGTCTCGGGGCTGGAATCCGATGGCGGCGACCGCCTCTTCTGCGGCAGCGTATCCGCCGGGGTGGTGCGGGCGGTGCGGCGTCCCCGGTAAGGCCGCTGCCTCGAACCATTGACAGCGAGGCGGTCCGAAATCCCCACGCAATTTGTCCGGTCGCGACTGGCCGTTGCCGCCTGTCGAACCTAGATAGGGCGTGCACCGGGCGGACCGCCTGGACCAGCTTTGCAAAGGATCCGACATGCATGAACAGCTACCATTGAACGACGGCGCCGCCATTCCCCAGCTCGGCCTTGGCGTGTGGCAGGTCGATCAGGACATCACCGCTGATGTGGTGGGCTGGGGGATCGAGGCCGGCTACCGTCTGATCGACACTGCCGAGGGCTATCGGAACGAGGAAGGCGTCGGAGAGGCGATCCGCGCCGCCGGCGTGCCGCGAGGCGAGCTGTTCATCACCTCCAAGCTGCGCAACGGCGCACACCAGCGCGACGCGGCCCTCAAGGCCTTCGACGAGACGATGGAGAAGCTCGGCATCGAACAGATCGACCTGTTCCTGATCCACTGGCCTGTGCCCGGCAAGGACAGATATGTCGAGGCGTGGAAGACGCTGGTCGAGCTCAGGCAGGCCGGCCGGATCAAGTCGATCGGCGTTTCGAATTTCAACCAGGATCATCTGGAGCGGATCATCGCAGAGACCGGCGTGACGCCCGTCGTCAACCAGATCGAGCTGCATCCCCAGTTCCAGCAGCGCGGCATCAGGGACTTTCATGCCAGGCGCGACATCCGCATCGAAAGCTGGAGCCCGCTGGGTAGCGGCCGGCTGCTGAGCGACCCGACCATCGGGGGTATCGCCAGGAAGCATGGCAAGTCCGCGGCGCAGACGATCATCCGCTGGCACCTTCAGGAAGGGCTGATCGTCATTCCAAAGTCGATCCGCAGGGATCGCATCGCCGCCAATTTCGATGTCTTCGATTTCGAGCTGGACGCGCAGGACCTGCAGACGATCAGCGGTATGGATTCGTCCGCCGGCCGCACCGGCCCGAACCCCGCCACGGCTGCGTTTTTGTTCTGAGCGGACAAGCCCCCTTCTCCCCCAAGGGGAGAAGGGAAACCCACCCTCAAATCCCCGAGCCGTCCAGCTGCTGGGCGTCCTCGCCTTCCCAGGGCGCCGGCATGGAGGCGCGGCTGAGATTGGCTGTCGGCAGCGGCATCCAGCATTTCAGTTCCGGTTCGGCGTATTCGACGACGCGCCCAGGCGAGGAGTCCGACGCGCGCCAGCCTTCGCTGGCGAACTGGTCGGCGCGCGACCAATAGGCGAGGTCGACTTCCGCCGGCCCCTGTTCGGACGGGCGAACCGTGACAAGGATGCGGCTGCCATCCCTCGGCGCCGTCGACATGTGGCGCCACCGTTCGGGCTCGTCCATCGCAATTCCTCCTCGCAACTCTAATGCATGTTGCTCAAAAGTGGCCCCGGTTTTGGGGCAACGACATGCATAAAACAAAGATCTAAAGCGCGTCGCCTGAATCCGTTTCAATGCGACGCGCTTTAGCGTCCGGGAAGTGTCGCCTTGCCGTCAGGGGCGGTCAACCCAAAGTTTGCGCCAGCGGGCGAGTCCTGACGATGTCAGAACCCGGCGGGGTGAGCCGAAGTTGGCGACCGACATATACTTAGAGAGGGAACTTGAAAACGTCGGTCGCCAAGGGGGGCGGTTGGGACGCACCACGTTGGGGACGCGATGCAAGGTCAGGCTACGCGTATGCAGGACGTCTTCAATCGGAACGCCGGCACATGGTGAACGACTGGTTACTATCCACAGGGTTCGCCTGTCCGGAGACGCTCCCACAGCTGTGCGCAACGCGCAGCGGCCGGCCATCGGTGCTCGACGGGCTGTGATCCGGTTGATAAGTCCGTCTGCGAAGGAGCGCCTGAGTCGACCATGACCGTTGCGATCGAGATGGGACACACGACCGCAGGCGCCCCGGCGACGCTGGACCTCGAGGAGCTGCTGGCGACCCGCTTGCTGGTGCAGGGCAATTCGGGCTCCGGCAAGTCGCATCTGCTGCGGCGCCTGCTGGAGCAGAGTTCCCCCTGGGTGCAGCAGACCATCATCGACCCCGAAGGCGACTTCGTCTCGCTGGGTGACCGTTTCGGCCACCTGGTGATCGATGCCGAGGAGCATACCGAACGCGGCCTGCAGAGCGCCGGCGAGCGGGCGCGCATCCACCGCGTCTCCACCGTGCTCAATTTGGAAGGGCTCGACGCCGAGAACCAGATGCGGCGCGCCGCCGCCTTCCTCGGCGGGCTGTTCGAGGTTGCCCGCGACCACTGGTACCCGATGCTGGTGGTGGTGGACGAGGCGCAGCTGTTCGCGCCGGCGGTGGCCGGCGAGGTTTCCGACGAGGCGCGAAAACTCTCGCTCGGCGCCATGACCAATTTGATGTGCCGTGGCCGCAAGCGCGGGCTTGCCGGCATCATCGCCACCCAGCGGCTGGCCAAGCTCGCCAAGAACGTCGCCGCCGAGGCGTCCAATTTCCTCATGGGCCGCACCTTCCTCGATATCGACATGGCGCGCGCCGCCGACCTTTTGGGCATGGAACGGCGGCAGGCGGAGGCGTTTCGCGACCTGGAGCGCGGCCAGTTCATGGCGCTCGGCCCGGCGCTGTCGCGCCGTCCGCTCGGCCTGCGCATCGGCCCGACCGATACAAGTCCACGCAACGGCACGCCGCGGCTGATGCCGCTGCCGGAATCAGCGCTCGAGGACGCCCGCGCCATCATCCTGGCGGCGCCGCCGCCCGAGACGGCGCGCGCGCCGCGCCGGACGGCGTCGCCGGACCTGCTCGACCAGCTGATGGCGGCGAAGTCGGCGGCGCTGGAAATCCGCCCCGAACCGGTGGAGCCGCAAATCAGCGCCGAGGATCTGGCCGAGCGCCGCGAGCGCGTCGACCGTGTGCTGCGCGCCATTCTCGCCCAACCTGACGCGGGCTTCCGTGTCATCGGCGTGCTCTATCAGGAGTTCGTGGTGCGTTGCCGCATCGAGGGCCTCGCTTCGGTCGTGCCGGATCTGCCGGAGTTCCGCCGCATGCTGACGCGCGCCCGCGCCGGGCTCGGCTCCGACATGGCGGCAGGCGATGATGCCTGGCAGGATGTCTCGGTGCGCGCCTCGCTGCTACCCGACGACATGCAAGGCGTGTTCATGATGATCGCCCGCGCGGCGAAGGAGGGCTGGCCATGCCCGAGCGACGCCGCGATCGCCCGCGCCTATGGCTCCCACTCGCTGCGCCGCGCCCGGCGCCTGCTGGCCTATATCGAGGAGCAGGGGCTCATCGTTTGCCAGCTCGACGGGACAGGCCGGCGCACCGTGACGCTGGTCGAACTCGCCTGGGCGACCGCACCGGGCGATCCCAATGCCGAGGAGGCGGAGCAGGGGCGTCTGGCGGTGTGACATTGCATGGCTAGCATGTGCATCATCATGCCCCCAGCTTGTCGAGCAAGGTCTTAGCTTCTTTCAAATCGGGCGTGTCGAAACCCTCGGTGAACCAGCCGTAGGTCGGCGCGAGCAGGTCGTGCGCCTCGGCGCGCTTGCCCTGTTCGGCCAAAAGGCGCGCAAGCGATGTGGCGGCGCGGAGCTCCCAGGATTTGGCACCTTGCTCACGAGACCGTTCGATCGCTTGGCGGAACGAGATTTCAGCCTCGTGGCAATCGCTTGGTTCCGCGGCAGCCCATACGGCACCTCGGAGCCGCAGCAATTCGGCATCGCACCACTGCTCGCGGGTCCGGTTCACCTGGTCGAGAGCCCGATCGATCAGGCGCACGCCGTCCGACGCGCGATTGACACTCCCGAGCAGCTCCCCGAGGAATCCCATCGTATACGCCTGCGTCACTTGCGTTCCGACGGCCTGCATTCGGGCCAGGCTATCCTCAATTTGGGCGATTGCTCGCTCCTTCTGGCCCTGCTTCGCCAAGAGCCATCCCTTCTGCTGGGCGGCCATGGCAGCCCAGAAGGGATAGGCCTGCTCGGTCGCGAACGTGAGCGCACGGTCGATCCGCTCCTCGGCTTCGGCCACCTCGCGTCGGAATAGTCGAAGCCACGCTGCCCATATCAGCACGTAAGCGCGGCTGAAGGGGTGCGCGAGTCGCTCGGCCAAGACGAGGGCGTCTTCCATCCGGGTCAGCGCCTGGTCGGGGTAGCCGAGGTGCCAAAGCACCGCTGACCCGCGACATAGGCAAATCGGCCCGGGATCCTGGCCGTAGAGCGCGAGATGAGCTCGATGTTGCTGTGGGCGATACGCCTCGGAGGCCAGCTCCAAATGTTTCCGTGCCTCCCTGAAGTCGCCGCGCCAAGAAAAGCTGATCCCCCGAGCATAATGGGCTTCGACCACCCACACGGGATCGTTGCTGTGCAGGGCAAGGTCGAGAAGCCGTCCGCTCAGCTCGTGCGCCGACCTGAGTTCGGCGCGCGTGGCCGAGTAGATGGCCAGGCCGAGCAGAACCGGGAAGACATCCGCATCTTCTGGCATCACCTCGCAAAGGCGGCGCGCGCGAGAATATACCCGCTCGACCTCGGCATTTGCGTAGCCATTCTTGGCGGTGAGCACGCGGCCCAGCACCGTTAGTGCTGCGAGCTCGCGCCGCTGGCGCTCCGGGCCCGCAGGGAGCGTTTCGATTAAGTTCAGCGCTTTCTGCAGATGGCTCTGGGCCTCATCGTTGGCCGAACGGTCGTTGGCGCTCTCTCCCGCGCGCTGCCAATAGCTGATGGCCTGAAGAAAGAGGCCGGCAGCCGTATAGTGCTGAGCCACGATCTCGGGCTCGTGTTCGACGACCTCGCCGAAATGCTGCTCGAGCGCGTGGGCGATCCGGGTGTGCAGCTGCTGGCGGCGACTGCGCAGCAAGGTGGCATAAGCGGCATCTCCCACCAATGCGTGCTTGAAGATGCACGTCGCGTGTGGCGGCCGACCGCGAGCGATCACGAGTTCGGCGCTGATGAGTTGGTCGAGGGCGCCCTGCAATTCCCGTTCCTCGCGCTGCGCGACCGCCGCCAGCAGCTCATAGGAGAATTCGCGGCCGATGGCGGCGCCAATCTGCGCGACCTCCCGCGCTGGCGTCATTAGCCGATCGAGCCGCGCCAGCAGAGAATCCTGCAGGGTTGCAGGGATCGCCAACGGTGGCAGCGGGCCCGAGAGTGCGTAGCGGTCGCCTTCATCGGTCAGCACGTCAGATTCAATTACGGCCTTGGTCACCTCCTCGAGGAACAGGGGCACGCCGTCTGTCCTGGCCACCATCTGTTCGAGCAACCCGCGCGGCAGCGCCTTGCCCCCGGTCAACCGCTCCACCAGGGCCGCGCCCTGCCGGCGACTCAAGCGGTTCAGCGTGAGCGAGGTGACCCGCGGGTGGCCGATCCACCGCGGCTCGAACTCAGGGCGGAAACTGAAGATCGCCAATACTGCAAGGCGGGGGATCTGCTGGACCAATCGGTCGAGAAGCTCTAGCGAAGTTGGATCAATCCAGTGGATATCCTCGAAAACCATCAGCACGGGCTGGCGGGCCGCTAAGCCAATAAGCTGCCGGGCCAGAGCCTCGAGGGTCAGCTCCTTCTGGCGCCGAGGGCTGAGGTTCAGGGGTGCGTAGCGGCTGCCTGCCGGGAGCGAAAGGAGCGCCGACAACAAAGGGGCGACGTCACGGACCTTGTCTGTGGACCGTGCCAAGAGACGCTCCAGCTTGTCGAGTTTTACGCTCGGCGAATCGTCTGGATGGAGGCCAGCCGCGCGGGTGAGCTGGACAATCGACGGGCGAAGGGCGCTATTTGCGTGGAACGGCGAGCACTGGCAGCGGATGCGGATGTGCGGCCGGTCCCGCAGGCGCTCGCGGAGCGCCTGAATCAGGTGCGACTTGCCGATGCCGGGCTCGCCGGAGAGCAGGACCACCTGCCCCTCGCCGGACGCGGCCTTGCTCCAGAGCTCCGCGAGCAGAGCAAACTCGTGCTCGCGCCCAACTGTGGGGGCGAGGCCGCTCGTCGCGCGCGCTTCGAACCGAGTCACGGCGGCACTCTCGCGAAGCACGCGCCATGCGCGGATCGGGGCGTCGAACCCTTTCAGGTCGTGCAGGCCCAGGTCGGCGAGGTCGAACAGCCCGCCGAGCAGTCGGCGCGTCGCGAGCGGGATCACGATCTGGCCAGGCGCCGCCAATGCTTGCAACCGCGCCGCCAGGTTCGGCGACTCGCCGACCACCGCTTCCTCCTGCGCCGCTCCTTCGCCGATGAGATCGCCCACCACCACCAGCCCCGTTGCGATGCCGACACGTACCGCAAGCGCCGCTTGTGCCGGGGTCGCGAGCCTTGCGATCGAATCAACGACCGCCAGCCCCGCGCGCACGGCTCGCTCTGCGTCGTCCTCATGCGCCTTCGGATAGCCAAAATACACCAGCACGCCGTCGCCCATGTATTTAGCCACAAACCCGCCAAAGCGACGCACGGCCTCGGCAACGCACGTCTGATAGGCTGCAATCACCTCACGCAAATCTTCAGGGTCCATTCGCGCGGAGAGTGCTGTCGAGCCGACAAGGTCCGAGAACATCACGGTGACCTGGCGGCGCTCTGCGGTGTCCTTCGCGGCGTTGTCGATTGCCAGAGGCGCATCGGACAACAGCGGTGTTGGTGCGCTTGCTTGAGCGCGTAAGGCTGCGATGGCGTCGAGCAGCTTACGACGATGTCCGACAAATCCGACGCCAAGATCCTTCAAGTCCTCGGCCGTCAACCTCGGCAGGACCGTGTCGTCAATTTTATTCTCGCGGAAGGAGGCCTCATACTGTTCGAGGCCAAGCCTCCGCAGCCAACCTCCGACGTCCATGGCGGCGCCCCTGGCTTGCCTACCCACGCATGATCCACCAGGGGAGACGGCCTGTCTAGGACCGGGTTTTGAATGACCGGTTCGGGTCAGTTCGAGACTTCCGACCCACCGGATTGAATGTCTGCATTCTCGCGCGTTCCTACCAGAACCGGTCGGGCCGCTTCCGGTCCAAAAGCAGCCACGTCCCGCCTCCACCCCCTACCTTTCCTCCACAATCCTTAAAGCCGCCGTCACGAACAGCGCGATCAGCCCGACCAAGATCCGCCTTGCCCCTCCGGCATTTGCAGGATGGTCAGCAGCGTCGTCAGCACTGTGAGGATCAGGCGGCCAGTCGCGCCCGCGGCGAAAGCCATTGACGGCGGATAGGTGGAGGGCAGGCCGGCATCGGAGGTGCCCCCCCCCGCGGCTAAAATCTCAATACCCAGGCTTCCACTTTTCCCTTGCCTTTGACTTCGATAGCGCCGCGCGGCTCGAAGACGAATTGGTCCTTGAGCTGTTCGTAGACGGGGCGCGTCACCTGAACAGAGTCGGGAATTCCGCCAGACTCCATGCGGCTCGCCAGGTTCACTGTGTCACCCCATAAATCATAGATGTACTTACTCTTCCCAATGACGCCGGCGACCACCGGCCCGCTGTTGACGCCAACCCTGACCTTCATCGAGACGTTGTGTTCCATCGCGTGCTCGCGGGTAATGTGGACCATGCGGATGGCCATGCGGACCATGCGCTCGGCGTGGTTGGCCACCGGCACGGGTAGGCCGCAGACCGCCATATAGGCGTCGCCCACCGTCTTGATCTTCTCGATACCGAGATCATTGGCGGCAACGTCGAAGCGCGTGAAGAGTCCGTTGAGAAACGTCACGACATCGTGCGGCGGCATCCCCGATGTCAGTGCCGTGAACCCGACCAGGTCTGCGAAGGCAACCGTGACCTCGGCGAAGCCGTCGGCGATCCTCTCCTCGCCAGCGCGCAGCCGGTTGGCGATCGGTGCCGGCAGGACGTTGAGCAGCAGCTGCTCGTTCTCGCGGTTCTTGTTCTCGATCACGACATTCTTTTGGTGCAGATCCTCAACCATGCCATTGAAGGCTGAGCAGAGCTCGCCAATCTCGTCGCGCGTGCGGACCGGCACGCTGACCGCATAGTCGCCAGCAGAGAAGCGTTTCACCCCGGCAGTGAGATCGCGGAGCGGTCCGAGCAGCGCGCGTGACAGCCAGGCGGCGGTGGCGCCCACCACCAGCAGCGCCAGTCCCCCGACGAGCAGCAGATCCCGGCGGAGCTGGGCGATCGGCGCGAAGGCCTCGGCGCTGTCGATCTTGGCGACGAGTGCCCAGTTGACGCCGGGAATCGCGAGCGGGCCCCACGAAGCGAGCGTCGGGACGCCACGGTATCCGATGATCTCGCCTGTGCCTTCGACACCTGATAGCGCAGCCTGGGTGGCCTTGGTGTCGATGCGCTGATGAAGAACCGGTGTGCCGTATCGTTGAATGTCGACGATCTCCTCGTCCGAGGCGCCGACGGATTTGAGTTCGGCGAAGTAGTTCTCCCGGTTCTCATAGAACGCCCGTGGGGCCGAGCGCACCAGATAATCGGGTCCGACGAGATAGGCCTCACCCGTGTCGCCGAACCCTTCCTGCCGCCAGCGGCGATTGCCGGTGACAACATTGTCGATCTCGTCGTTCGACAATTGCGCGACCAGCACTCCGATGACGACGCCCTGGTCGATGACAGGAGCTCCCATGAAGGCGATCGGCGCGCCGCCCGACGGCGCATAGGAGGCGAAATCCTCGAGACAGATGGCTGAAGGGTCTGCGATCTGCGAGCAGCGGGCGACGGCGGCCGCGACGTTGGTGCGGCGGTACGGACCCAACTGAAGGGACGTGGTGAAATCCACCTCCTTCTCGACCGTATAGATCAGGCGACCTGATTTGGGATCGGCAATCATGAAATCGAAAAAGCCGACCGTGGTAGCCGCAGCGCGCATCAGGGGATGATATATGGCATGCAGCCTGGAGTATTCGCTTCCGTCGCCGGCGTCGTCGAGAAGCTTGCGCCGCTCCGCCGGGTTGGGATTTTCCACAATGTAGTGATACTGCAGATAGTAGGGGGCACCACCGACCGGCAGGTAGTCCGACAGGGCTGGTTGCCTGCCCAGGGTGCGCGTCATTCCGGGGATGAAGTTCTCAGCGTACCAATCGCCGACCTTCTGCCGCAGTTCAGGCGGCGCGCCTGCCCGGTCGAGCTGGTCGACCGCGATCCGGAACTCGCGTGTCGCATCGACCACCATCTTGGAAGTGGCAAGCAGGCGCAGCTCCGCCTTGATCGTGCGGAAGTAGGTTTCAACCTGGCGCGCCTTGGTCTGACGGGCGGCCGTGAGTTGGTCGAAGACTGCTTTTTCGAGAGCGTCGCGGGCGCGGAAGTAACCGAGCACCCCGGTCACCAGGACCGCGATCGCGCCAAGAAGGACGAGGGTTGTAAACAGCTTTGCGGCCAAGCCCCAGCCCGCGGGGCGGGATGAGCCGGTCACATCTGGAGAAGACATGAGATCTGACTTTGCTTTTGCATCATGTCTTCGGAAACAGGAGCGTCGGCGTTGCGTCGGACGGCAAGCCAAGATTGTGTTTCATCTGTTACCCTCTCCCTCGCATATGCATACCAATTTTACTGCGAGGCGTGTGCGGGAATGCGTTGTCGATTTGCCGTGGGACCGCACGGCGCAGAAGCGTCGCGGTCTCACGGACACCGTCCCCTCGCTCGCTGGGGTTAGCAGCTATACTCATCAACTGCATAGCGCCGCACCGTGCGCCGCGCCACCCCGGCGAGCAAACGGTTACGGCCGTGGCCTCGCGGCGGGCGCGCAGGCTGGCCGTCTCTTCGGCGCCAGGTGCCGCCGCCAGGTGGATTGTCAGTCGGCCGTGGCCGGCGTCGTGTTTGCGGCTTTCCGCTGGTCGCCTATGGCAAAGACGGCGCTCGCCTCGCTGACGATGGAAACGTGGTCCCGCGCAGCCTTGCCGGCGGCAACGCCGTCGCCACGCAGGATCGCGGTGACGATGGCGTCGTGCTCCTGCCAGGATTTGGCCAGGCGGCCGGGCAGCATGAATTGCGCGCGGCGGAACGGCGCCAGCCGGCTGCGTGTCATCACGGTCATTTCGCAGATATGCGTGCTGTGGGCGCCGCGATAAAGCCGGCTGTGGAACTCGGTGTTGAAATATTCATAGTCCTCCTCGGCGCCCAGCCGCACCAGCCGGGCCGAGGCCTGATGTTCGATCTCGAGCGTGCGGCGTTCGCTGCTGGTCATGCGCTCGGCGGAAAAGCGGGCGCAGATTGCCTCCAGTTCGGCCATGCTTTCGAACATCGAGGCGAGATGCTCCTGCGTGACGACGGCGACGATGGCGCCACGATTGGGCCGTCTCTCGACCAGGCCCATGGCGCTGAGCTGGCCGAGCGCCTCGCGCACCGGCGTGCGAGATACATCGAAGCGGGCGGCAAGCGAGGCCTCGTCGAGCTTTTCACCTGGGCGCAGGAAGCCGGTGACGATGCGGTCGCCGATCGCCCTCACCATCTGATCGACGGTCGTGCCCGACCGGATCAAGCTGCGCTTTCCCGACACGTCCGCTTCGCCTCCCATGCTTCGGCGTCTCAAACCATGAATCCAGCGGCCAAACGGCACGATCCCGACTCAGGCCGCACCCTCTATGCCTATGTTTTAATCTGTCTGTCAAATTGGCGGTTTTCAAGGCAAAAAGTGCATGCAATTGCCTCTCACTTGGGCATGGGTCATTTCGGCACCAATTGATTTCATTGACTAAATTTCGGTATCAGAACTGGCACGGCGATTGCATGCACTTTATTGAGAAGGCGTTAACCGACCCGGAAAAGGGTCCTACAGGGGAGCATTCACATGACCGACAGATTCATGCTTAACCGCCGCCAGTTGCTCAAGACCTCCGCCGCCGGAGCGGCACTCGGACTTGCCTCCGCGGCCTTTCCCGTCAGCCGGGCCTTTGCCGCCGCCGCCACGGTCGGCTTCATCTATGTCGGGCCGAAGGACGACTATGGCTACAACCAGGCGCATGCCGAGGGTGCGGCGGCGCTGAAGGGCATCGAGGGCATCACCGTCGTCGAGGAGGAGAATGTGCCGGAGACGGTCGATGTCCAGAAGACGATGGAATCGATGATCAACCTCGACGGCGCCTCGCTGATCTTCCCGACCTCCTTCGGTTATTTCGACCCGCATATGCTGGCGATGTGCGCGAAATTCCCCGACGTGCAGTTCCGCCATTGCGGCGGCATGTGGAACAAAGACAAGTATCCGATGAATGCCGGGTCCTATTTCGGCTATATCGGCATGGGCCAGTATCTCAACGGCGTCGTCGCCGGTCACACCTCGAAGACTAAGAAGCTCGGCTTCGTTGCGGCCAAGCCCATTCCGCAGGTGCTGCTCAACATCAATTCCTTCCTGCTCGGCGCGCGCTCGGTCGATCCGACCATCACCTGCCAGGTCATCTTCACCGGCGAATGGTCGCTGGCGGTCAAGGAGGCGGAAGCCACCAATGCGCTGGTCGACCAGGGCGCCGATGTCATCACCTGCCATGTCGACAGCCCGAAAGTCGTGGTCGAGACCGCCGCCGGCCGCGGCGCCTTCGTCTGCGGCTATCACGCCAACCAGAGCCCGCTGGCGCCGGAAAAATACCTCACCGGCGCGGAATGGAACTGGGCCAAGGTCTACAAGATGTTCGTCGATGACCTCACGGGCGGCAAGCCGCTGCCCAACTTCACCCGGGGCGGCCTGGCCGACGGCTTCGTCAAGATGAGCCCGCTCGGTCCCGCCGTCGGCGAGCCGGCGCGCAAGCAGTTCGACGCTACGCTGGCCGAGATGATGAAGGGCGGCTTCGCCGTCATCAAGGGTCCGCTGAAGAGCAACAAGGGCGTCGTCGTCGCCACCGAAGGCCAAGCCTTCCCGGAGACCGCGATCGAGCTCGAAAGCATGGACTATCTGGTCGACGGGGTCGTCGGCTCGACCGCCTGATCTGAGGGGAACGGGGCGATGGCAGATACGGTGACAGGGGCCGGCGTGCCGGTAATGTTCGGCGCCAGAGGATATCCGGCGGCGCTGGAATGGATCGCGCGGCGGGCGGAAGCTTTCGTCATTCCGTTCGTGGCGCTGGTCGTCGGCATGGCCCTGTTCAGCCTGTTCATCCTGGCTGTCGGCAAGTCGCCGGTCCTGCTCTATGAAACCATGTGGCGGGGTGGCTTCGGCTCCTGGTTCTCTATCCAGAACTCGCTGTCGCGGGCTGCACCTCTGCTTTTGGCGGCGCTCTGCGTGGCGCTGCCGGCGCGGCTCGGCCTCGTCGTCATCGGCGGCGAGGGCGCCATCGTGCTCGGCGGCGTCGGTGCCGCGGCCATCGGCGTGGCGCTGAGCGGCGCGCCGTCCTTCATCGTCATTCTTGCCATGGGCGTGGCTGGCATGGCCGCCGGCGGCATCTGGATCGGTGCCGTCGGCGCGCTGCGCCACTACCGGGCTGTCAACGAAACCATCTCCAGCCTGCTGATGGCCTACATCGCCATCGCGCTGATGAACCAGCTGGTGGAAGGGCCGCTGCGCGATCCGGCCTCGCTCAACAAGCCGTCGACGCAGCCGCTGGCGGACATCTATCGCATTGGCAACATTCCGGGCATGGACGTGCATTGGGGGCTTGTCGTCGGTGTCGTCGCCTGCATTCTCTCCTGGGTGCTCATCGAAAAGACCCGCTGGGGTTTCGCCGCGCGCATCGCCGGCGGCAATGTGCGCGCGGCACAGGTGCAAGGGCTGGCCGTCGGGCCGCTCATCGTCGGCTTCACCGCGCTGGCCGGCGGCTTTGCCGGGCTCGCCGGCATGCTGGAAGTCGCCGCCGTCCAGGGCAGCGCCAATGCCTCGCTCGCCGCGGGCTACGGCTACACCGGCATCCTCGTCGCCTTTCTCGCTCGCCACAACCCGCTGGCCATCATCCCGGTCGCCATCCTGCTTGGCGGCATCGACGCTTCAGGCGGGCTGATCCAGCGCCGCATGGACCTGCCAGACGCCACCGTGCTTGTGCTCCAGGGCATGATCTTCATCGTCATCCTGTTCAGCGAAACCTTTTACGGTCGCTTCAAGGCCTTCAATCCCGATCTCTGGAAGGGAGCCGCCTGATGGACGCGACCGAGATCGGCCTCTGGGGCGTGCCGCTGGCCATCCTGGGCGGCGCCATCCGCGTGTCGACGCCCTTCATCTTCGTCTCGCTGGGCGAGGCGATCACCGAGCGTTCCGGCCGCATCAATCTGGGTCTCGAAGGCACGCTCGTCTTCGGCGCCATGACCGCCTATGCGGTGGCGGTGATGACCAACTCGCCATGGCTCGGCCTGCTCGCCGCAGCCGGCGCCGGCCTGTGCTTCGGCCTGTTCCATGGCTGGATCTGCAAATTCCCGAAGGTAAACGACATCGCCATCGGCATCGCGCTGATGCTGTTCGGCTCGGGCCTGGCTTTCTTCTTCGGCAAGCCGTTCATCAAGCCGAAGGCGCCCAATTTGCCGGCCATTCCCTTCGGCGGCTGGTCTGACATACCGCAGGTGAAGGCGGCGCTCGACGTCAACGTGCTGTTCCTGATCGGGGCCGTGCTTTCGGTCATCCTGTGGTGGGCCTTCCGCAACACCCGCGCCGGCCTCATCGTGCGCGTCGTCGGCGACAGTTCCGACGCGGCCCGCGCCATGGGTCTCAACCCGGATACGGTGCGGCTACTGGCCACCGGCGTCGGCGGCGCGCTGGCCGGCATCGGCGGCGCCTATCTTTCGCTCTACTATCCCGGCAGCTGGACCGAGCGCATCTCGTCGGGCCAGGGCCTGATGGCAGTGGCGCTGGTCATCTTCGCACGCTGGAACCCGCTCGGCTGCTTTGCCGCCGCCCTTCTGTTCGGCGGGGCGGGCGCTCTCGGCCCGGCGCTGCAATCGGTCGGCGTGACGCAGGGCTATTACATGTTCTACGCCGCTCCCTACATCCTCACCCTCATCATCATGATCGCCACCTCGTCACCGACACGCTCGCTCGTGGGTGCACCGGGTGAACTGTCGATAACCAAATGAGACTGGAGTTTTGCCTATGAACGCCAGAGCCGAATTCATCCAGCACACCATCGACGCCGAGCCCTATCCGTGGCCCTACAATGGCGATCTGCGGCCCGACAACACGGCGCTGATCATCATCGACATGCAGACCGACTTCTGCGGGCCGGGCGGCTATGTCGACCATATGGGCTACGACCTGTCGCTGGTGCGCGCGCCGATCGAGCCGATCAAGGCGGTGCTGTCGGCGATGCGGGCCAAGGGCTACACCATCATCCATACGCGCGAGGGGCATCGGCCCGATCTCGCCGACCTGCCGGCCAACAAGCGCTGGCGCTCGCGCCGCATCAATGCCGGCATCGGCGATGCCGGTCCTTGCGGGCGCATCCTGGTGCGCGGCGAGCCGGGCTGGGACATCATCCCCGATCTTTATCCAATCGAAGGCGAGCCGATCATCGACAAGCCGGGCAAGGGTTCGTTCTGCGCCACCGATCTGGAGCTGATCCTCAACCAGCGCGGCATCCAGAATATCGTGCTGACCGGCATCACCACGGATGTCTGCGTGCACACCACCATGCGCGAGGCCAATGACCGCGGCTATGAGTGCATGATGCTGGAGGATTGCTGCGGGGCGACCGACCACGGCAACCATCTGGCGGCCATCAAGATGATCAAGATGCAGGGCGGCGTCTTCGGCACGGTGTCGAATTCGAAGGCGCTCGTTGCACAGCTGCCCTGAGGGGATATCATGAGGGGGCCACGATGAGTGACAGCGTCAGAAAAGCGGTCGGCGTCGAAACCATCGGCATGACCATGCGCTTCGGCGGCTTCACGGCGCTGGACGGCGTCTCGGTAAAGGTGCCGGCAGGCTCCTTCCACGCGCTGCTCGGCGAGAATGGTGCCGGCAAGTCGACCCTGGTCAAATGCATGATGGGCTTTTACCACCCGACCTCCGGCGACATCCTGGTCGATGAGCGGGAAGTCAAGATCGCCAGTCCAAGGGACGCCTCGGCCGTCGGGCTCGGCATGGTCTACCAGCATTTCACGCTGGTGCCGTCGCTGACGGGGGCGGAGAACCTCGTCATCTCGCGCGAGAAGGTTCCAGGTGTCATCGACTGGCGCAAGGAACGCGCCGACCTTGCCATGTTCATGGAGCGGATGCCGTTCAAGCTGCCGCTCGATGTCAAGGTGGCGGAGCTTGCGGCCGGCGAGAAGCAGAAGCTCGAAATCATCAAGCAGCTCTATCTTGGCCGCAGTTTCCTGGTGCTGGACGAGCCGACCTCGGTGCTGACGCCTGGCGAGGCGCAGGAGGTGCTGGGTCTTGTCCGCGACATGACAAGAGCAGGCGACCTTACCGTGCTGATGATCTCGCACAAGTTCCATGAGGTTACGGCCTTCGCCGACGATGTCAGCGTGCTGCGCAAGGGCAAGCTTACGGGAACCGGCCGCGTCGCCGACCTCGACCACAAGGCGATGGCGGCGATGATGATCGGCGATCAGCCGATCGCCGCACTCGACAGTCGCGCCGCGCCGAAGGCCGATGCCGAGACTGTGCTGAAGATCAGGTCGCTGAAGGCACCCGATAGAACCGGGCTGAAATCGATCAGCATCGTCGATCTCGGCGTGCGCTCCGGCGAGATTGTCGGCATCGCCGGCATTTCCGGCAACGGCCAGAAGGAGTTTCTGGAAGTGCTGGCCGGCCAGCGTCCATGCGAGGCGGGCGAGGTGCTGGTGCGCGGCTCGACCTATGCCGCGACACGCGCCGAGGCGCGGGCGCTCAACGTGCGGCTCATTCCGGAGGAGCCGCTGAAGAATGCCTGCGCCCCGAAAATGACGGTCGCCGAGAACATCTCGTTCCGCACCTTCGACGTGGACGGCAACGGCAGGCCGGTGAGTTGGATCAGCGCCGGCGCCATCCGCGCGTTCAGCGCCAGGCTGGTCGAGCAGTTCAAGGTCAAGACCGCATCGCTGTCGTCGCCCATCGCCTCGCTGTCGGGCGGCAATGTGCAGCGCGCGGTGCTGGCGCGCGAACTGACCGGCGAGGTCGACTTGCTCATTGTCTCCAATCCCTGCTTCGGCCTCGACTTCTCGGCGGTGGCCGAGATCCGCGCCCGCATCATGAAGGCGCGCAATGCGGGTGCGGCCGTGCTTTTGATGTCGGAAGACCTCGACGAACTGCTGGAACTGTCGGACCGCATCTTCGTCATGTCGGACGGCGCGCTGGTCTACGAGACGCCGATCGCGCAGGCGAGCGTGCAGACCATTGGCGAGCATATGGCGGGGCATCACTGATGGCTGAAATCGATGCGCAGCCTTTTGCCTTCGGCTTCAAGCTGGACACGCTGGCGCTGGTGGTCATCGACATGCAGCGCGATTTCGCTGAGCCCGGCGGCTTCGGCGCCAGCCTCGGCAACGATGTCAGCCGCGTCACGGCCATCGTGCCCACGGTGAAGAAGCTGATCGAGGGGTTCCGTGACGCCGGCCTGCCGGTGATCCACACGATGGAATGCCACAGGGCCGACCTTTCCGACCTGCCGCCGGCCAAGCGCAACCGCGGCAATCCGTCGATCCGCATCGGCGATGTCGGGCCGATGGGCCGCGTGCTGATCGTCGGTGAGCCGGGCACGGCAATCCTCGACGAACTGACGCCGCTGCCAGGCGAGATCGTCATCGAGAAGCCGGGCAAGGGCGCTTTCTACGCGACCAGTTTTGGCGACGACCTGAGGCGCCTCGGCGCGCAGCAACTCGTCTTCGCCGGCGTCACCACCGAGGTCTGCGTACAGACGACGATGCGCGAGGCCAATGATCGCGGCTATGAGTGCCTGTTGGCCGAAGACGCGACGGAAAGCTATTTCCCGGAGTTCAAGGCGGCGGCCCTTGCCATGATCCGCGCCCAAGGCGCCATCGTCGGTTGGACGGCGACGACCGACCAGGTGCTGCAGGGAATTGCCAATGGCTAATCTGAGTTTTGCCGGCCTCATCGGTGGTGGCTGGCGCGATATGACGTTCGAGCCTTTTCGCGAGGGCATCACGGTGCACTGGTTGCTGAAGGGCGGACCTGTCGAACCCTCGGTGGCGATCCTCAACTACCGGGCCGGTGCCGGCGTGCCGCGCCACCGCCATGCCGGGCTTGAAACCATCGTCGTGCTCGAGGGCACGCAAAGCGACGAGAACGGCGACTATCCGGCCGGCAGCGTCATCCTGAACCCGGTCGGGACCGAGCATTCGGTGTGGACGAAGGACGGCTGCGTCGTGCTGATCCAGTGGGACCTGCCGGTGATCATTCTGGGGGAGGCGAAATGAGCGATATCCGCTTCGACATCGGCAGCCTGCATGCGGCCTATGCCAGCGGTGTCCCTGTCGCCGCCATGATCGATGCCGTTCATGCCCGCGTCGAGGCAGCTGATGATCCAGGGATATTCATCCATCTCGCCGACAAGGCGGACCTGCTGGCGCAGGCGAAAAAACTCGGACCGTTCAATCCGGTCACCAAGCCACTGTGGGGCGTGCCGTTCGCGGTGAAGGACAACATCGATGTCGCCGGCATGCCGACCACGGCGGCCTGCGCCGAATATGCCTATATGCCGGAGAAGGACGCCACTGTCGTGGCCCGGCTGAGGGCTGCCGGCGCGCTGGTGGTGGGCAAGACCAATCTCGACCAGTTCGCCACCGGCCTTGTCGGCGTGCGCACGCCGTACCCGATCCCGAGGAACGCGGTCGATGCCAGCCTGGTACCGGGAGGCTCCTCGTCGGGGTCTGCGGTTGCGACGGCGCGCGGCATCGTCTCCTTCGCGCTCGGCACCGATACGGCAGGGTCCGGCCGCATCCCCGCCGGCCTCAACAACATCGTCGGGCTGAAGCCGACGGTCGGTGCGCTGTCGGCCGCCGGGGTCGTGCCGGCCTGCCGCACGCTCGACTGCATCTCGGTGTTCGCGCTGACCGTCGACGACGCTTATGCGGTGTTCGGCGTCGCGGCCGCCAAAGATGCAGCCGACGCCTATTCGCGCGCGATCAAGGTGCCGGCCCTGGCCGCGCGCCCACCGATGCTGAGCGTCGGTGTACCTGCGAAGGCCGATTTGAAATTCTTTGGCGACACTTCCATGCAGGCCGGGTTCGAGGCTGCTCTTGCCTTGCTGGAAAAGCTTGGCTGCCGGCTGGTCGAAATCCCGTTCGCAGACTTCTACGCCGCCGCCAACCTTCTCTACGAAGGCGCCTGGGTGGCTGAACGTTTCGCGGCGGTCCGCGACTTCATGGAGGTCAACGAAGCGGCCATGCATCCGGTGACGCGCAAGATCATCGGCGGCGCGCGAAGCCTTTCGGCGGCCGACGCCTTCAAGGGCCTCTATGCGCTTCAGGACTACAAGGCGAAGCTCGCTTCGGTCATCGCCTCGGTCGACCTGTTCTGCGTGCCGACTGCGCCGACGCATTATGCTCTCGATGCGGTGCTCGCCGATCCGATCACCACCAACAGCCGGCTCGGCACCTACACCAACTTCGTCAATCTGCTCGACATGTGCGGCATCGCCGTGCCGACCGGCAAGCGCGATGACGGGCTGCCGATGAGCGTGACCTTGCTCGCTGCGGCGGGCAGGGATGACCTCACCGCGGCACTGGCCCGCGATATCCATGCCGCCAGCGGCCTTGTCCTCGGCGCAACCGGCTGGCAGCAGCCCGGCCACGCGCCGATTGGCGAATGCGCGCCGGATGAGATGATCGATCTGGTGGTTGTTGGCGCGCATCTTTCGGGCATGCCGCTCAACGGCCAGCTAAGCCAGCTCGGCGCACGGTTCTCGCGCGCGGCAAAAACGTCCGCCGCCTACAGACTCTATGCGCTGGCCGGTCAGTCCGTACCAAAGCCCGGGCTGATCCGTGTCGCCGAAGGCGGCTCCGCCGTCGAGGTCGAGGTCTGGCGACTGTCCGCCGATGCCTTCGGCCGTTTCGTAGCGGCCATCCCGCCACCGCTCGGCATCGGCACCATCGAGCTTGAGGACGGCAGTTCGGCCAAGGGATTTCTGGTTGAAACCGCTGGCCTCAGCGGTGCGTCCGACATCTCGTCCTTCGGCGGCTGGCGCCGCTTCGTCGGAAGCAGGGACTTGGCAGACCAAGGCGATCAGCGAGCGAAAAAGGTCCTTTAGCGGCTTAACCAATCAACCACCGCTTGGGTCTATGTGAATGCGGATTGTCCACTATGGTCAGGAGCTGACAGTCGGTTCATCGCCACCCCTACCGCTCCTCCACGATCCGCAAATAAGCCGCCGTCACGAACAGCACGATCAGCCCGAACAATATCCGCCTAGCCCCCTCCGGCATCTGCAGGATGGTCAGCAGCGTCGTCAGCACCGTCAAAATAAGCGCGCCAATGATGGTGCCGGTGTAGCCGCCGCGGCCGCCGAAGATCGAGGTGCCGCCGATGACGGCGGCGGCCACCGAAGGCAGCACCAGCGGTTCGGCGAGCGACAGCGAGGGGGCCTTGATCAGGCCGATATAGAGCAGGCCGGTGATGCCGGCGAGCACGCTGGAGATGACGTAGAGCGCGGTGATGACCTGCCAGTAGCGCACGCCGGACAGGCGCGTTGCGCGCTCATTGTCGCCGACGGCGTAGAGCAGGCGGCCGAAGCCGGTGCGGCTGAGCGTGAAGACGATCAGCGCGGCCAGCGGCACGAACAGCAGCAGGGCGTTGGGTATGCCGTATGTCAGGCCTGTGCCGAGCCAAGCGAGGAAGTCGGGGATCTTGGCGCCGGACGCAATCACCGTGCGCTGGTAGACCTGCAGGCAGCCGGTGCCGATCAGGCTGGTGCCCAGCGTCATGATCAGCGGGTGGACGCGGAAGACGCCGACGCCGATGCCGTTGACGAGACCGATCAGCACCGCCGGCATCATCGCCAGCAGGAAGGCCACCGCCGGGTCCTGGTTGACGACCTGCGTGGCCATGATGAAGGCGCTCATCGTCGCCACCGTGCCGACCGACAGGTCGATGCCGCCGGTCAGCATGGTCATGGTCTGGCAGCCGGCGAGGATCGCCAGCGGTATGGCGAATTTGATGGTGTTGGCGATCCAGCGCTCGTTGACGATGCCAGGGCGCAGGATCTGCAGGATCACCACCAGGATGACGAGCAGGATGATCAGCGGGATCAGCGGCCGGTCGGCCATGAAGCGTTTTACGCGGCGGCCGAAGGGGATGGGTTGGGGGATGGTTGCGGCATTGCTCATGATTGCCGGCTCCGCATGGTGATGAAGGCGCCGAACATCACCACGGCGACCATGATGGCGCCTTCGATGATGGCGGTGACGTTGGGGTCGATGGCAAGCAGCGTCAGGTCGGTGCGGACCAGCCGCAGCACGAAGACGGCGACGATGGGGCCGAGCAGGCCGCCCTTGCCGCCGCCGAGCGCCACGCCGCCCAGCACCACCGCCGCGACACTGGCGAGCAGATAGGGGCCTGGGATGGGCGCGCCGATGCCGGTGCTCATGGTCAGCGCCAGCCCGCCAAAAGCGGCGAACAGACCGGACAGCGCGTAGGCGATGATGCGGGTGCGCGCGACGGGCACGCCGCTGCGGAACGCCGCCAGTTCGCTCGAGCCGATGGCGTAGATGGAGAGGCCGAGCCGCGAGCGCCTAAGCGGGATCCAGATGATGCAGAGGCAGATGACCAGCACCAGCAGCGCCTTCGGCAGCCAGGCATCGATGCCGTCGGGCAGGCCCGGTATCGGCACGGTGCCTGAGATCAGCCCCTTCAGCCATTCGGCGGCGGCACCGCCCGGTGCGTCGAGCACCAGCAGCGCAGCGCCTTGCAGCACGAACAAAGTGGCCAGCGTGACGACGATGTCGGGCACACGGGTGACGACGATGAGCATTCCGTTGACGGCGCCGAGCACGAGGCCCATGGCGAGCACGAAGGGCACCACGAACAGCGCGTATTCCTCCGAGGCGCCATTCATCATCGAGGCGGCGGTGACGCTGGTCAGCGCCATCATGGCGGCGACCGACAGGTCGATGCCGCCAGCGATGACAACCACGGTCTGGGCGGCTACCGCGAAGGCATAGGGCAGCACGGCGCGCACCAGCGAGCCGAAATCGTTGCTGCCATAGGCGGGCTGGATCAGCCTGGTGACGATGAACAGCACGACGAAGAGGACGAACAGGCCGAAGACCCAGCCCTGGCGGCGCAGGAAATGGCTCATGGCGTCGCCCCCGGCGCGGTCGAATCCGTCGAATTCGGGGAATTCGCGGTCTCCGAAGACGAAGAGTGGGGATCGGCAAGGATGCCGATATCCGCCTTGGCGCCGCGCGGCAGGCCATAGGCGGCGCGCATCAGCGCCGGCTCGTCGGCCTCCTCAACCGGGAAGATGTCGACGACGCGGCCGCCGAAGATGACGATGACACGGTCGCAGACACGCTGCACCTCCTCCAGTTCGGAGGTGTAGAACAGCACCGACTTGCCGTTGCCGGCGAGCTCGCGCAGCAGTTTGTAGATCTCCTGCTTGGTGCCGACATCGATGCCGCGCGTCGGGTCGAAGCACAAAAGGGTCCGCGTGTCGGCGGCGATCCAGCGGGCGATGGTCACCTTCTGCTGGTTGCCGCCGGACAGGCGCTGCACTTCCCCTTGCGCACGCGTGTCGATCTGCAGCCGCTCGATGGCGCTGACCACCTTGGCGCGCTCCTGGCGCATGGCAATAGGCCCCCAGTTGCGCAGGGCGGCGCTGAAGGGCAGCGCAATGTTCTCGCGTACCGAGCGCTGCATGGCGAGCGCTTCGGCGCGGTCGCCCGGCACATAGGCCATGCCGGCGCGGATGGCGTCGATCGGGTGGGACAACCTCACCGGCTGGCCGTCGACCTCTATTGCGCCGCCAGATGGCCGGATCGAGCCGGCAAGGGCGGCGAACAGCTCGTCCTGACCCTGGCCTTCGAGGGCGACGACGCCGGCGACCTCGCCATCGGCGAGATCGAAGGAGACGTCGTTGAGCTTGGTGCCGACGCGCAGATTGCGCACGGAGAGCCGCGGGCGGGCAGGGGCGGGCGCAGCCTTTTGGGCAGCGCTGCGGGCCGCAACATGGGTCTTGACGATGCGGGCGCCGAGCATCAGCTCGACGATCTGTTCCTCGACGCCGGGCACGATGTCGACGACGCCGACGGTCTCGCCGTCGCGCAGCACGGTGGCGCGGTCGCAGAGCGCCGAGATTTCGACGAAGCGGTGGGAAATGAAGATCACCGCGCGGCCGCTGTCGCCCTGGCGGCGCACCACTTCCAGCACCTTTTCGGCAAGGTTGGCGGGCAGGGCCGCCGTCATCTCGTCGAGCAGCAGCACGTCGGGCTCGACGGCCAGCGCCCGCGCCAGGTCGAGCACGCGCAGCACGGCCAGCGGAATGTCGCGCGCGGTGTCGCGGATGTCGAGGTCGGGAATGCCGAGTTCGCGCACCCAGGCGCGGAACGGCTCGACCGGCGTGCCGGTCAGCCGCAGATTGGACAGCACGTCGAGATCGGGGATCAGCGACGGCTCCTGGTAGACGGGCAACAGACCGGCGCGGCGCGCGGCGGCGGGCGAGCGTATGTCACGCGCCTCGCCACGGATCAGGATGCGGCCGGCGTTGGCAGAAATAGCGCCGGTCAGGATCTTCACCAGCGTCGACTTGCCGGCGCCGTTGGCGCCCATCAGCGCATGCACCTCGCCCGGCAGGACGGACAGCGACGCGTTGCGCAGCGCGGCAACCGCGCCGTAATTCTTGGCGACGCCGGTGGCGTCGAGGAGAGGACTGCTGGTCAAATCCGGTGTTCTCGATTCAAAAACTATCGTTGGCGCTCTATGGCAGCTCTATCCAGCGGCAAACTTTGACGATGTCGGCCGAAGCGGCGACCTCCCTTCTCCCCTTGTGGGAGAAGGTGGCCTCGCGAAGCGAGGTCGGAAGAGGGGTGTTCCACAAAACACCAACGCCTCATTCCGTCCAGCACCCCTCATCCGTCTCGGCGCTGCGCGCCGATCCACCTTCTCCCACAAGGGGAGAAGGCAGAAGCGCGGCTTGTCAGCCCAGACTTACTCGCCCGGGCCCTTGCACGCCACGATCTGGTCCTTGGTGTAGGTGGTCCAGTCGGGGATCGAGATCGAGACCGGCCATTCGGGGCTGAGCGACGGGTCGGCGGCGGCCTTCAGCTTGGCCTTGCCTTCCTCGGTCGCGTTCTCCCAAAGCTGCGGCTCGACCAGCACGGTCTGCTGAGCCGGCTTCTTGCCGTCGAGGATCTGCAGGGCGAGCGTCACGCCGGCACCGCCGATCGAGCCGGGGTTGGTCACCGCCGCACCGACGAGGCCCTTGACCGAGCTGAGCTGGCCGACGAAGCCGGCATTGTCGGCGCCGACCACCGGCACCAGCGGCGCCTGCGACTCGACCAGCGCGTCGACGATGACGTTGTCGATGCCGGACGTCCAGATGCCGTTGATCGGCGTTCCGGTAGCGAGGAAGGACAGCATCTGCTGCTTGGCCTGGTCCTGCTGCCAGCCGGTGAAGACCTCCTGCGCGACCTTCACGTCGGGGAATTCGGCCAGCGCCTTCTTGAAGCCTTTGTCGCGGTCGCTGTCGGCGGACGCGCCGGCCGCACCGCGCATGTAGAACACCTCGCCCTTGCCGCCCATCTGCTGGAACAGCCACTTGGCGCCGAGATAGGCATATTGCTCCTGGTTGTTGGAGATGATGTAGGCCGACGGTTCGGTGACCGCCTGGTCGACGGCGACGACGACGATGCCGGCCTTGGTGGCTTCCTCGAGGCCCGCCTTGATGCCGGCCGGATCGGCCGGGTTGACGACGATGGCGTCGACCTTGGCGCTGATCAGGTTGCGGATGTCTTCCAGCTGGCCGGCAGCATCCGTGTTGCGGTGGGCGATGTTGAGCTTGGCGACCTCGCCGGAAGCCAGTGCCTGCGCCTTCATGGCGCAGACCATCTCCTCGCGCCAGCCATTGCCCTGCACGGTGTTGGAGATGCCGATGGTGTATTTGCCCGCGGCGGACGAGGCGCCCACCGAGGCCAGGAAGGCCGCGCCGGCAAGCAGCGGGACCATGGTCAGATATTTTTTCATGTCAGACTTCCTCCACATTGTTTTTTCAGTTCAATTCCAAGTCGTTAAACCGCGTCGCGCAGAAAGAGATTCAGGCGGTGCGGCTTAAATTCTTGTACTCCCCATGTCGCTGTCCCAGAAATTCTCCACCCTTTGGGCGACATGCATTTTCCGCGGTCATTTGACGAAGGGTCGCAGCACGTCGCGGGCAAGCAGGAAGCCCCGCTTCACCTGATCGTCGCTGCCTTCAAATCGCCTGTCCTCATGTTCGATGATGATGGGTCCGTCATAGCCGGCCCGGTAGAGGCCGGAGAAGAAGCCGCTCCAGTCGACATCGCCGAGGCCCGGCATGCGCGGCACCTGCCAGCCTATGCCAGCCGAAAGGATTCCGCGCTCATAAAGTCCATCATGATCAATCATCAGGTCCTTGGCATGGGCATGCAGCATGTAGGGGCCGAATTCCCGGATGAAGCGGGCCTGGTCGATCATCTGCCAGACCAGATGCGAGGGGTCGAAATTCATGCCGACATTGCCGCCCCAGGCTTCGAGGATGCGGCGCCAGACCTGCGGCGAATAGGCGATGTTGTGCCCGCCCGGCCACTCGTCATAGCTGAAGATCATCGGGCAGTTCTCGAAGGCCAGCTTGACGCCGTGGTCGCGCGCATGGGCGACGATTTCAGGCCAGACCGTGAGCGCGTCCTGCCAGTTGACGTCGACGGTTTTCGAGGCATCGCCGCCGCAGAAGGTGTTGACGACAGGCACGCCCATATTGGCGGCCAGCACGACCACCTTCTTCAGATGGCTTATCACAGCCTCGCGGTGGGCGGGATCGGGATGCAGCGGGTTGGGGTAGTAGCCGAGGCCGGAGACGGAAATATTCTTGTCCGCCAGCGAGGCGACGATCTCGCTCGCCTGTGAGGGTGAGGTCGAGGCGGCGTCGATGTGGCTGGTGCCGGCATAGCGGCGGCTGGCGCCGGAGGATTTCGGCCAGCAGGCGATTTCCAGCGCCTCGAAACCCGCCGAACTTGCCCAGCCGGCGACCTCGCCAAGCGGCGTCTCCGCGAAGGGTGCGGTGAGCAGTCCAAGTATCATCGTGCCTCCCAGCTCCTATAATGCCGATTGTGCGGGCCGCTTCAACCGTGTGGTGTCGGCTTGTTTCAGATTGCGCCTGACGGTTGCCATCGGATCGTCCGAAAGCAAGCCGTCGAGCGCGGATGTGACGGCCCTGCGGAATTCACGGTTCGCGGCAAGGCCGGGGTCGAAAATGGTGTCGATGGCAAGGATGCCGGCGGCCAGAGCCTGTGCATCGCGGCCGGTCGCGTCGGCAATTGCCGCGACCTTGTCGGCATAGGGGTCTGACACCGACCAGCGTTTGCCGAATTTTTCCGATGCCTGGATCAGATAGGCCATCCAGCCGGCGACCGGCACTGACAGCAGCGCGATGCTCTGGCCGTGCCTCAAGCGGTCGCGGATCGGGTTGAGCAGGCGCTGGACGATCTTCTGCGAGCCGTCGGTGGCGATCTGGTGGTTGCGATGGCGGATCGCGGTGTTCTTCAGCCGGCCGAGGCACTGCGCGACATAGGCAAGCTTCTCCATGCCCGGCACAGGCATCAGTGTCGGCAGCGTTTCCTCGACAAGCATGCGCCGCACGAAGGCCGACAGCAACGGGTCGGCGATGACGTCCGATATGTGCTCGAAGCCGGCCAGCACGCCGAGCGTGGCGAGCGTCGTCTGGGCGCCGTTGAGCACCCGCATCTTGAGATGCTCGAACGGCGTGACGTCGTCGACGAAGCTGGCGCCGGCACGGTCCCAGCGCGGCACGCGGCCGGCGAATTTCTGCTCGATCACCCATTGCCGGAATGGCTCGCCGACGACGACAGCGGCATCGCGGTAGCCGTAGCGCTGCTCGACTGTGTCGAGGTCGGCTTGCGTGGTTGCCGGCGCGATGCGGTCGACCATGGCCGAGGGGAAGGCGGCATTGGCTGCGATCCAGTCGCCGAGACCATTGCCGCGCCGCTGCGCGAAGGCCTGCACGACATTGGCCAGGATGGTGCCGTTGCTCGGGATGTTGTCGCAGGAGAGCAGCGTCAGCGGCTTTCCATGCGTGGCCCTGCGCAGCTCCAATGCCCGCGCCAGGATGCCGGGCACACTGCGCGGCGCCTCGGGGTTGGCGAGGTCATGGATGATGTCGGGATGGCCGAGATCGAGCGCGCCGCTCGACGGGATGTGGCAATAGCCTTTTTCCGTCACCGTCATCGTCACCAGGTCGATGTCTGGGGAGGACAGCACGTCGAGCGCTGGCGCCGCACTCGCCTGGCTGTCGACAACCTTGACGATGCTGCCGATGACGCGAGCTTCGATGCGGCTGTTTTCGCGGATCAGTCGCGTGTAGAGGCCGCCTTGGCTGCCGAGCGTGCCGGCGAGGCCGGGCGGGCGGATGTTGATGCCGACCACGCCCCAACGGTCGAATTGGCTGGCCAGCAGATCGTCGGTGTATTCGGCCTGGTGGCAGCGATGAAAGGCGCCGACGCCGAGATGCGCCATGCCGGGCGCGAGCGCCGCGCGGTCATAGGCCGGCTTCTGGACAGTCGCAGGCAAACGATCGAGCAGCGCCGGCCCAAGTGTCTCGGGGGAGGCGGCAACGCTCACCGGTTCGCCCCGATCACCCACTGTTCCTGGTCGACCAGCGTGCCGGTCATCGGTCCCGCCGCATCGGAAAGCAGGAAGACTGCGAGGTTCGCGATATCGTTGGTCGAGAACAGGCGGCCGAAAGGCTGCGAGGCGTTGGCGGCATCGAGCCAGCCGGAACCGTTGCCCAGCGTGTCGGCCTGCATGGCGCGCTCGGCCGGCGTGTCGGTCCAGCCGACATTGATGCCATTGACGCGGATGCGGTCGAAGCGGTGGGCGTTGGCGGCATTCTTGGTCAGCGTCGCCAGCGCGCCCTTGGTGGCGGAGTAGACCGCGAGTTCCGGCGAGCCGCAATGCGCGTTGATCGACAGGATGTTGAGAATGGCGCCGCCCTGGCCGCGCTTCTTCATGTCGGCGATCGCCGCCTGCATCAGGAAGAACGGCGCGCGTGCGTTGACGGCAAACAGCGACGCCCAGTCATCGAGGTCGGCATCGAGAAAGGATGCGCGGTCGGTCAGGCCGGCGGAGTTGACCAGCGCATCGATGCGGCCGAAGCGATCGATGCAGGCTTGCGCCAACAGGTCGGGGGCTTCGGGGTCGGCGAGGTCGGCCGCGACGAAGACGGTCGGCGTGCCCAGCTGCGAAAGCTCCGCCGCCACCGCGTCGCCGCGTGCCTTCTCGCGGCCGGTGACGAGAATGCCCCCGGCACCGGCAAGCGCGAGTGTCTCGGCGATAGCGCGGCCGATGCCTTGCGTCGCACCGGTGACCAGCGCCACCTTGCCGTTGAGCTGAAGCTCCATTCCTCCTCCCGGAACAAAGTTTCTATTTTTAGAAATATGGAACGCAAATTCCCGATAGTCAATTGTGCCAGCGTCGCTTCATTGGCCGCGGCGCGCGGCGACGCCTTGGACCAGCGCCATGCCGACCGCCAGCGACGCGGCCAGCGAGCGGAAGCCGGCAAAGTCGGATTCCACCACCTCCAGCCAGGCGTCCGACAGCCGGACCAGCGGGCTGAACGTGCTGTCGGTGATGGTGACGATGCGGGCGTTGCGCTCATGCGCCACCGCGACGAGGTCGGGCGTGATCGAATTGTAGGGGCTGAAGGAGACCGCCAGCACGGCGTCCTGCCTGCCGATGCAGCCGACCTGGTCGAGCGCGGTGGAGCCGACATTGTCGACCAGCACGTTGCGCACGCCTTGCTGCGACAGCGTCAGCGAGAGATAGGTGGTGACGGGGAAGGCGCGCTTGGAGCCGATGACATAGATCAGGTCGGCGGCTGCCAGCAGCGCCACCATCTTCTCGAAACCCTTGACGTCGAAGCCGCTCTCGATGCGGCCAAGCGAGGCCTGCGAGGCGCCGACCATGCCGTGCAGGAAATGCAGGTTGGCGTTGGGTTCGGTCTCGGCTCGCTGCTCGCCGCGTCCGTCCGGCCATGAGCCTTTGACGTGGTCCTTGAACAGGCCCTGGAAATCGGAAAAGCCGGCATAGCCGAAGATCTGGGCGAAGCGCACCAGCGTCGAAGGCTGCACGCCGGCCTGTGCCGCCACCTGCGCGATGGTGCCGAGCGCCACGTCGCTCGGATGCTGCCACAGGAAGATGGCGACCTGGCGCAGCCGCTTGGGGAAATGCACCGTGCCCGACGACAGCACCGCGCGCAGTTCCTCATAGGTCTGCGGCTGGATGTAGCCGAGTGCCGCCAGCGAGCGCCCGCGCTTGCGGGTCGCCGCCTCGTCGGCAATGGACCGTCCGGATGTTTTGCCTGCCCCACTCATGATTTCAGGCTAGCGCGGCACGATCGTTTTACAATATGGAAATTGGAAATCGTGTTCGAAAGTGGTAGCGGCGTCATGGCTTGCCGCCCGCAGAAACGGCCTGTCCGGGAGGAATTTGAATCATGGTCTATGCAACATCGGACGGATCGACACGCCAACGTCTGCGGGTCGGCATGGTCGGCGGCGGCCGCAATGCCTTCATCGGCGCCGTGCACCGGCTGGCCATGCGCCTCGACGACCAGATCGCGCTGGTGGCCGGCGCGCTGTCCTCGGACCCTGAGAACGCCGCCGCCTCGGCCGCCGAGATCGGCATCGCGCCGGAGCGCAGCTATGCCGATTATCGCGCCTTGGCGCAGGCCGAAGCCTCGCGGCCGGACGGCATCGAAGCCGTCGTCATCGTCACCCCCAACCATCTTCACGCCCCGATCGCGACAGCCTTCCTCGAAGCCGGCATCGACGTGATCTGCGACAAGCCGCTGTCGACCACGCTGGCCGACGCCGAGGCGCTGGTGGCGCTGGCGCGGACGAAAAAGCGCCGCTTCGTCGTCACCCTCAACAACACCGGCTACGCCATGGTCCGCCAGGCGCGCGAGATGGTGGCGGCGGGCGAACTCGGGCGCATCGTTTCCGTGCATGGCGCCTATATCCAGGACTGGCTGACCAAACCGATCGACGCCGAGGGCCAGAAGCAGGCGGAGTGGCGCACCGATCCGGCAAGGGCAGGGCAGTCGGCGGTGCTGGCCGATATCGGCGTGCATGCCTTCAACCTGGCGAGCTACATCTCCGGCTGCGAGGCCGAGGCGGTCTCGGCCGACCTGTTCACCGCGGTGCCGGGGCGGCGGCTCGACGACAACGCGCATGTGCTGGTGCGCTGGACAGGTGGGGCGCGCGGCACGATCCTGGCCAGCCAGACATCGCCCGGCCACTACAATGATCTCTCCGTGCGGATCTATGGCGACAAAGCCGGGCTCGAATGGTCGGGCGCGCGGCCGGAGGAACTGCGCTTTTCCATCTACGGCGAGGAAACCCGGACCCTGGTGCGCGGCGGCCATGGCTCGACGCAAGAGAGCCGGCGCGTGTCGCGCATGCCGGCGGCGCATCCCGAAGGCTATATCGAGGCCTTTGCCAATTTCTACCGCGACGCCGCCGATATCATCCGCGCCCATCGCTCGGGTGGCGCCGTCGATCCGGCGCGCGCGGCGCAGGTGCCCGATGTCGTCGACGGCGCCCGCGGCGTGAAGTTCGTCGCGGCGGCGGTGGAGTCGAATGCGGCTGGTGGCACGTGGACGGCTGCGCGGTTCGGGTGAGGCTGAGACCTCATCGCTCCTTCAACGTTCCAGCGACCGGCCCGCTGCCTCCATCGGCGGCGCATTGAGGCCGGCGGCGGTCAACCGTGCTTCCACGGCCGCCGCCATGGACAGCACCTGTTCGTCGGCGAAGCGCCGCCCGACGATCTGCAGGCCGACCGGCAGCCCGTCAGCGGCAAATCCGGCCGGCAGCGACAGCGCCGGCAATTGCGGCAGCATGTTGAAGGGGCAGGTCAGGTCGAGCCCCTTGAAGCGGCCATCGGGTAGCGTCGCGGCATGGTCGTCATCGGTCTCGGTCGCCGGCGGTGCGGTGATGGCGCAGGTCGGGCACAGCAGGGCATCGTAGCGTTCGAAGAGCCGCGCCATGTCGCGCCACATCGAGGTGCGCAACAGCTCGACCCGCTTGTAGGCGGTCGCATTCATCGCCAGCCCGCGTTCGGTCATCGATACGACCGACGGGTCCATATGGTGGCGATGGTCAGTGAGTTCGCCGCCAAAGAAGGCCGACATGAAGACGCACCAGAGATCGAACCATTCGTCGTTGACGGCGCGGGTCCAGCCCATCGCCACTTCGTCGACGATGGCACCAGCCCTGCGCATCTCGGCGACCGCCTGGCGGATGACCGCTTCGACCTGCGGCTGGATGGCGTAATAGCCGAGGTCGATCGACAGCGCGAAGCGCTTGCCTTCGAGCCCGCCCGTCTGCGCCGCCGAACCGTCAAATCCGATCGGCAGCGAGGCGATGTCCTCGTCACTGCCGCCAGCCGCCGTCTCCATGAAGGCGACGGCGTCGGCAACGCTGCGCGCCAGCGGCCCGAAATGCGAGATGTTGTCGAAGACGCTGGGCAGGATGGTCATCGGGATGCGGCCGAGACTGGGCTTCAATCCGACGACACCGCAGAAGGCAGCCGGAATGCGCACCGAGCCGCCCATGTCGGTGCCTTCCGCGAACGGCACGACGCCGGTTGCCACGGCGACGCCCGCTCCCCCGGAAGAGCCGCCGCTGGTGCGCTCTGGATTCCACGGGTTGCGGGTCACGCCCCAACGCGGACTGTTGGTGAAGCTGGAAAAGGCGAATTCCGGCGTCGTTGTCTTGCCCATCAGTATGGCGCCGGCGGCCTCCAGGCGGCGGATGCAGAGCGCCGTCTCTGTCGGCACCCAGTTTGCACGCGTCCATGAGCCGAGCGTCGTCAGGTCGCCGGCGGTCGGCGTCAGGTCCTTTGCCGCGAACGGTACGCCATGCAGCGGCCCGGTGGCCTCGCCGCGCGCTACGGTCAGGTCCGCCTGGCGCGCGGCTTCCAGCGCCTGTTCCTCGCGGATGACGGCGAAGGGATTGAGCGTCTGGCTGACCACTTTGGCGCGGCGGATGGACTCGCCCACGACCGTCTCGGCACTGAAGGCACCCGAGCGGATGCCGTCGGCGATCGCCTTGGCGGTCAGGTCCAGCGGATGGGTCATAGCTCGGGTCTCCGGAGGTGCTTTGATGCCGGGCGGCTTTCGCCTCCGGCATGGACCTGTGACATGCAATGTGCTTGTGCGGCGCGGGCGCACCTGCGCAATCTCGCCAATGCCGCAAGCATGAGGTCTACCGTTTCGATGAAGTCCGCCGCCAGACAACCCGGCCCGCATGCGTCCTTCGATGCCTGGAATGCCGGCCTCGGCGCGGCGGCCAACGCGATCGGCTCGCGCGGATTTCCGGATGCGCTGGCGGCGGCGCTGCGCCTTCTTGCGCCCTTCCAGATGATGAACGGCTTTCTCTATTCGCCGGGCGGTCGCGCCTTCGACCTCTACAATGAGAAGATCGTGGCCGCACGTTCGATCATCGTCGACCGCTATCTCGCTGGTGCCTTTGTGCTCGACCCGTTCTACGATGCGGTTCGCGGCGACGGCACCGAGCGCATGATCGTGATGCGGGAGCTGGCGCCCGACGATTTCCTGCAGAGCGAATATCATCGGCAGCACTACGCCACGACCGAGATCGTCGACGAGATCGGTTTCGTGCTGAAGCTGGAAAGCGGCTTTGCCGGTGTCCTGTCGCTGTCGCGAACCGGTGCGGCGCCACTGTTTGCCGGGGACGAGCTGGCGTGGCTCAGATCCGCCGCGCCAGTCGTCTGCGCGCTCGCGGCGAGACACTGGTTTCAGGCTGCCGGCCTCTCGCTCGACCTCAAGAATGCTGCTCCGGCGGCGCGGATCGAGCATCCGTTGCTGACCCGTCGCGAGCTTGAAATCGTCACTCTGGTTCTCAAGGGACATTCCAACCTCTCGCTCGCCGCGGTCCTTTCGCCGTCGCCCAACACGGTCAAGGTCCATCGCCGGCAGATCTATTCGAAGCTCGCCATTTCCAGCCAGGCTGAGCTGTTCCGGCTTTTCCTGGCCTAGAGCATGTCGCACACACAAGTGGCCCAGGTTTGGGACAGCGACATGCGTGAAAACAATGGCTTAAATCGCGTCGCTATGAATCCGATTAAGCGCGACGCGCTTTAAGTCCGCCTCACTCGGCGAAGTCCATTTCCGGGGGCGCGACCTGGAAGAAGCTGGTCAGGTAGGCGAGATAGGCGACGCCGACGGCCAGCCAGACGAGGCCGAGGACCTTGGCGTTCTCGTCGAGGTTCCACAGCAGGAAGAGGTCGCAGACCGCCGCCAGCGCCGGGATGACCAGCCCGATCAGCACGCCAAGCGGATGGACCTGCTGGTCGCGCTTCAGATAGAGCGCGATCACCGAGACGTTGACGGCGGTGAAGGCAAGAAAGGCGCCGAAATTGATGAACGAGGTCGAGGTGGTGACGTCCATGGTCAGTGCCGCGAGGCCGACGGCGCCGACAAGCATCAGGTTGAGGATCGGCGTGTGCCATTTCGGATGCAGGCTGCCGAAGAACGAGACCGGCAGTACGGCGTCGCGCCCCATGGCGTAGAGCAGCCGGCCGACGGTGGCCTGCGCGGCAAGGCCGGAAGTGAATTGCGCGACGACCAGCGTTGCCAGGAAGATGGTGACGAACAGGTCGCCGCCGATCGCCCTGGCGATTTCGGTGGCGGCGGCGTCGACCGAGACGAAGTCCGCGCCTGGATGGGCAAGCTGGGTGATATAGGCCGAGGCGATGAAGATCAGGCCGCCGGCGAGCGCGATGATCAGGATCGCCTTCGGCATGGTGCGGCGCGCGTCCCTGGTCTCCTCGGTCAGCGTCGACACCGCGTCGAACCCGAGAAACGAGTAAGCGGCTATTGCCGCACCCGCAACCGAGGCCGAGAAGGGCACGCCGGTCTTGAAGAAGGGCGTGACCGAGAGCAGGCCGCCAGGGCCGTTCAGCGCCACCACATAGCGGGCGGCCAGCACCAGGAAGGCGACGAGCACGCCGAGCTGCACCACCATCAGGATGAAGTTGACGCGGTTGGCGAAGGCGATGCCGACGACATTGACCAGCGTGGTCAGCGCGATGAAGCCGACGATCCACAGCCAGGCCGGAACCGCGGGAAAGGCCGAGGTGAGATAGGCGGCACCGATCAGCCAGATCACCATTGGCAGGAAGAAATAGTCGAGCAGGACCGCCCAACCGACGAGGAAGCCGACGCTCGGGTTGATCGAGCGGCGGGCGTAGGTATAGGCCGAACCGGCGACGGGATAGACGCGCGCCATGACGCCGTAGCTGATGGCGGTGAGAAGGATGGCCGCTGCCGCGACGAGATAGGCCGTCGCGGTGGTGCCCTGGCTTGTCGCCGCCAGCGCGCCAAAGGTGCCGAAGACGATCATCGGCGTCATGTAGGCCAGGCCGAAGAGCACGACGGACCAGAGTCCGAGCGCGCGGTCGAGTTTGACAGTGTCTTTCATTGTTCCGCCTCCGGGAAGGTTGTGTCCGATGCTTTTTCCGGAGACCGAGGCGGGCATGAGATCGAACCGTTCCGCGCTGGCTGCCGTTCGCATTTCTTGAAGATGAAGGGAAACATGACTTAGCCGGCGCGCGGCGACCATAACCCCAAAGGGGTATGCGAAATCGTCGCTGGCCGGCCAGCCGACGCGCAATGCCGGCCGCTTCGCCTGGGCGCCTTCTCCAGGGAGCGAAGCCGCAGCGGCGGTGGATTCGAATGCGGGGGCGAGGGCGGGGCGGGCTCGATCCGCCGGAACATGCCCGCCCCTGGACCACCACCGCCACGCATCCGCGTCAGCCAGCCCAATCCGAAGCGCCGATCCCATCCTGCCCGAATATTGCCTCTCCGCATCCTCTCCCGGTTAAAAAAGTATCATCCGTTGCCCTGAATCGTGGTGGCGCCTACTGTCATGAGCCGGTACCGTGGTGTCGAAATGCAGAGCCGAAACCAATTCGGCCGGTTTAGGGAATGTGGGCCGAACGCGGCGACGATCCGTGCCGGCCCGGGAGGAAACGGACATGGAACCGGACCTGGAAGTTGTCCAGATACGACGCGGTGAGTCCTTCAAGGCGTGGTCGCATGGCTACCCCTTCCACACGGTACGTTGGCATTTCCATCCCGAATATGAACTGCATCAGGTGATCTTCACCAACGGGCGCTATTTCGTCGGCGACTTCATCGGCGAGTTCGAGCCGGGCAATCTGGTGCTGACCGGGCCCAACCTGCCGCACAATTGGGTGAGCGATATCCCGAGGGACAGCTCCATCCCGCTGCGCGGCCGCATCATCCAGTTTTCGGAAAGCTTCATCGGCGACGCCATGCATGTGCTGCCGGAACTGGCGGGGCTCGGGCCGCTGCTCGAGGCGTCGCGGCGCGGCGTTTTGTTTTCCAGCCGCACCAGCAAGGAGCTGGCGCCGCTGATGGAAGAGATGATGCAGGCGCAAGGCGTGCGCCGCATCGAGCTGTTCATGATGATTGCCGGTCTGCTCAGCCGCGCCCAGGAGTTCCAGCTCCTGGCCAGCGCCAGCTATCGGCCCGATCCGTCGGGCTACATGACCGCCGGCATGAACAAGGCGCTCGCCTATATCAGGGAGAACCTGACGCAGCTGTTCGACGAGGCCGATCTCGCGACTATCGCCGGCCAGTCGACCGGTGCCTTCTCGCGCTCGTTTCGCCGCCACACCGGCATGTCGCTGGTGCAGTATGTCAAGCGGCTGCGCATCAATCTCGCCTGCCAGATCCTGATGAGCGACGAGCAGGCCTCGATCACCGACATCTGCTACGAGGTCGGCTTCAACAATCTGTCCAATTTCAACCGGCAGTTCCTGGCCGAGAAGGGCATGCCGCCCTCGCGTTTCAGGCGCCTGCTGGCCGACAACATCAACGCGGGAAAAGCCGCTTAACGGAGGAGCCAGGGAGGAACCAAGGGAGGAAACACAATTCTTCGCATGACAACGTGGCCCGCATGACGCGGTCCGCGATGGAGAGCGCTTGTCCCGAAAATCCTTCGTCAGCGGAGGATGTCGGCGCGGCTTGAAAGGCCGGCGCCGGGCCCTGGTTCCCAATTGCAGTTGGGGCGAGGGCGGAGGCGTGTCTTCACAACAGCAGTCAACGACCTTCTTACAACCATATCCAGAAACGGAGAAGACCGAATGACCAGATTTTCAATGAAGTCCGCTGGGAAGTCCGCCGGTATGGCAGCCCTTGCGCTGTCGCTGCTGGCCGGCACCGCCGCGATCGCCAGGGCCGCCGAAGTCACCGACGCCACCGTCGCCTTCCTGATGCCTGACCAGGCCTCGACCCGCTACGAACAGCACGACTATCCCGGCTTCGCCGCCGAGATGAAGAAGCTGTGCCCGGGCTGTAAGGTGCTCTACCAGAACGCCGATGCCGACGCCTCGCGCCAGCAGCAGCAGTTCAACTCGGTGATCTCGCAGGGCGCCAAGGCGATCGTGCTCGATCCCGTAGACTCGACCGCCGCCGCCTCGCTGGTCAAGCTGGCGCAGAGCCAGGGCATCAAGGTCATCGCCTATGACCGGCCGATCCCGACCGCGCCGGCCGACTTCTATGTCTCGTTCAACAATGAAGGCATCGGCAAGGCGATCGCCGACTCGCTGGTCGAGCATCTGAAGGCGCTGAAGGTCGATCCGGGCACCGGCGGCGTGCTGCAGATCAACGGCTCGCCGACCGACGCGGCAGCCGGCCTGATCAAGAAGGGCATCCATGAAGGCCTCGACAATAGCGGCTACCAGATCCTGGCCGAATACGACACGCCGGAATGGGCGCCGCCGAAGGCGCAGCAATGGGCCGGTGGCCAGATCACCCGCTTCGGCCCGAAAATCCTCGGCGTCGTCGCCGCCAATGACGGCACCGGTGGTGGCGCCATCGCCGCCTTCAAGGCGGCCGGCGTCGATCCGGTGCCGCCGGTGACCGGCAACGACGCGACGATCGCCGCCTTGCAGCTGATCATCGCCGGCGACCAGTACAACACCATCTCCAAGCCGAGCGAGATCGTGGCCGCGGCTGCCGCCAACGTCGCCATCAAGCTGCTTTCGGGCGAAACGCCGAAGGCCGAGATGACGCTGTACGACACGCCCTCGCAGCTGTTCACACCGGCGGTGGTGACGCAGGAAAACCTGAAGGCCGAGATCATCGACAAGAAGATCAACACCGCGGCCGAACTCTGCGTCGATCGTTACGCGGAAGGCTGCAAGAAGCTGGGCATCGGGGGCTGACCGCGACCCTTGCCCGCTCCGCTGCCTGGCTGCCTAACCATGATCCCGAAAAGTGGGAACCGGTTTTCGGATAAGATCATGGTCAAACAATAAGTCAGAGCCCCACCCCGAATGCATCGGGGTGGAACAGGCTCTGGCGGCGGCCAGGCAGCGCTCACCGCTTTTGAACCGGTTTTTTGAAAGGTGTTCCAGGCATGATCGATACCCCGGACGGACCGGTTCCGACAGGCGAGCTGGTGCTCAGCCTGCACGGCATCTCGAAGAATTTCGGCGCCGTCTCGGCGCTCACCGACATCGATCTCGATGTCCATGCCGGCGAAGTGGTGGCGCTGGTCGGCGACAATGGCGCCGGCAAGTCGACGCTGGTCAAGATCCTCGCCGGCGTGCATCAGCCAAGCTCGGGAACCATCAGCTATCGCGGCAAGCAGGTGACGCTTGCCGACCCAAGTGCTGCGCTGACGCTCGGCATCGCCACGGTGTTCCAGGACCTGGCGCTGTGCGAGAACCTCGACATCGTCGCCAACATCTTCCTCGGCCGCGAGCTCAACCCGCTGCGGCTGGACGAGGTGGCAATGGAAGTGCGCGCCTGGACGCTGCTCAACGAGCTTTCGGCGCGCATTCCCAGTGTGCGCGAGGTCGTCGCTTCGCTGTCGGGCGGCCAGCGCCAGACGGTGGCGATCGCCCGCTCGCTGCTGCTTGAACCCAAGCTCATCCTGCTCGACGAGCCGACGGCGGCGCTTGGCGTGGCGCAGACGGCGGAAGTGCTCAACCTGATCGAGCGCGTGCGCGACCGCGGCCTCGGCGTCGTCATCATCAGCCACAACATGGAGGATGTGCGCGCCGTGGCCGACCGCATCGTCGTGCTGCGGCTTGGCCGCAACAACGGCATCTTCACGCCCGACGCCTCGAACCAGGAGCTGGTCAGCGCCATCACCGGCGCGTCGAACAATTCGGTGTCGCGGCGCGCCGAGCGCCGCCAATCCCGACAAGATCAAACCCAGGAGCCACGCCCATGAGCCGCGACGTGCAACAGGCGGCCCCGGTGCCGCCGCAGCTCGACCGCGCCGATGTGCGCGTCAAGCACGAGGCCGGCTTGAGCGGCGCCATCCGCGCCTTCTTCGACCGGGTGCGCTCGGGCGATCTCGGCTCGCTGCCAGTCATCGTCGGGCTGGTCATCATCTGGACGGTGTTCGCCAGCATCAATCCGATCTTCCTGTCGAGCAGCAATCTGGTCAACCTGCTGTTCGATTCCTCCACCGTCGGCGTCATCGCGCTCGGCATCGTCTGCGTCTTGATGGTCGGCGAGATCGACCTCTCGGTCGGCTCGATCAGCGGCTTTGCCTCGGCCCTGGTCGGCACGCTGTGGGTCAACCAGGGCTGGCCGGTGGCGCTCGCCATCCTCGCCGCGATCGCCGTCGGCGGCTTCATCGGCGCGCTCTATGCGCTGCTGTTCAACCGGCTCGGCATGCCGAGCTTCGTCTCGACGCTGGCCGGCCTGCTGGCTGTGCTTGGCCTGCAGCTCTACATCCTCGGATCGACCGGCTCGATCAACCTGCCTTACGGCTCGAACCTGGTGAATTTCGGCCAGCTGCTGGTGATGCCGAAATTCGTGTCGTTCGCTCTGGCGGCAGTGCCGGGCATCGTCATGCTGGTCACCGGTCTGCGCACCGTTGCGCGCCGCCGCGCCGCCAATCTGTCGGCGCCCTCGACCGGCGGTCTGGTGACGCGGGCGGTGGCTATTACGATCGTGATCGAACTCATCGTCTTCTATCTCAACCAGGCGCGCGGCATTCCGTGGATGTTCGGCCTGTTCGTCGGCCTGGTCATCGCCATGCATTACGCGCTGACGCGGACGAAATGGGGCCGTTCGATGTCCGCGGTCGGCGGCAACCGCGAGGCGGCGCGGCGCGCCGGCATCAATGTGCGGCTGATCTATTCCAGCGCCTTCGTGCTGTGCTCGATGCTGGCCGCCTTCGGCGGCGTGCTGTCGGCGGCGCGGCTGGCCTCGGCCAGCCAGCAGGCCGGCACCGGCGACGTCAATCTCAACGCCATCGCGGCGGCCGTCATCGGCGGCACCAGCCTGTTCGGCGGCCGCGGCAGCGCCTATTCGGCACTGCTCGGCATCATCGTCATCCAGTCGATCGCCAGCGGCTTGACGCTGCTCGATCTGTCCTCGTCGCTTCGGTACATGATCACAGGCGCCGTGCTTGCCATTGCAGTCATCGTCGACTCGCTGGCCCGCCGCTCGCGTGTTTCCCATGGCCGGGCCTGAACCCATCAACAGGAAGAGAAAAATGAGTCAGGAACTGAGCGGAAAAGTTGCGGCCATCACCGGTGCCGCATCGGGCATCGGCCTCGAATGCGCCAGATACATGCTGGCGGCGGGCGCCAGCGTGGTGCTGGTCGACCGCGCCGAGGCGACGCTGAACAGCCTGTGCACGGAGCTCGGCCCCAAGGCGATCCCGCTGGTGATCGACCTGATGCAGCCGTCAAGCGTCGCCACCATGATGCCGCAGATTCTGGAAAAGGCCGGCCAGCTCGACATCTTCCATGCCAATGCCGGCGCCTATGTCGGCGGCGAGGTGCTGACCGGCGATCCCGACGCCTGGGACCGCATGCTGAACCTCAACATCAACGCCGTCTTCCGCTCGATCCACGCGGTGCTGCCGCACATGGTCGAACGCAAGACCGGCGACATCATCGTCACCAGTTCGATCGCCGGGCTGGTTCCGGTGGTCTGGGAGCCGATCTACACCGCCTCCAAGCACGCCGTGCAGGCCTTCGTCCACACGGTGCGCCGGCAGGTCGCCAAGCATGGGCTGCGCGTCGGCGCGGTGGCGCCAGGCCCGGTGGTGACGGCGCTGGTCAGCGACTGGCCGAAAGCCAAGCTCGAGGAAGAGCTCGCCGCCGGCGGCCTGATGCAGCCGCGCGAGGTGGCCGAAGCGGTGATGTTCATGCTGACCCGGCCGCGCAACGTCACGATCCGGGATCTGGTGATCCTGCCGCAGAGCAATGATTTGTGAGGGGAGTAGGGCAGTTAGGGAATAGGCAGTAGGCAGTAGGCAGTAGGGAAGATGTAGACACCTTTACTGTCCGACCTTCGATGAAAAAGCACTTCCTGCTTTCTAACCGGACTCGCTAATATTCTACTGCCTACTGCCTACTGCCTACTGCCTACTGCCTACTGCCTACTGCCTACTCCCCTGAACCGAAGGTTCCACTATGCCCCACTATCTCGGCATCGACGTCGGCACCGGCAGCGCGCGGGCCGGGGTGTTTGACCACACGGGAAACCTGCTTGCCTCGGCCAAGCAGGACATCGAGGTCTGGCGTGAGCCCGGCGACATCGTCGAGCAGTCGAGCAACGACATCTGGCGGGCGGTGTGCACTGCCACCCGTGCCGCCGTGGCTGAAGCCGGCATTGCGCCCGAAGCGATCGCCGGCATCGGCTTCGACGCCACATGTTCGCTGGTGGTGCTGGGCGAGGGCGGCACGCCTCTGGCCGTCGGCCCGTCCAACAATCCCGAACGCAACATCATCGTCTGGATGGATCATCGTGCGGTCGAGCAGACGCGCCGCATCAACCGCAGCGGCGAGGCGGTGCTGAACTATGTCGGTGGCGTCATCTCGCCGGAGATGGAAACGCCGAAGCTTTTGTGGCTGGCCGAAAACAGGCCCGCCACCTTCAACGCCGCCTGGCAGTTCATGGACCTCGCCGATTTCCTGACCTGGCGGGCGACCGGCAGCCTTGCCCGCTCGGTCTGCACGGTGACCTGCAAATGGACCTATCTGGCGCATGAGAGCCGCTGGGACGAGACCTATTTCCGCACCATTGGGCTCGGCGGCCTGGCCGACGAGGCGTTCGCGCGCATCGGCACCGAGATCGTGCCGGCGGGCGCTGCTCTCGGCGGCGGGCTGACCGCTCAGGCGGCGGCGGATCTTGGCCTTGTCCCCGGCACCGCGGTGGCGGCCGGGCTGATCGACGCGCATGCCGGCGGCGTCGGCACGGTCGGTGCGCGCGGCGATTTCGGCAGCGTCCTGTCGCGCATGGCCTATGTCTTCGGCACTTCGGCCTGCACCATGTCGTCGACCGCCGAGCCGGCCTTCGTCGACGGCGTCTGGGGTCCGTATTTCTCGGCCATGGTGCCGGGCCTGTGGCTGAACGAGGGCGGCCAATCGGCGGCGGGCGCGGCCATCGACCATCTGGTGCGCATGCACCCGGCGGCCGGCGAAGCGGCGGCCAAGGCGCTGGCCGAGGGCCTCAGCCTCAGCGCCTGGCTGGCGCTGCAGGCGCAAAGCCGTGGGGGTGCTGCGGCGACGCCCGCGCTGGTCGGCGATATCCATGTCGTGCCCGAATTTCTCGGCAACCGCGCGCCCTTCGCCGATCCGGATGCGCGTGCGCTGATTGCCGGGCTCGATCTCGACGCCAGCCTCGACAGCCTGGTCGGGCTCTATGTCGCCGGCGTCTGCGGGTTGGGTTATGGCGCGCGCCAGATCGTGCGGGCCGAGCATGACAAGGGCATCTCCGTCGACACCATCGTCGTCAGCGGCGGTGCCGGGCAAAGCCCGCTGGTGCGCCAGCTGCTGGCCGACACGACCGGCATGGTGGTGGTGGCTTCGACCTCGCCGGAGCCGGTGTTGCTCGGCTCGGCGATGCTCGGCGCCGTCGCCGCCGGCGCCTACGAGGATCTGGTGACGGCCATGGCCGGCATGGCGGAACTTGGCGAAGTCTATCATCCCGATACTTCGCTGGCCGCCTGGCACGCCAAGCGCTTCGCGGCATTCGAGCTGCTGCAGCAAGCCGGCAAGGCGATCAGGGGCTGATCATTTTCCAATCCGGGTCAACCGGATAGAGCGCTTTGTCGCCAAACTGAATCATCTGGCTTGCGCTACCGGCCCGTGCGTTCAGCGGCGTTGGCGGGAGCGCGTCTGGGACGGCAATGCGTCGCCATTTCCCGCTCACAGTTCCTTCTGCGCCAACTCCCTGAATTCGTCGGGTACCGAGCGCGCCGCCTCCAGCGCCACCGTGCCGTAGCCGACCGCCTGTTTGCCGAAGCGCTCGCGGATCTTGTCGATGGCGCGGTCGGCGCCGAAGCGTGCGAGGCCTTTCCGCGTGCCGGGCCTATGCTTCTCGTCGGCGAGGCCGAGCGGCAGTTCGAGCTGCAATTCGGCACTTTCCTCGAGATGCGAGACCGAGATCGCCAGCAGCGAGATCGTCTTCTCGTGCGGGTGGTCGGCAAGCACGCCGCGCACCAGGTCGCCGGCGATCTCGGCCAGCATGGTGGTGGCCGAGATCGGCTGGTCGAGCGTGATCGAGCGTGTGACGGCGCTGAGATCGGCAAAGCGCACGCGCACCGTCACCGTGCGGCCGGGCCGCGCCTTGGCGCGCAGCCGGCTGGCGACGCGGTCGGCCAGGTGCAGCAGCGTGGGCACGATGACCCGCGCCACGGCAGGTTTCTGCCCAAGCGCCGATTGCGCGCCGGCCGAACGTGCCCGGCGCTTCGTCTCCAGCCTGCGCGGGTCGCGGTTCCACGACAGCGCCGACAGTTTTTCGCCGGCGGCGGGACCGAGCAGCCGCGTCAGCGCGCCGCGGTGCGTCCTGGCCAACTGGCCGATGGTCTCGACGCCGATTTCGGCCAGCCGCGCTTTGGTCGCCGGGCCGACGCCCCACATCAGCCCGACCGGCAGATTGTGCAGGAAGGCGAGCTCGGTGCCGGGGTCGACGACCACCAGCCCGTTGGGCTTGGCGACCTGCGAGGCGATTTTGGCCAGATGCTTGGTGCGCGCCACGCCGATCGAGATCGGCAGGCCGAGTTCTTGCCGCACGCGGCGGCGGATGGTCGTGGCGATCTCTTGCGGGGAGCCGAACAGATGCGTGCAGCCGGCGACGTCGGCAAAGGCCTCGTCGATGGAGATGCGCTCGACCAGCGGGGTGAAATCGTCGAGCACTTTGATCGCCGCGTCGCCCAGCCGCTGGTATTCGCTGAAATTGCCGCCGACGAAGATCAGCTGCGGGCAGAGCTCGCGCGCCTTGCGTCCCGGCATGCCGCCGCGCACGCCGAAGGCGCGAGCCTCATAGGAGGCTGCAAGCACCACGCCACCGCCCACCGCGATCGGCTTGCCGCGCAGCGACGGGTCGAGCAACTGCTCGACAGAGGCATAGAAAGCGTCGAGATCGGCATGCAGGATGGTGGCTGTCGTTTCCATCCGACCGCACATCCGCAGTTGCTGATAGACAGGAACAAATAGAGAACAAAAGGGGACGATTGTCAAGTGCGCGCAGCCGCCTAGACACCATGCTCCGCCCGCAACGCCGCTTTCATCTGTTCCAGCGCCGCCTCTCCGCCGGCCGCCAGATCGTCGGCGATCCGGGCGAGCTTGTCGTCGGCCTTGCGGTGCTTGCTGCCCCAGGCGCCGAGGGTGGCCAGCACGGGCAAGAGGTCGATGCCGGCCTCGGTCAGCCGGTAGACCGTCTTCAGCCCATGTGTCGGGTCGTCGCTGCGGGTGAGGATGCCTTCGTCCTGCAGCGTCTGCAGCCGCTCGGCCAGCGTGCGCGAGGAGATCCCTTCATCGGACTGCAGGAACTCCCGAAAATGCTTTTTCCCGGCGAAGATCAGGTCGCGGATGATGAGCAGCGTCCAGCGGTCGCCGATGAGTTCGAGCGACAGGTTGATCGGGCAACCGGACTTTCCCCTGGCCGACATTTCTATGGTTCCATTTTTAAATCGCTTTACAATTGACATCAATTTTATCTTGCGTCAATGGTTCCAAATGTAAAGCATTCCATGCTGACAGCGCGCCTGGCACAGGCTTTCGCCCGCACCCTTGAGCCGGACAAACCGAGGAGAATGACGATGAAAAAGCTGATCCTGCAGATGCAGATGTCGGTCGACGGCTTTGTCGGCGCCGACGAAGACCATTCCTGGCAGCTCTGGGAATGGGGCGACGACAGCGCCTGGGACGACGCGCTGAAGCAGGATTTCAACGCCGTCTTTGCCGGCATCGACACCATCCTGCTCAGCCGCAAGATGGCCGAGGAGGGGTATCTCACCCATTGGGGCAAAGCGGCGAAGAAATTTCCGAGCGATCCGTTCTACGCCTTCGCGCAGCGCATCGTCGATGCCCGGAAAGTGGTGCTGAGCGACAGGCTCAAGGCCTCGCAATGGGAGCGCACGACGGTGGCCAGCGGCGGCCTGCCACGCGAAGTCAACGCGCTGAAGGCCGGCGTGGGCGGCGACATGGCCGTCTTCGGCGGCGCCGGTTTCGCGTCCGCCCTGATCGCGGCCGGGCTGGTCGACGAGTTCCAGCGGTTCATCAATCCGGCGGTGCTGGGCGCTGGGCGCCGCATCTTCGACCAGGGTGGTTTCCAGACCATGCGCCTGGTCGGCTCGAAGGCCTATGCCTGCGGCATGGTGGTCAACCGCTACGCGCCGGCGGTCTAAGACCGGATCGACTGGCCAGATGGATTCTGCCGCCTCGTGCCCGGGATCATTGCGGACGCGCCCGTTGCCTTAGCCACCGCGTCAGTGCTTCCAGAAATCGCGGTGCGGCTCGTGCAGCTCGTCCTCGATTTCGGGGAAGGGGCCAAAGACCTCGATCTTTTTCTGGCCGGAGCCGAACACGGTACGCGAGGAGAGGCTCATCGTCGGGTTGTCCGGGTGATCTCCGGTCAGCGCCAGGATCTTGGTCTCATCGCCCCCGTAGACCAGCCGCCCGATGTTCGCCCAATACATCGTGCCGGCGCACATCGCGCATGGTTCGAAGGTCGAGACCAGCGTGCATTGCCAGAGGAACTCCGGCTCGTAAGCAGCCGCAGCGCGGCGGGCGAGTTCGGTCTCGGCATGGCGCACGGTGTCGAGATTGCCCTGTCGCATGAGCACGCGATCGTCGGGCCCGACCAGCACGCACCCGAACGGATGATGCCCATGGGCCCTCGCCTCGCGCGCGACGGCGTCGGCGGCGCGAAGGTGGGCGAGCATCTGGTCGCGGGTCATGATCGATTCCCCTCAACGGCGTGACGTGTTTTTCAACCGAGCCCGCGCCGAGCGCCGTCGTTGCCCGGATCCCGAGCGGAGATTGCTACCAAAGGACGGCATTGGCAAGGGCGAGCCCTCGCTGTGAGCGTCCTGCTCCAAGCTCGGTGACAGCGCATGCGGCGGGGCGCGATCGGGGGGAAATCGTGCTGGTCGTCGACAGGCTGCATGGCGATGTCTGGCGGCCGGCGTATCTGGTGCGGATCCCATGCCGATGGCGGCACGATCAGCCGCATCACCGACTACTGTGCCTGCCCGTGGATCCTGGACATGGCATCCGCCGACGCTGGATGAACTGGTGCTTCTTCCCTTCTCCGCGAGGGAAGAAGGGAAGACGGCCTCACTTGGCATCGTGAAAAATGATGCCGACGGTGTGGCGCATGCCTGAGCGCAGCCGGCTGACGCCGTGGCGCATATTGACGCGGTAATTGCCCTTGCTTCCCTGCACCGGCCGGTTGTGGACGGCGAAGGCAACCGCGTCGCCCTGGCGCAGTGGCACCACCTCGACCCGGCTCTGCATGCGCGGCCGCTGCTCGGTCAGCGCGAACTCGCCGCCAGTGAAATCCTTGCCCGGTTCGGAAAGCAGGATCGCCACCTGCAGCGGGAAGGCGAGGTCGCCATAGAGGTCCTGGTGCAGGCAGTTGAAGTCGCCGGGCACATATTGCAGCAACAGCGGCGTCGGCCGCGTCTGGCCGGCGGCGTGGCACTGCTCGAGAAACTCGGCATGCGTCGCGGGGTAGCGCATGGCTTGACCCATGTGCTGGTTCCACTGATTGGCGACCTCGGCCAGCCTGGGATAGAGCGCGCTGCGCAGACCGCCGAGCAGGTCCGGCAAGGGGTAGCGTAAATAGCGGTACTCGCCCTTGCCGAAGCCGTGCCTGGCCATATGGATGTGGCTGCGAAAATGCTGTTCCTCGGGATAGAGCCCAGCGATCTGCCGGCATTCTTCGGGCGAGAGCAATTTCTCGATCACCGCGCAGCCGAAGCCGTCGAGTTCGGCGGCAAGGGCTGGCCAGTCGTAAGCGGCGACGCGCGTCTCAGCGGCTTCGACCACGGATGCGGCAACCTTGGCGTGGGCGTTCATTGAGCGGCCTCCTTGTCGAGCAGGGTGCACTTGCGCTCGACGCCCCAGCGGTAGCCGGCCAGCGTGCCGTCGGCGCGGACAACACGGTGGCAGGGAATGCCGAGCGCGATGGCGTTGGCAGCGCAGGCCGTCGCCACGGCACGGGCACCGTTCGGCTGGCCAAGGCGGCGGGCCAGTGCGGTGTAGGTGACGGTGGCGCCGCACGGGATGGCGCGCAGCACCTCCCACACACGCTGCTGGAATGGCGTGCCGTGGCGCATGTCGAGCGGCAGGTCGAGTCCGGCCGCCGGCGTCTCGACGAAGCGCGCTATGGCCGCGAGATCGTCGCGCAATCCGGCCTCATCTTCGACCAGCATCCTGCCGCGGAAGCGGTTGCCGATGGCATAGGCGATGGCGTCGAGAGCGGCGTCGTTGCGGGCTATCGCCGTCGGTGCGGTCATTTGGGTTTGCATGAGGTTCATTGCCTTCACTCCTTTGTCTGTGCCTGAACCCTACAGAGACGGCTTCCCGCGCTCACTCCGAAGCTTGCTTTCAAATTCAAATCTGCCTGAATGGCGCAAAGGTAGGTGCCGTAGAGGGCTGATTTTGAACCGTTCACACTTCGTCACGTGAGGCGGGTGACGGACAGCTCGCCGAGCAGGAACACTTCGCCGGTCAGCAGGCGAAGCTCGATCTCGCCGGTTGCGGTGCGGCTCCACTCGGCCTTGCCGCCATCGACAAGCTCGCCGATGGCGGTCATGACCAGTGATTTCGCGTCTTGGGGGCGTGGGCTGGCGGCGGCGCCGTTGCCGCGAGGCTTCGCATCGGTGGTGGGAGACCTTGCCATCGCGCGCATTGCCGCCAGGTCCTCCCGCCGTCAGGCCCGCGAAGACCGGTATGCGTTGTCAGATGTCTTGGCCGATCTGCCGGACCCCGCCTCGCGGTCGAGCAGCGCGCGCTTGCGCTCCGCGCCCCAGGCGTAGCCGGACAAGGCACCGTCGTTGCGGATCACGCGGTGGCAGGGGATGGCGACGGCAAGTGCGTTGGCCGCACAGGCGGCGGCGATGGCGCGGGTCGCTTTTGGCGCTCCGATCTGCTGTGCGATTTCAGCGTAAGAGACAGTGCTGCCGACCGGGATGTCCTGAAGGGCCTGCCAGACACGCTGCTGGAAGGCCGTGCCGCGCACGTCGAGCGGCAGGTCGAGGCCGAGCGCCGGCGCTTCGACAAAACCGACGACACGGGCGACCAGCGCCTCATAGTCGCGGTCGCCGCCGATCAGCCATGCCCTGGGGAAACGGTCCTGCAGGTCGCGCACCAGCGTGTCGGGATCGTCGCCAAGCAGGATCGAGGCGACACCTTTTTGGCTCGAGGCGGTGCCGAGCGAGGATTCGCCGACGGCAAAGCGGATCTCTTCATGAGCGCCGCCGTTGCGATAGCGCGTCGGCGTCATGCCGAGCATGCCGGTGGATTTTTCATAGAAACGCCCGCTCGAATTGAAGCCGGCATCGTAGATCGCCACCGTGACACTGGCGCCGGCCTCGAGGCCTTGACGGACCCTTTCGGCGCGGTGGGCGGCGGCATAGTCCTTCGGCGTCAGCCCGGTGACCGCCTTGAAGACGCGGTGGAAATAGGCGGCACTGCGGCCGGCGGCGGCCGCCAGTTCACCGAGCGACGGCTCTTCCTCGCTCTGCTCGACCCTGCGGCAGGCATCGGCGACCATCGCCGCGTTGCCGGCCTCTAGCGACGGGCCATCCGGATTGCAGCGCCGGCACGGGCGAAAGCCGGTTGCCCTGGCCTGATCGAGCGTGCCGTGCAACTGCACGTTCTTCGGGTTGGCGCGCCGCGACGGGCAGGAAGGCCGGCAATAGACGCCGGTCGTCGCCACCGAATACCAGAATTCTCCGTCGGCCGACTTGTCGCGCGCGACGATGCGCGCCCAGCGCGGATCGTCGGCAACCGGCAGCGGCGTGGATTTCAGGTTTTTGGCCAGCGTGATGAACATGGCCGCATTGAAGCCGCCAAAAACCGGCCCCGCCACCCGTTTCCTGCCAAGCGCCGCCGCTCGTCGTCCCCCGAGCCCTCGTTACTACGCCGCCCGCTTGGGTTCGATCGCGAACGGGCTGAGCCCGAGCCATGTCTGCATCTTCCGCGCGATGTCCTGATCGCCAGTCAAGGCGACCTTTGCCCCGGCCTTCTCAACCGTGATCAACCCCATCCAGATCGCCGTCATCGTGTGCAGGTCGGTCGAGACGTAGAGATCGACGTCAAAGCCCGGATCGTACCAGCACAGATCGACCTCGCCGTGCTTTTCGACGATCAGCCACCACGACCGTTTGGACGCCGGTAGCTCCTGATACAGAAATTGTATCACCGTGCGCCCCTCGGGCAGCGGCGAGGGGTTCAGATTGCGCCGCATGTCCCACATCAGCAGCGACGGATCGAGGTTTTTCAACGACAGGCGGGACTCGACCCATTTCTGTCCCCAGAAGCCCATCGCCTCGACGACCGGGCGCAGATCCCGGCCAGCCTCCGTCAGCCGATATTCGAAGATGCCTTTCTCGCCCGGCACTTCCTTGCGCTCGATGATCGACGCCAGTTCGAGCTCCTTCAGCCGTTGCGACAGAAGGGTCGGCGACATTTTCGGCACGCCGCGGCGCAGGTCGTTGAAGCGGGTCGAGCCTGCCACCAGTTCGCGCAGCAGCACCATGGTCCAGCGGGTGCAGAGCACCTCGGCGGCCATCGATAGCGGGCAGAACTGCTTGTATCCGTGCTGGGTCATGATTGCGGCCTCTCCCTCGAACCTGGGCTGAATATTAGGCCTTCATGATTGAAGCGGCCAGTACGGAAACTGTACTGCCCCGGTACAGATCGCGGACTGGCTGGCGAGTGCCCTGACATGCGAGCCCTTTGGCCGGTTGCAGGGGATACCCCTTGCACCGCAAACAGGAGACGACCCATGACCGCTTACATTATCGCAGACATCAAGGTGACGAACCCGCAGTGGATGCCGGCCTACGCCGCATCGGTGCACGATCTCGTCCACAAGCATGGCGGCAGATATCTGTCGCGCAGCGGCAATGTGAAGACGCTTGAAGGCAAGCCGCTCGACACCACACTGATCGCCCTGATGGCGTTCCCGTCGGAAGCGGCGGCGCGCGCCTTCACCAGCGATCCGGCCTATGCGCCCTTCGTCTCGGCCCGTCAGGATGGCAGCGACAGCCGTTTCCAGATGATCGACAACACCGATCTGGCCGGAACGATCCCGTATCTGCCGAAGGGATGATCCTTCCCGGCATTCGTCGCATCGGGACCTCCAAGCAACAACAGTCACAGTCCTTGCGTGCCGGGCCTCCGTATTTTCGGCGGCCGGCCAGCTGTGCTTTTTCAAGAAGAATGGAATGAAGATGACACACAAATTCTGCAACAGGCTTCTCATTGCGGGGGCCATGCTGGCTGTCTGCACCGCGTTCGCGCAGGCCCATCAGGAAGCGGCTGCGTCCGGGCCCAATCCGCTGGCCGACAAGGTACGAGCTGCCAACAGCCGGTTTGTCGACATCAAGGCAGCTATGGCCGAGGGCTATGCGCCCATTCCCTGCGCCAGCGGCATCACCGGCGGCGCCATGGGCATCCACTACGTCAACGGCCGGTATCTGAAGGACGACAAGATCGACATCGCCCGTCCCCAAGCCGTGATGTACGAGCCGATGGCCGACGGCTCGCTGAAGCTGGTGGCGGTCGAATACATCACCTCGAAGGGGCCGGCGTCGCTGGACGGACAGCTGTTCAACTTCAACAGCGCGCCCAACCGCTACGGCCTGGGCGCGTTCTACGAACTGCATGTCTGGGCCTGGAAGGGCAACCCGACCGGCACCTTCGCCGACATGAACCCGAAAGTGTCATGCGAACACGCGATGGCGCCGAGCCAGTAGTGGGCCAAGACCAGGCGGCGCCAATGCCGCCTGGCCACTCACCCGAAGCTGTGGGTCGCGGTAGGCCCGTTCATTGTGGCGCCGGATCCGGAATCGCCGATCCCACCTCGGCGATGTTCCGGCTCGCTTGCGGCAGGACGAAACGCCCCGTCAGGGACCAGAGCAGGGACACCACAAGGATCGAGAGGTAGCCATCCACGGCATAGTGCCAGCCGGTGTAAACCGAGCCGAACAGGATCAGCGCCGCGAAGGACCAGCCGATGATGGCCCACCGACGACCGAAGCCGGCCAGCAAGAACGCATTGAGCGTGGCGATTGCAACATGCACGCTCGGCATGGCGGAGATGCCGGTCCCCAGTTCCGGGCGACCACTTTCGTAGGCTGCAAAGAGATAGCTGGCATAGGCATCGACCGACGTGGCGTAGCCGTGCCGCGCCAGGGCGATCTGCAGTCCGGCAAACCGGTCGCCACCGTAGAACTGGTAGTAGAATATCGGGCCGGTGGACGACAGCAGGGTCGCAAGAACGGTGCCGCACAGGATCGTGGTCAGTGCGAACGCCCATAGATAGCGCAAGCGTCTGACCGGATCGTTCCAGAAGGCGACGAACAGCAAAATGCCGAACCATTGGACATGCCAGACATATGCGTAGCCGGCGAAAATGACGGCTGAAGCCGGTTCGGGAACGACGCTGTGCGCCCATGTCCAGGGATCGGCGCCGTGCAACCGAAAATCAAGCGCCGCCAGGGCGCGGTCGGCGTAGAATGGCACGATGTCCGGGATGGCGACCTTCAAGGTCGTGAAGGCGGTGATGCCGAGAAAGAACAAGAGGATGACGGGTGCGGCTGCCAGCCAACGCTGCCTGAGCGTGTCGAGCATGAACCTGGTCGGGTTGTGCCTGGCAAATGTCAGCGCCACCAGGCCGAGCCCAGCCGCCAGAAGCGCGGGCAGGAAGAAGACGAACGGCTTGGCATAGGAATGCGCCAGATGCAGATAGCGATCCGGCTCCAGGTAGAGCGCGGTCACGGCATAGGCCAGACACAGGGCAGTCAGCAGCCAGCCGCTCCTGGTTGCCGCGATGTCCAGGTCAAAAATGGCAACTGAGCGGCGATTGCCGCTGCTCTGCCCGGTGTGCGCATTCATCGAAGGACATCCCGCCAGCTGCCCAGAAAACTGTATGGAGTATTTCGCAGAAAATGTATTACCGTCTGGTTTACACTTTCATCAAAGTAAAATCATAAAAATTATACAGTTATAATGCGCGATTTGTTGGCAAGGATTCGTTGACGAAGACGTTGCGCGGCGACGCTCCAGCATCATTCGCCGCCATCCGCGGCTTTCGATTGTTGCAGGCTACCTTGTCTTCAGGCTTGGGCGGGATTGAAAGAGGGCCATCGCCTGGGCGGCGATGGCCCTGCAATCAGGCGGCCTTGATCAGGCCGAGCTGGGTGAGCGCAGCGACGCCGTCGTCGAGGCCGATTTCCTCGACGATCCTGCCGTCGACCACCTTCAGCACGGTGGTGCCGGTGAAGCGCATGGTGCGGCCGGTGGCGGCGGGCAGCGAACCGACGAGGAAATCGCTGAAGGCCTGGCCGGTGTGGGTGCCGCCGCCTTCCCACTGGCCGACGACATAGTCGCCCTCGGCGATGAGGTCGGCGGTGGACCGGACGTTGAGGTCGGGGAAGGCGGCGCGGAAGTCGGTCATGAAGGCCTTGATGTCGCCGCGGCCACGGCGCGGCTCATGCAGCGAGTATTTCAGCAGCATGTCCGGCGCGGCGATGTCGTCGACCACAGACAGATCGCAGGTTTCACCCCAGAAGTCGGTGAACCATCTGACGACGACGGCCTTGTTGTCTTCCTGTTTGGTCATTGGGAGGTCCTTTTGTTGTTTGCCAGGGATCACCGCACTGGCCGATGACCCGGGGCAAGCAGTAGGACGATCCGGCGAGCGCAAAACTCCGCTTCTTGCCGGCCAATCGAAAGGCGCGGGGCCGTTGCAGGAATTGGGATGCTGCCGACAATCTGGCAATGCCGGATCACCGCTCTCGGCCGGCCCTCCAACGGTAACTGTTTCTTCTCTGGTTTTGCTGCAGATTGTCCCCGCTGCGGGGACGAGCGAAACAGACGATGACGCGTCAGGACAAGAAAAGTCGCAATGGAACGTTCTGGGCCACGGCGCTGGAACGCGCCCATCTTGGCGTCTGGGACTGGGATCTTGCGACCGGCGACTGCTTCTATTCCGCGACCTGGGCGCGGATGCTGGGCTATGATGAAAGCGAACTTGCCAACGCCAGCGACCTATGGCTGCAACTGACCCATCCCGACGATCGCGAGCGGGCGCTGGCCAGCGGCGACCGCCACATTGCCGGACAGACCGACGCCATCGAGACCGAACTCAGGCTGAAGCACAAGCTGGGCCATTGGGTGTGGGTGCTCGATCGCGGCGGCATCGTCGAGCGCGACGCCTCCGGAAAGCCGCTGCGGCTGATGGGCGTGCAGACCGACATCACCAGGCAGAAGGCGACCGAAGCCGAACTCGAACAGGTCAATGTGCGCTTCCGCCTGGCGCTCGCCGCCAGCGGCACCGGCATCTGGCACCACGACATCGCCACCAGCAAAAGCTATTGGGACACCCGCACCAGGGATATATTCGGCCTCGTTGCCGACACCGACGAGGTGACGGCCGACCTTTGGCACACCTATCTGCATCCCGACGACAAGGAAGCCACCGAGCGTGCCCACGAGGCGGCAGTCGGAACGGATGGCGTCATCGCCAATCAATACCGCATCATCAAGCGCGACGGCGAGCTCCGCCATGTCGAATCGCTGGTCCGCTTCATCGCCGCCGCGGGTGCCGCCGGCCAGATCCTGGGTACGGTGCGCGATATCACCGAGGAGAAGCTGCGCCAGCAGGAGCTCGCCTACGCGGCCCGCCATGACGCGCTGACCGGCCTGTGGAACCGCTCCGCCTTCGACCGGCTGCTCGCCGACCATATCGCGGCGGGTGCGCCGCTGGCGGTGTTCTATGTCGATCTCGACTACTTCAAGGCGCTCAACGATTTCGCCGGCCACGCCGCCGGTGACATGGCGCTGAAGAGCGTTGCCGCCGGCATCCGCGCTTGCCTGCCGCCATCGGCGCATGCGGCGCGGCTGGGCGGCGACGAATTCGCGCTGCTGGTGCCGCATTGCGATGCCGCGCAGGCCGAGCGGATCGCCACTGCCGTGCTTGGCGCGGTGCGCGAGGCCGATCTCGGCCTGGCCGCGTCGACGCGCAAGCTGGCGGCCTCGATCGGTATCGCCTTCGTCGATGACGCCAACACCACGGTGGCCGACGCGCTGGCCTGCGCCGACGACGCCTGCTACGCAGCCAAGGCTGCCGGACGCAACCGTTTCGCGGTGTTCTCCGCGATCGCGGAATCGGGATCGGGCGGGCTGAATGCGGCGCGCATCGCCGCCGACACCGTCGATGCCATGGAAGACGGACGGCTGAAACTGTTCGGCCAGGAAATCCATCGGCTGGGCAGACCCTGGCAAGAGAGCCGCCATGTCGAAGTGCTGGCGAGGCTCTCCGCGCGCAATGGCCGCCTGGTGCCGCCCGGCGAATTCATTCCGGTGGCCGAGCGGTTCGGCATCGCTTCCAGGCTCGACCGCTGGATCATCCGCACCGCGCTGTCGCGGCACGGCGCGGCCCTGCGCGCGGGCACGCTGACGCTCGGCTTCAACCTGTCGGCGCAGACGCTGAGCGATCCGCAGCTGTGGGAGTTCGTCGACAGCATCATCGAGCAGACCGGGGCGCCGCATTCCGGCATCGGCTTCGAGATCACCGAGACCGCCGCGGTCACGAATTTCGACGCCGCCGAACAATTCGTGCGCAAGGCGCGCGAGCGGCACTGCCGGGTCAGCCTCGACGACTTCGGCGCCGGCATGAGTTCGTTCGAATATCTCAGGCGATTCCCCGTCGACACGATCAAGATCGACGGTTCCTTCATCGAGCACATCACGCAAAGCCGCTTCGACCGCGAGATCGTGCTGGCCATCACCAGCATTGCCCGCAGCCTGGGCTGCGATGTTGTGGGCGAGAAGATCGAACGGCAGGACACGTTGACGATGCTGAGCGACATGGGCGTCGCCTTCGGCCAGGGGTTCTTGCTGCACCGGCCGGAACCGCTGGATCACATCGTCATGCGCGCGACCGAGGGAGTGGCGGCCCGCAAGGCATCGTGATCCAGGGTGTTGAGATCCAGGCCGGGCCAGCCGGCCTGAATCTTGTCACATCCTAGGCGGTTCGCCGCGCCGTCGATTGCGGAAACTCCAGCACTCCAGCCTCCGGTGGCCTGTGCTGTGCTTCCGCCACCGTTTCGATCAACAGATCGAGGGCGTCGCATGCCGTGCGGCTCGTCTCGTCACTGCCACGCAGATAGTGATAGGCGCGTTCGAGGTGGATGCGGGCGGCTGAAAAATCACTGGTCAATCGTGTCTCCATGATCCCGCCCTAATGTATCTTGCCGGGCCTGGCGGAACGCGGGGTAAATATCCACAGGCGGCTTTTATTCAAATGCCGCCAATTTTGCCCGCGCTGTCAGCAGAGACTTCGCCCAACTCTTTGCCGCCTCTTGCTGCACGGCTAGACTGCGACGTCCCTTGTCCGAGGTGAGATCGATGATCGTCCAGGCCTGCATCAACGGCGCGCGTCCGCGCGATTTCCACCCCAGGCTGCCGCTCGATGCACAGGCGATGGCCAGCGACGCCGCGGCCTGCGTTGCCGCCGGTGCGGCCGAACTGCATATCCACCCGCGCGACGATGGGCGCGAAAGCCTGGCGGCGGTCGATGCGACCGTGCTGGCGGTGCGCCAGGCCTGCCCGGGCACGCTCATCGGTGTGTCGACCGGTGCCTGGATCGAGAACGATGTCGAGCGGACCCGCGCGGTGATTGCCGGCTGGCGGGAACTTCCCGACTACGCCTCGGTCAATCTGTCGGAGGCCGACGCGCCCGCCGTGATGGAGCTGCTGCGCCAGCGCGGTGTCGGCATCGAGGCCGGGCTTGCCACCGTCGCCGATGCCGAGCGCTTCGTCGGTCTTGCCGGCCACAGCCAGGTGCTGCGCATCCTGATCGAGATCGACATCCAGGACCTGGCCGCAGCACTTGACGAGGCGCACGGCATCGCCGCCGTGCTCGAGCGCGGCGGGGCGCGGCGGCCGATCCTGCTGCACGGCGCCGACGCCACGGTCTGGCCGTTCGTCGAGCTAGCGCATCGCAAGCGCTGGTCGACGCGGGTCGGGCTGGAAGACGGCAAGACGCTCGCCGATGGCATGATCGCGCAGGACAATGCGGCAATCGTTGCGGCGGCCGTGGCGATTTTTCGCGCCGCGCCCGCTGACTGAACGCCGGTCCGCCTCAGGCTTGCCCGCTGGCCGATGCCGTCCAGCTGCGCAAAATGTGTTTCTGGATCTTGCCGGATGCGGTGCGCGGCAGCGCTTGCGTGAGCAAAAACTCCTTCGGCACCTTGTAGCGGGCGATGCGGGTACCGCAGTGGCTTGCCAAATCTGCCGGATCGACCACGCAGCCGGGTTTGACCACGACGAAGGCGCGCCCGACTTCGCCCCAGCGTTGGTCGGCGACGCCGATCACCGCCGCCTCGGCGATGGCGGGGTGGTCGAGCAGCGCCATCTCGATTTCGACCGGGTAGACGTTCTCGCCGCCGGAGATGAACATGTCCTTGCGGCGGTCGACGAGGGTGACAAAGCCTTCGTCGTCCCGCCGCCCGACGTCGCCGGTGCGGAACCAGCCATCGGCGGTGAAGGCGCGCGCTGTCTCTTCCGGCCGGTTCCAGTAGCCTGAGGTGACGCTGGGACCTGACAGCCATATCTCGCCTGGCTCGCCAGCGGCGATATCGCGGCCATCCTCGCCGACGATGCGCAGGTCGATCGTCGGCGCGGCAAGGCCCGCCGCGCCCGCCTTGCGGGCGATCCGGTCGGCCTCGACCGGCATGCCGAGCACGGTGCCTGCTTCCGTCATGCCGAAGCCGTCGACCATGCGCACACCTTGTGCCAGCCCAGAGGATGTCGGCGGCAGGATTGGGCGCGCCGCCGGTGAAGATGGCGATGAGCGAGGTCCAGGTCACAGGGGCAAAACCCGGATCGTCGCGCAGCATTCTGGCCATTTGCGGCACGCAGAAATAGTGGGTGACGCCAAGCGCGGAATCGGCGAGGCGACGGTTGGTGAGGCCGGCATCGAAGCCGGGTGAGATCAACAGCGTGCCACCCTGCAGCAGGGGTGGACGCAGGCTGGCGATGAGGCCGATGACATGGAACATCGGCATGTCGCAGAGGAAGATGCTGGCATTGCCGACCCGCCCGAGCACGCCGAAATTGACAGCCGTGGCGAAGGCGTTGCGCTCGGTGACGATGACCCCTTTCGGCCGGCCCGACGTGCCGGACGTGTAGAGGATGATCGACGGCATATCGTCCGCCGGCAACGGGCGGCGCGGCGCCGGTGCATGCGCCTCGACCGCCGCCGCGAAGGCAGCGACTTCGACCGGCATGCAGCCGCTGGGCGGCGCCATATCGAGGGCCGAGTCATGCAGCAGCAACACCGGATCGCAATCGGCAAGGATTGCCTGCTGCTCGGCGCCGGCGAGCCGCCAGTTGAGCGGCACGAAGATGGCGCCAAGCCGCATCGCGGCCTGCTGCAGGATCAGCAGGTCGGCACTGTTGCGGGCGATCGTAGCAATCCGTTGCCCGGGCCCGATGCCGTAGCCGGTTTCGAGAACGCCGACAGCGCGCTGGATGGCCGCGTCGAGTGCGACGTAGGTCCAGCGCCGGCCGGTGGCCAGATCGACACAGGCGACGCGATCCGGCTGCGCTCTGGCGTGCAGGGCCACGGGGTCCGATGTCGTCCAGGCCGGCATCTGCATCTCCTCCCCAGGGTTGCGCTATGCTTGCACGGTCACCTGGCCTTGTCGTAGGCGGCGAGACCGGGCTTGTAGCTCTTTTCGTCGATGAACTGGCGGATGCCTTCCTTGCGGCCCTCATTGTCGTGGGAGTTGGCTGCCTCCTGGGCGCGCACCAGATAGTCCTCGGCATTGTCATAGGTCATCTCGGCGACGCGGCGGATGGCGTCCTTGGTCGCCTTCAGCGCAATCGGGTTCTTCTTCAGCAGCAGGGTCGCGACCTCGGTGACACGCGCCTTCAGATCCGCCAGCGGCAGGCTTTCGTTGACCAGCTTCCAGGCGGCGGCCTTCCTGCCATCGATGAGTTCGCCGGTCAGCGCATGGTACATGGCATCGCGCATCGACAAGAGGTCGACCACCACCTTGGTGGCGCCGCCGCCGGGCAGGATGCCCCAGTTGATCTCCGACAGGGCGAACTGCGCCTCGTCGGCGGCGAAGGCGAGGTCGCAAGCGAAGAGCGGGCCATAGCCGCCGCCGAAGCACCAGCCATTTACCATGGCGATGGTCGGTTTGCCGTACCAGCGCAGCCGCCGCCACCAGCCATAGGCTTCGGACTGCGCCTTGCGGATGGCGCCAAGACCCTTGGCCTCTGTCTCGCGGAAATACTCCTTGAGGTCCATGCCCGCCGACCAGGCGCTGCCTTCGCCGGACAGCACCAGCACGCCGACATCGTCGCGGAATTCCAGTTGGTCGAGAACCTCCATCATCCGCCGGTTGAGCGCCGGGTTCATGCAGTTGCGCTTGTCCGGCCGGTTGAAGCGCACCCAGGCGATGCCGTTCTCGACATCGAAGGCAACGGTCTCTTCGGTCATGTGCAGGTCCTCCCGTTTCGCCTTAGCATTGATGACAATTGCTATATGGCATAGCTATCATGTTTGCTATGTCGCATAGTCTTTTTCGCTTGACAAGGACCTTGATCGCGGCGATCGGTTGCAACATGGACGAGGCTCACACCAGTCGCAGCGCGCCAGGCGCGGCACCCGAAGACGCGCTGGACGCGCAGATCGGCTACAATCTCAAACGCGCCTCGGCCTTTGCGCTCAACGATTTCGCGGTCGAGCTGACCGAGGCGGCACTGCGCCCGGTCACCTACGGCATGCTGGCGCTGATTGATGAGAAGCCCGGCATCCGCGCCGCCGAGCTCTGCCGCCTGCTCGGCATGAAGAGCGCCAACATGGCGCCGCTGCTCGCCGACCTGGAAGAGCGCGGGCTGGTCGAGCGTGACGACCATGCCGAAGACAAACGCGTGCAGACGCTCGCCCTGACGCCGGCCGCCAGGGAGGCCATGCCCGGATGGCGGCAACGGGTTCGCCGGCACGAAGACCGGTTCCTGCAGCGGCTGACGAAAAAGGAGCGGGCAACGCTGCTGCGCCTGCTGCGGCTGATCTGGACCGACGAGGATTGAGTCCACTTGAGGACCAACTGAAACAAGGGCACGTTCAACGTTGCGGGGGATCGTGTCCAACTGTGGTTCGGAGCTTTTGCATGTCGCTGTCCGGTACGACAACCCGCTACGGAAGCCTCGCCCAGGCATTTCACTGGCTGACGGCACTGCTTGTGCTCATCGCCTTCCTGGTCTCCGAAGGGGGCCCGCCGACGCGGGTCTATTCCGAGGCCCGCGCCCCGACGCTGCTGCTTCACGAATCGCTCGGTTTCACCGTTTTCTGGCTGCTGGTCATTCGCCTGGTCTGGCGCCTGTTCGACCGCATTCCCGAGGCACCGCCGATGCCCGCATGGATGGAGGTCGCGTCGAAGGCAACGCATTGGGCGCTCTGTGCGCTTCTGTTCGCGGTTCCGGCGACCGCCATGCTCGGCGCATGGTTCGGCGGCCACCCGGTGACATTCTACGGCCTGGGAGCGATCGGGCCGTTTTCCGGCACCTGGGGCGCACCGCTGGCGGAGATCCACGGCACGCTTGGCGATATCATCCTATGGCTCGCCGGCCTGCACGCCGCCGCGGCCATCTTCCATCACGTCATCCTGCGCGATCGGGTGCTAAGCCAGATGCTGCCTGGCTTGCCCAAGGTGCGTTGATATTCAGCCGGCCTGCAAACGACGGCTTTTTGCGCTTCTCACGGACCCGAAAGTCCGCTCCGCTCCGGTTGTCGAGCAGACCATTGCTTCGGTTCCAATGCCCTTGGTCCGGACGTTGGCGCTGCCCCTCATCACCCTGCCGGAGACTTCTCCCCGTATTGAACGGGGAGAAGGGAATTGTCGCCGATGATTTCGCCAATCATAAGCGCTGCAAGGATGACGCCGGCGTTGCGGCCGGCTTCTTTCTCCCCGTTCAACGGGGAGAAATGCCCGGCAGGGCAATGAGGGGCAGCGCCGACTTGAACAATGAATTCGGCCAACCTCCTACAGCGCAACGACGCGCCCAAATCCCTTCCGAACCGCCTCGCGATAGGCGAGGTCGGCCGCCACCATGTCCTCCATGGCAACGCCCATCGCCTTGTAGACGGTGACCTGATCGGCGCCGACGCGGCCCGGCCGCAGCCCGAGCAGCATTTCGCCGAGTTCGGTTCCGGCTTGCGGATCGAGACCGGCGAGTTCGCAGGAGCCGACCGGGGTCGGGGCAAAGGCATCCCTGGTCTCGACGAACAGGCCGGCCCGGCCGACAAGCTCGACCGGCAGTTCGCCGCCGGGCGGTGCGACGCCCACCGACGAGACATGGGTGCCGGGGCGCACCCAGTCGGCCGAGATCACCGGCTCGTAGGAATGCGTCGCCAGGCAGACGACATCCGACGAACGCACCGCGGCCTCGATATCGCTGACGGCGACGACGCCGGGATGTTGCGCGGCAAGAGCCTGCGCATCCGCGAACACTTTGGAGACGACGCGGATCTCGGCGAAGTCGCGCACCAGCGGCAGAAGATTGAGGTGCTGGCTGGCCTGCACACCGGCGCCGACCACCGTCACGACCTTGGCGTCACGGCGGGCGAGTTCTCGCACCGACAACACGGCCGAGCCGGAGGTGCGCACGGCGGTGATGTAGGTGCCGTCCATGATGCAGATCGGCATGCCGGTCTCCGGGTCGAACAGATGGATCGTCGCAAGATGGCTGGGGACGCCTTTGGCGATGTTGCCTTCGAAGACGTTGACGATCTTGACCGTCAGATGCATGTCCGCCATCCAGGCCGGCATGGCCAGCGAATAGCCGGCTTGCGGAATATCGAGCTGCGGCCGGGCCGGACTGACGACCTTGCCACCCGACAGCGCCTTGAAGCCGCCGGCCAGCGCGTCGAGAAGCTGGCGAAGGTCGACGCATGTTTTCACCTCGGCTTCGCTCAGAATGAGCACCGGTGTATCGCCCTTGGTCTGGGCGCTGCGGGAGATCGATAGGGATGTCATGGGATCCGCTTTCGTTGTCGGCTGGAGTGCACGGCAACGGTATTGCGATCTGATGGCGTGATGAAATATGCTGTTTTCGCGATTTTGGCGTGACTATCACGCTTGTTCCAGCTCAAAAGTGTGAATCCAGAAATGGCAGATCTCGACCGTATCGATCGTTCGCTGCTGCGCTTGTTGCAGGAGGACGGCCGCCGCACGACGCTCGATCTGGCGCGCCGGGTCGGCCTGTCGCCGACCGGGGCGGCGCAGCGCGTCAAGCGGCTGTTCGCCGAAGGGTTCATCCGCGCGGTGCGGGCCGTTCTCGATCCCGCCAGGATCGGGCAGGCACAGCTCGTCTTCATCGAGGTGCGGCTCGACCATACGGCGCCGCATGTCTTCGACCGGTTCGCCGAGGCGGTGTTGCGGGCGCCCGAGATCATCGAGTGCCACATGGTGGTCGGCGGTTTCGACTATCTGGTCAAGGCGCGTATCGCCGACATGGCGATGTTCCAGGATTTCCTGCAGCGGGTCATCCTGCCGCTGCCCGGCGTCCGGGAAACGCACACCTACGCCTCGATCGCCAATGTGAAGCCAGACGCCCTGTTGCCCGTCTGAATTCCCAGCCACACGGTCGCGTTATTCTGCATGCTGGTTCAGCCTTTCTGGTTCGAACCGGCTGACGAAACCGGTTATAGGTCAGGCACCAAGGCCTCGCTTGCAGTGCCGCCAAACCGAGAAGGAAAGTCCAATGAGTTCAGAGAAAACAGCTGTCGTCGTGGCCGGCGGCAGCGGCATGGGTGCGGCGGCGGCGAAGCGCCTGGCGGCGGATGGCTTCAAGGTCGCCATCCTGTCGTCGTCGGGCAAGGGCGAGGCGCTGGCCAAGGAACTTGGCGGCCTCGGCGTCACCGGCTCCAACCAGTCGAATGAGGATCTGCAGCGTCTCGTCGACCTGACCCTGGAGCGTTATGGTCGCATCGACGTGCTGGTCAACAGCGGCGGCCACGGGCCGCGCGCGCCGATCCTCGAAATCACGGACGAGCAGTGGCACACCGGCATGGATGTCTATCTGCTCAACGTCATCCGGCCGGTGCGCATCGTGGCACCGCAGATGGTCAAGCAGAAGGGCGGCGCCATCATCAACATCTCGACCGCCTGGGTGGTCGAGCCGAGCCCGATGTTCCCGACCTCGGCGGTGTTCCGCGCCGGCCTTGCCGCCTACACGAAAATCTTCGCCAACACCTATGCAGCTGACAATGTGCGCATGAACAACGTGCTGCCCGGCTGGATCGACAGCCTGCCGGCCACCGAAGAGCGCCGCGACAGCGTGCCGATGCAGCGTTACGGCACCTCGGAAGAGATCGCCGCAACCATCGCCTTCCTGGCGTCGGAAGGCGCCGGCTACATCACCGGCCAGAACATCCGCGTCGACGGCGGCATCATCCGCGCTGTTTGAGGTCTCGACCGGGAGGAGCCCCATGTCCGATACCTATCTGCGTTTCGTGCCATATGACTCGCACTGGTACCCCGACGAGCCGGCGGCCGCCGCAGCCATAAAGGTTGCGCGTGAACTGTTCCCGCTGGCCGAGCATGTCGCCGTCGAATTGGAAGAAGGCCTGACGTTCTTTGACGCCGGAGCAAACACGGAAAGCATCCATTGTCCGTTTTGCGGCAGTGACATCGAGGAATGGTGGGGCGACGCGATGGACCAAGGTGCAGCATCGCGCTTCGAAGACCTGTCCGTCACCACGCCGTGCTGCCAAAAGCCCACATCGCTGAACGACCTGCGCTATATCTGGCCGGCGGCGTTCGGTGTCTGCGCGCTTACGGTCGTCGATCCGGGAGTGACCTCCTTGGCCAGCGAGCAGTTGCGGACGATCGAGCAAGCCATGGACTCGCCGCTGAAGGCGATCTGGCAGCACCTCTGAGACGACGAATTCCAATATCCCCAAGGAGCAAAAAATGCGGCTTTTGATACTCGGCACCGGCTGGATGGCGCAGGAGCATGCAAGGCGCTTCGGCGCCATCGAGGGCGTCGACATCGTCGGCGCCGTCGATGTCGATGCGGCGCGCGTCGGTGAATTCGCCGACGGCTTCAAGATCCCCAAACGCTTTACCTCGCTGGAGGAGGCGCTGACATGGGGGGATTTCGACGCGGTGGCCAATGTCACGCCCGACCGCATCCATCACCCGACCACCATGGCGCTGATCGCCGCCGGCAAGCCGGTGCTGTGCGAGAAGCCGCTGGCCGAGAACTTCGGCAAGGCCAGCGAGATGGCCGACGCGGCCGAGGCTGCCGGCCTCGTCAACATGGTGAACCTGACCTATCGCAATGTCGCGGCGCTGCAGAAGGCCCGCCAGATGGTGCAGGCGGGTGAAATCGGCACGGTCAGGCATGTCGAGGCGTCCTATCTGCAAAGCTGGCTGGTGTCGAAATTCTGGGGCGACTGGCGCACCGATCCGAAATGGCTCTGGCGCCTGTCGCGCGGTCACGGCTCGAACGGCGTGCTCGGCGATGTCGGCATCCACATCCTCGATTTCGCCAGCTACGGTGCGGCTCTCGACGTCGACCATGTCTTCTGCCGGCTGCGCGCTTTCGACAAGGCGCCCGGCAACCGCATCGGCGACTACGGGCTCGACGCCAATGACAGCTTCGCCATGACGCTGGATTTTTCCAATGGCGCCTTCGGCGTGGTGCACGCCAGCCGCTGGGCGACCGGCCATCTCAACGAGCTGCGCCTGCGCATCTATGGCGACAAGGGCGGCCTTGAAGTGGTGCACAATCTCGACGGCTCGGTGCTCAAGGCCTGCGTCGGCGAGAATGTCGAGAACGCCAAATGGGAAGAGCTCGACGCCGGCGCGGTGCCGACCAACTACCAGCGCTTCGTCGATGCCGTCGCCAGCGGCGTGCAGACCGAGCCGTCGTTCCGCCACGCCGCCGGCCTGCAGAAGGTGCTCGACCTCGCGGTGGAGTCGGACGAGAAACGGGCGGAGCTGAGGGCGAGTGCGGACACGCAGTGAGGGTGGAGTGCTGATCTCCCCGCAGGGAGAGATTGGCCCTCATCGAGGCCGGCTCCCTTTTCCCAAGATCCCAACCAGTACGGTATTGCTAGGCGCCGCGCGCAATTCTTTCAATCATTTCTTGAAATGGGGACCGGCCGTTTCATGATTTGATGGCGCCTTGCGAACAGGGGAGGCGTCTTTGAGCGACTATATCGGGCTGCCGAAAGCCGAAGTGCACATCCATCTCGAGGGCTGCTTCGAGGCCGATGATGTGATCAGAAACTGCGAGGAAGCCGGCATTCCGCTGCGTGCGCCGCGCGACAGGCTCTTCGAGGCACATGACCTCAAGAGCTTCCTCGAGATGCTCGACTGGTTGTGCGGGACGTTCCGGACGCGCGAGCAACTCGCCACCACGGCCTACAAGTTTGCGCAGCGCATGGGCAGGAGCGGCGTGCGTTATGCCGACGTCATCGTCAACCCGACGCACTGGCCGCATTGGCACAAGAACATCCCGGGGATGATCGACGCATTCGACGCCGGTTTCGCTGCCGCCGAGCAGGACGGACACCCGCCGGTCGGGCTTTGCGTCAGCCTGCTTCGCACCCAGTCGGCGGCGGAAGCGATCGAACTGGTGGAGTTGCTCGGCGCGATCCGACACCCGCGCGTCGTTGCCCTGTCGATCGACGGCAACGAAGCGGCAGCCGGCCGCACTGGCCCGCGCTTCGCCGAGGCGTTTCGCCGTGCCGGCGCGGCGGGCCTGCGGCGCACCGTTCATGCGGGCGAGTCGAGCGGCCCGGAAGGTGTTCGCGACGCAATCGAACTGCTTGGTGCCGACCGCATCGACCACGGCGTACGGGCGATCGAGGAACCGGACCTTGTTGACTTGTTGGCGCAGAAGCAGATTCCCCTGGGCGTCTGCCCGATCTCCAACGTGGCGCTCGGCGTGTATCCGTCGCTTACCGAACATCCGCTCGACGCCCTGCGCAAGGCCGGTGTCGCCGTCTCGATCAACACCGATGATCCGGCGCTGCTCGACACCACTCTCGAAGCATCTTATGCCGCTTGCGCCGAGGCCTTCGCCTGGGAAGACGACACCATCCGCCAGCTCGCCGCGACATCGGTGCACGCCAGCTACGCTGACCCTGCGTTGAAGGCGCAGATCATGGCCGATCTGGAGGCCTGGCGAGCCTAGAGCGGTTCATCGTTTCACCGGTTCTTCCCAGAAATCCCGCCGTGGCCGCCACCGCGCCGCCCGGCAGATCCTTCTAGCCCGGCGGGCGCGGTTTAGTTCGCGGGCACCGCCTCTGCCTGCTGATCCGCGTCGGTCAAGGTCTGCAGGAAGGCGACGATGTCGTCGATCTCGGGATCGGTCAGCGCCGGCCTGTCGCCGGGCTTCTTGCCGAAGGGCGGATCCTGGTTGAGGTTGGCCCAGTAAGCCTTTGGCAAATCGTCGTTTTGCCGGATCGTGCCGTCGGCGTTCTTGGGATACCAGTGGCCGGGATCGCTGTCGCGGCTGGCATAGAAGGCGACCGCGTCGCGCAGCGTGTGGAAATAGCCATTGTGGAAGAAGCTTTTTCGCAGCGCGACGTTGCGCAGCGTCGGCGTCTTGAACAGGCCGCAATATTCCGCCCGGCCGTGGAAATCGGTGCGCAGCGGCCCGCACAGGCCGAGATCGAAATAGGTGGGGTCGGCATTGGCCGGGATGGCCGGATTGCGCGGCACGGCGACGGCGATCAGGCCGAAATCGGTGAACTGCGGCGGCTCGCCGTCATTGGCGGGTTCGCTCAGATGGCAGGAGGCGCAATTGCCCTTGGTCTCGCCCTCGAACAGCGCGCGGCCGCGCAATTCCTGTGCCGACAGCGCAGCCTTGCCGGCGAGGAAGGCATCGTAGCGGCTGGAGTAGGGATAGAAGTCGGGCGCATTCTGCTCGAAGGTGCCAAGCGCCTCGGCGGCGGCGTCGAAGGCATCGTCCGGGTGGTCGAACACGGTGTCGCCGAAGGCGGCCTTGAAATCATCGGCGTATGCCGACTTGCGCAATCCGGCGGTGACGGCGGCGGCATCCTTGTTGGCCATCTCGAACGGCGACAGCATCGGGATCCTGGCCTGGTCGCGGCCGCAGTCGGCGCGGCCGTCCCAGGTCAAGCCGCCGGTCGGGCCGTTGTCGACGCTCTCGTCGCCTTCATCCTCGGAATCGTAGAAATGCTCGGTGAAGGCGGGCACCGCCTGCAGGTAACGCAGCGACGGCACGGCGCGCAGTCCGGGCTGGTCGAGATGCGGCCCGCCCATCTCGACCGGTGCCGCCGAGGCAGGGCCGAAGGCATGGTGCGGATCATGGCAGGACGAGCAGGCCTGCTTGCCGGAGGCCGACAGCGACGTGTCGAAGAACATCTTGCGGCCAAGCGCCGTCAGCGCCTGCGCCCGCGCGAAGGCATCCGCCCGCGACATCGCCCCGGGATGGACGCTGCCGGTTCCGGCGCTGACCATGCTTGCGGAAAGGATCGCGGCGATGCCGAGCATCGACGCGGCGATGGCGCGTTTCTTCCATTGTCCCGCTGTCATGTCGTCCGGTCCGTTTTTCCGCCCCGGAATTAAGACCGTACTGCTGCGGATTGATGACCGGCTCACCCGCTCACGCAACCGTGTTCGCAGGACAAGAAAATGTCACAAAGGTGACAAGGCGTCGACCTAGCGTTTGCCCATGGCTCGTCGCTCCCGGCCATTCATTGCCCTCTAGCCACCACCCCAGCCATGAGGAATTCCCATGACGCGGCCTTTCACCTCGCTTTGCCTGGCCGGCACCGTGCTGACCTCGATTCCGTTTACGGCCAACGCCGCCCCGCCCGGCTACGACAAGATCGACACCGTCGTCGTCATCTATGCCGAGAACCGCAGCTTCGATAATCTCTATGGCGGCTTCCCCGGCGCCAATGGGCTGGCCAACCTCTCGGCCGGCCAGGTGCGCCAGCTCGACCGCGACGGCAAGCCGCTGACTGAACTGCCGCCGGCCTGGGGCGGCCTGACCGCCAAGGGCGTGACGCCGCCGATGACCGAGGCGCAGTCGGCGCATCTCAGCAACGCCAGCTTCGCCATCGACGACGCCGGCGGCTTCAACGAGAAGACCTCCGTCGTCACGCGCGACCTCTGGCACCGCTTCTACCAGGAGCAGATGCAGATCGATGGCGGGAAGAACGACAAGTTCGCCGCCTGGGCCGATTCCGGCGCCCTGGTGATGGGCCATTATGACGGCTCCAGCCTGCCTATGTGGGCGGTGGCGAAGAAGTACGTGCTGGCCGACAATTTCTTCCAGGGCGCCTTCGGTGGCTCCTTCCTCAACCATATCATGCTGGCCTGCGCCTGCGTGCCGGTCTATCCCCACGCCGACACCAGCCCGATCAAGGGCCAGATTGCCGTCGTCGAGGCCGACGGCACGACGCTGAAGGTCGCCGACAATTCGCCGGCCTCGGCGCTCGGCGGCGTGCCGAAATTCGTCAATGACGGCGCCATCACGCCCGACTTCTATGCCGTCAACACCATGCAGCCGCCTTACCAGCCGAGCGCCAACAAGCCGGCCGAAGGCGGCGACACGGCACTGGCCGACCCGACGCAGCCGACCACGCTGCCGCCGCAGCACGACATCACCATCGGCGACCTGTTGTCGCTGAAGGGCGTCAGTTGGGCCTGGTATTCCGGCGCCTGGCAGGCCACGCTCGACGGCAAGAACGCGACGCCGGTGCCGAACTTCCAGTTCCACCACCAGCCGTTCAACTATTTCGCCGCCTACGCGCCTGGCACTGCCGCGCGGGCCGAGCACCTGAGGGATGGCGGCCTGGACGGCGCCGAATTCATCAAGGTGATCGACGACGGCAAACTGCCGGCGGTGAGTTTCTACAAGCCGCAAGGCAATCTCAACGAGCATAGCGGCTATGCCGATGTGACGAGCGGCGACCAGCATCTCGCCGACATCGTCGCGCATCTGGAGAAAAGCCCGCAATGGAGCCACATGCTGGTGGTCGTCACCTATGACGAGAATGGCGGCTTCTGGGACCATGTCGCGCCGCCGAAGGCCGACCGCTGGGGACCGGGCAACCGCATCCCGGCCTTCATCATCTCGCCCTATGCGAAGATGGGCACGGTCGACCACACGCAATACGACACGACGTCGATCCTGCGCTTCATCACCGCGCGCTACGATTTGCCGGTGCTGTCCGGGATCGCTGCCCGCGACAAGGCGCTGCGCAACAACGACCAGCCGCCGATGGGCGACCTGAGTGCTGCGCTTGATCTGAGCCGGTAGAGCGGTTGATTGAACCTCAGTGCGGCGACACCCCTCTGGTCTAGCCGCCTGACCGTCTGATCAGGTCGCGGCCGATCGGCTTCGGTGTCTCGCTGCGCAACACCAGCGCCGTCGTGACCGCGCCGTGACGGGCCACGGCGTCGACGATGGTTTCGAGCTGCGCCGGCGAGGGGACGACCACTTTCAGGATGAAGCAATCCTCGCCGGTCAGTCGGTGCACCTCGGTGATCTGCGGCATCTCGGCGAATTGCTTCAGGCAGGGGCGGATGTGCTCATGCGTGGTGCGCACCCGGATGATCGCCATCATGCCGAGGCCAAGTGCGGCCGGATCAATCACAGCGGTGTAGCCGGCAATGACGCCGCGCTCCTCCAGCCGTTTCACCCGCTCGGAGGTCGCCGGCTGCGACAGGCCGACCCGGCGGCCAAGCTCGGACATGCCGATGCGGCCGTTCTCCTGCATGGCTTCGACAATGGCGATATCGGTCGGATCGAGCGGCGCGCGCTCATCGATGTTTTTCATGGCCACCTTGAATCCATCGGAAGTCTAGCGACTTTTCCGATGGTTTCCCATTTTCCGCCGCGAAGCAAGACGCCACCATGCCGCTTCGATAGATAGGAGCAAGGCGACATGACGCATTTCATCATCCTGCCCGGCAGCGGCGGGTCGGGCCCGGCGCACTGGCAGTCGCGCTGGGAAAGCGCCAATCCGGCGATGCGGCGGTTCCAGCCCTCGAGCTTTGACCTGCCGGATTTCACCGACTGGCTGGCGGCGCTGGAGGCTGCCGTGATCGAGGCGCCCGAGCCGCCGGTGCTGGTTGCGCACAGCCTGTCCTGCCTGCTGATCGCGCATTGGCAGAAGATCTCGCGGCGCCCGGTCAAGGCGGCCTTGCTGGTCGGCGTTCCCGATCCGACGGCGGCGGTCTTCCCTGGATATGGCATGGCTTTCGCCAAAATTCCGCAAGGCCGGCTGCGCTTTGCCTCGCTGGTGGTGACCAGCACCAACGATCCTTATGGCGCGCCGGACTATGCCGAGGCGAGGGCGAAGCAGTGGGGCAGCCGCATGGCCGTCATCGGCGCGTTCGGTCACATCAATGCCGACAGCGGCCTGGGCGACTGGCCGGAAGGTCTTGCGCTTCTCGACGGTCTGGTTTCCGAAGCCTAGAGCCCTTCGTCTTGACGCAATTCCCAAGGGAAAGCGCTACTGCGCTTTTCCCGGGAAAACCGTTTCACAATTTTTCCTGGAATTGTTTTGGCGTCAGCCGCCATTCACCAAGGCGAGGATCAGCTTCTGCAGATTGCCGCCCTGGCCGAGTTCGACGCGGTCGAAATCGCGGCTCGCCTGCCGCTGCGCCTGTGACAGTTCGGACAGGCGTTTCGTCATCTCGGTGCGGATCTTGCTGCATTGGGGATCGTCGGCAACGCTGAGGCCGACGGTCGCCGCCTCGATCTTGCGCACCATGTCGAGGATATCGGCGCCATGTACTTTTTCGTGGGCGCTGACGCCGGCGATAAAAACCTCCCAGTTTTTCTCGATGGCTGGCGGCAGCGGTGCGGAGGGGCTGGGCAAGGTGTAGGTGATGATGAGCTTCGGCCGTGCCGAGACGAGCACGCAGGCTCCGGCCCGCGCCTGATAATCCCTGGTCCAGGTCAGCTTGAAACTGGTGTGGGCGATGGCGCGGGCCACGCCGAGTTTTGGACCCTTCTCGCCGATCGAGCGGTAGAGCTCCGGCCCGGACTGGCCTGAAATGGCGTAGGTCTCGACCTTCTCGACCGGCTTCCAGTCGGCATGGGCGGCGAGCGGCAAGGCCAGCCAGGCGGCGAGCGACAGACACAGACGAACACAGGCTCTCAACACCGCTCTCCGCACAATCAGGACCGGACGCCGCAACGGGCGATGCCACCGGATGGCTTTTCCTATAGAATGCCGGCGGGTGCGGCGGCAAATGTCCGAGGGGGAAGTCATGAGATATCTCATCGTCATGGGTGCGGTGGCGGTCTTGCAGGCCGCGCAGCCGGCGTTTGCCGCTTCGTGCGGCGGCTGGAACGCGAAGATGGAGGAAGACGAGGGTGGCAGCGTGCTGACCGCTTCGGTCTGCGGCGGGCCGAAAGGCGATGCGCATCTGATGCTGACCTGTTTCGACACGCCGGTGCTGAGCTTGGACCTCGGCGCCACCGGCCAGCAGCTGGAGCCCGGCATCAGCGGCTCGTTCGATTTCAAGGCCGACGGCAAGACCGTGACCAAGACGCTGCAGCTCGAAGCCATGTACAACTACTTCGTGGTGAACCTGGCCAAAGCCGATCCGCTGCTCGACGTGCTGCGCGGGAAAGGCGATGTCAGCGTCAGCGCCGCCAAATATGGCCAGACCAGTTTTCCGCTGAAAGGCTCGAGCGCGGCAATAGGCAAGGTGCTGGCGCAATGCGGCAAGGCTGCGGGTGCGGACGGGGATTGAGGCGCGGGCCTTTGCATCATCGCCAACGCGTGGTGCGATGCAGCGCCTACCGCGTGGTCTCGCCATGCGCTGCGACATAGTCGATATCGGACCGGCTGATGCCGATGTCCTTGAGCATGAAGTCGGGCATCGCCTCCAGATGGCGTCGGTCGCAACGGTGGCGCCAGCGGCGTGCCAGGCGTGCAAGCAGGGTCGAGGGCAAGCGCCATTGCCGGGCGCTCCTCGGGACACTTTCAATCTTGGTCATGGTTTCCTCGGAATTCAGCGCGAAGGGTTTGCCGACGTCGCGCCGGCAAACCCTGACGAGGCGTCAGTCGCCCATCCTCATCGCATCGCAGGAGACGTTGGGGTTCATGTCGGCGAAGGTGCCGGTCGGGTTCTTCTTCCACGCCCAGACATGCAGCTCGTAAAAGACCCCGAGGCCATAACGGTTGGGCGCGCTGTTGAAGTTGAACAGCTGCCCCTCGAGTGAGGCCGGGCCTTTTGAGGTGATGTATTCGACCGCCACCAGCTTCAGCGTGCCGTCTGCTATCGGCTCGTACATCACCGCTTCCGGCTTGGCGAGATAGACGGCATCGTCCTTCAGGTAGGCCGCGTTGACATAGTGGATGCCCATGGCCCCACCGGTGATGCCGCTGGCGCAGGGGATCGGTGCGTAGCCTTCAGCGGTGGCCGTCGCCACATTCTCGAACCGGCCGTTGGCGGCGCGCACCTTTTGCGACAGGACATTGGTGTAACTGGCTACAGTGGTGTTGGCCCCATGGGCATGAACCGCCGTCAACGCGATGGCGGACAGCATGGACAGGACGGCAAGGCGCCGGGTCCAAGGAAAGATCGTCATGTTAACTCCATAAGTTTGCTATCGTGCACCGGCCGTCTCGGCCCGAGCGCCTCGGTCGTGGACGGACGCGTGGTCCGCCACCATGGCTGGTCAGGCGCCTGCGGTCTGCGGGCCGATGAAGGCGGCGATCTCCGTCACCTTGTTGGCGGGAAAGCCGCCCTCGCGGGCATGCCGCTCGATGATCTCGGCGCTTTCGGCCTCATGCACGCAGTAGATCTTGTCGCCGGCGACATAGGAGGTGAGCCATTTGTAAGGTACGCCGAGGCCAGCCACGACCTCGTTGGATCTGGCCGAGATTTCCTTGAGCTCGTTGGCACTCAGCCTGTCGGCGCCGGCGATCTCGCGTTCGATGATGAAGGTTGGCATTGTCGGTCTCCGTTGTAGGTTGACGGGCCGATAAAACCGATCGACGTTCGACCCGGTGTGCTGCTCGCCAAGGAAACGGCGCGAGAGCGGTCACACGCTTCGTCCCACGGTGGTGGCGCATGCCATTTGCGAGGATGGAGCAGGCACATGGTGGAAAAATTGGGCGCTACCATCAGGCTTCTTGGCGAACCCGCCATTCTCGATGCGAATGGACAGAGCCAAGCTGTGCGTGGTCATCAGGCATGGGCGCTGCTGGCCCGCGTGCTTCTGGCGCGCGCGCCGCTCGACCGGCGCACACTTGCGGCGGAGCTGTTTCCCGAGACCGTCGATCCGCTGGGTTCGCTGCGTTGGTGCCTGGCCTCGCAACGCAAGGCGCTCAACACCGCCGACTGTCTGAACGGTGACCCGATCGAGGGCCGCTTTGCCGACGATTTGGACATCGACGTGCTGCGGCTGGACCGCGACGATTTCGACATCGAGGCCGCCGGCCCGCTGCTCGGCGCGCTAGAGCCGAGCTGCAGTCCGGAATTCGCCACCTGGCTGCTGGTCGAGCGCGAGCGCATCGCCGGCATCGTCGAATCCCGGATTCGACAGGAGACCATCCGCGCCATGTCGATCGAGGATTATGGCCGCGCCACGCGGCTGGCCGAACTTGGCGTGCGGCGCAGCCCCTATGACGAAAGCGCGCATATATTGCTGGTGAAGAGCCTCGCGCTGGCCGGCCGCTACCAAGCGGCGCTCGAACAGGTCGAGGCGACCGAGGCTGTGTTCGTGGCCGAACTTGGCGAAAAGCCGTCGGCTGCGTTGCGCAGCGCGGCGCGCCGCACCATCTCGTCTCCGCCCAGCGGCATCTCACGCCAGGCCTTCGTCATCTCGCTGATGCAGTCGGGGCTTGCCGCGCTTTCGGCGGGTGCCGTGGACGCCGGCATCGACTGCTTGCGCCGCGCCGTGCGCGACGCCGAAAAGCACAAGGATGCGCATCTGACTTCGCGCGCCATGTTCGAACTCGGCGCAGCGCTTGTGCATTCGGTCAAAGGTTATGACGACGAAGGCTCGGTGCTGCTGCGCCAGAGCACGGAATTGGCGCGTCAGGGGGGCAATGCAGCCATCGCTTCGGCGGGCTTTCGCGAACTCGGCTATGTCGAGGCGCTGGCCGGGCGGCGCCCGTCGGCAGCGACCTATCTCGCGCAGGCGCTGGAATTGGCCGGTGGGGACGACGATTTGGCCGGCATCCATGGCGTCATCGGTTTCAATCTGGTCGACTGGGGTCGGGTCGGTGAAGGGCTCGATCACTACGCGCTGTCGCTGGAGCATGCGCGCTCGGCCGGCAACCGCCGCCGCGAAATCTGGTCGCTGGGACTTGGCGGCTGGGGGCTGCTCGCCGCCGATCGGTTGGAGGAAGCCGACCTCTGGCTGGCGGACTGCCTGGCGCTGGTCGAAGAACAACGTTGGATGTCGTTCCGGCCTTGGCCGGTAGCGGTGCTCAGCGAATCCCGGACCCGCCAGCAAGCGCGTCCCAATGATTTGCGTCCCCGGTTGGAGGAAGCCTTTGCGCTGAGCTGTCAGATGAACGATCCCTGCTGGGAAGGGGCTGTGGCCCGCGCGCTGGCCTTGACCTATGCAGCAGAAGAGGCGTTCGGGCCGGCCATGGAGTGGTTGGGCGAGGCGCGCCGGCGCTGCATGCGCGACACCGACAGTTATGCCGGTTTGCAAGTGGAAATCCTGGCGAGCCAGGTGGAAGTCAATCTGAAGCTGGACCAGCCTGAGACGGCCGACGCCGTCGCCCGAGAATGGCTGGCGCTGGCGGCCAGGACGCACCGCGATTCGCATGTCGCCCGCGCTGCCGCTTTTGTCGCGCGGCGCAGCTGAACCTACCGGAACAGCGTGCCCAGCCTGATCGTCGCCGCCAAAAGCTCCTCGTCCGAAAACCCCGAAAAGCCCAGCACCAGGCCCTGGCGCGGCGGGCCGTCGATGAACATCGAGGACAAGGCCCGGGCGCCGACGCCCGCCGCTTTCGCCGCCTCGACGATGGCGGTGTCCGGTCCGGCGCCCTTCAGCGTCGCCATCAGGTGCTGCCCTTGTTCGGGCACGGTCACGTCGAGGGCGTCGCCGCAATGCGCCTCGAGGCCGCAGGCCAGCACGTCGCGCGCGGCCTGCACGCGGCGTCGCAGCGCACACCGCGTGCGGTCCTGAGCTTGGCTGGTGTGGAAGTTATCCGGCCAAACGCCGATCCCCATCGGTATTGACAAGCCGTCCCCCGGCTCTGTTCTTTCGCGTCCATGATTTACGATCGTTCTCAGCTTGAAGACGTCTTCCGCGCCAAGTCCCGGCTCAAGTTCCTGTTCTTCTGGGGGCATCAGCCGTCCAAAGACGGCCGCGTCACTGCGTCCTGCTTTAGCCAGTGGTGGCATGCCTCGTTCACTGTGGCTGGACGGAGTTATCCGACGGCCGAACATTGGATGATGGCCGAGAAGGCGCGGCTGTTCGGCGATGACGAGACTGCCGCGCAGATCGTACAGGCGGGAAGCCCCAAGCAGGCGAAGCAGCTCGGCCGACAGGTGCGCGGTTTCGACGAGGCCAGATGGGACGCGGAGAAGCGGCGCATCGTGGGCGAGGGGAGTTTTGAGAAATTCCGGCAGAATGCGGCCCTGCGCGAGTATTTGCTGTCGACGGGTGATCAGATCCTGGTCGAGGCGAGCCCGATGGACCGGATATGGGGTATCGGTCTCGCCGCCGACGACAAGAAAGCAGCCAACCCGCTCTTGTGGCGCGGCGAGAACCTGCTGGGGTTTGCCCTGATGCAGGCGCGCGATCGCCTGCGTTGAAGCTGGGTTTCGCTACCCTGCTTCGGGCACGAGGGGCTTGAAGGCTCTCGTGAATGGCAATCCGTTGAATGTGTGGGTACAGCAGGAGCAGGATGGCTCCATATCCTCGACCCGCAAATCGGGATCGACACGCGCAAGGCGATTGTCACCATCGACATAGAGGCCGCTAAAGTATGAGCTCTCGCCACCTCTGATGAATGGCTTTCTTTCGGCCTCACTGCGGGCGACCATCCAGAAGATCGGGTCGGCGCGGTTCAAGCGCGCAACCGCCTCGCTGTGGACTGCCGCCCAGTCGTCGCCGACATGGGACAGCAGGAATTTGAACAGCGGTGTGTAGTCCAGCCCGCGCCGATGTCCGCCGTGCATCGAGCCCCGGCTGGTCCGATCTTCCCGCTCCGTGTTTCGCGACCATCTGTACTCGCCGCCATTGCCGTGATGGACCCCATGGGTTCGGGTGTTCACTTTGCGGAAGAGCGGTTCCTTTGCACGCATGCTGGGTGATCTCTTGTGCGAGGGAGGGTAGGATATGATTGCAGTCGATCACATCCGGCTCAAGCGGCACGTTGCCTACGCCGACGCCTCGCGATATCTCGACACCATGATCACCTTCCGCAAGGCGCAAGCGTCCGACCTACCTGCTATCGTCGCGATGCTGGCCGACGATCCGCTTGGCGCCGGCCGCGAGGACGCCTCGGTGCCGCTGGCGCGCGGCTATGTCGATGCCTTCAACGCCATCGACGCCGATCCCAACCAGCTGCTGGCGGTGGCCGTGGACGGCGGCGAGGTGATCGGCACCTTGCAGATCAGCTTCCTTGCCGGGCTGTCGCGCAAGGGCGCCTGGCGCGGGCAGATCGAGGCGGTCCGGATCGCCAGCCGCCGGCGCTCGGGCGGGATCGGCAGGCTGATGATCGACTGGGCGATCGCGCAATGCCGGGCGCGCAACTGCAGCCTGGTCCAGCTCACCACCGACAGGTCGCGAGCGGACGCGCACCGCTTCTATGAGGAACTCGGCTTCACCGGCAGCCATCTCGGCTACAAGAAGACCTTGTGATGCCCGGCACCATTCCGGCCGGCGCCGACTGGCGTATACCGGAAGGCTGTCAGGCTCTATTCAAATTGCCGGGAAGGGCTGATATAGGTCAGTCAGGTTGACCTATATAAGAATTGTCGCGGGAGGCGCGCCTTGACCTTGATGAATCTGCTGGCTTCGCGCTCGTCGCGCATGAAGGCGTCCGAAATCCGCGAGCTCCTGAAGCTGCTCGACCAGCCCGACATCATCTCCTTTGCCGGCGGCATTCCCGATCCGGCGCTGTTTCCGGCCGAGGCGATCCGCGATGCCTATGCGTCGGTGCTTGGTGGCGGCGAGGCGGGGGCGGCGCTACAGTACCAGGTCTCGGAAGGCTATCTGCCGCTGCGGCGCTGGCTGGCCGGACAGATGGGCAAGCTCGGCGTCGCCTGCGATGAGGCCAACATCTTCATCACCTCCGGCTCGCAGCAGGCGCTGGATTATCTCGGCAAGCTGTTCCTGTCGCCGGGCGACACCGCGCTGGTGACATGGCCGACCTATCTCGGCGCGCTGCAGGCGTTCAACGCCTATGAGCCGCGCTATGAGCGGCTGACGATCGACGGCGGCAACATGACGCCGGCAGCTTATCGCGCTGCCGCCGCCACCAATGGCGGGCGGGCCAAGTTCGCCTATCTGGTGCCGGATTTCGCCAACCCGACCGGCGAGACGCTGAACCGGCAGCAGCGCGAGGCGGTGCTCGACCTCGCCGGCGAGCTCGACATCGCCGTCATCGAAGACGCCGCCTATCGCGCGCTGCGCTATGACGGCGAGGGCGTGCCGCCGATCCTGGCGCTCGACTGCGCCCGTTCCGGCGGCATCGACAAGGCGCGCACGCTCTATTGCGGCTCGTTCTCGAAAATCCTGTCGCCGGGCATGCGCGTCGGCTGGGTGTGCGCGCCGCGCCACATCGTCGAGAAGCTGGTGCTGATGAAGCAGGCCTCCGACCTGCACAGCCCGTCGATCAACCAGGTGGTGATGCATCGTGTCGCCGAAGCCGTGTTCGACGGCCAGGTGGAAAAACTCATCGGCGCCTACCGCGAGCGCCGCGACGGCCTGCTTGCTGCGCTCGAGGCCAACATGCCGGCAGGCGTGACCTGGAGCCGCCCGGAAGGCGGCATGTTCGTCTGGGCGACGCTGCCGGAAGGTTCCGACGCCACCGCACTGCTGGCGCGGGCGGTGAAGGAGGCGCGCGTCGCCTTCGTGCCCGGCAGCGCGTTCTTTGCCGACGCAACCGGGCGCAACACGCTGCGGCTGTCGTTCACGCTCGCCGACCGGCGCGCGGTGAGCGAGGGCATCCCCAGGCTGGCAGCCATATTGAAAGCATGGCGTGCCGACCTGCACTGCCAATGAAGGGACTTTCCGTTCAAGGACAAAAACGGAATGTCTGGAGGCGTAAAAGATCTTGGTTGTATCAAACGCGTTCGCGGAAGGCCGACTGGCTAGCCGTCTTCCTGTTGCTCCTCAAACCATTCTTTCCGGCACAGTTGCGGCTGGGTGACAGATTGCGAGAGCGAAGGGGACCACAGGGGCTGGGTAAATCCTACAGAAACCCATATCTCCGTAAGGCTGCGTCTTCGCATGCGGGGACTTTCTTAGAGCCGGTAGTAAAGGCTTCCGCGCCGAACTGATGAACAAATCTACTGAGTCATCGTACATTCCGATCTAGCTGCACACTTGGCCAAACGTCTTAAGAGGCAGCTTGCACCTAGTCTCAATCGCCAACATAATTCAGCTGGTGTCCGGGAATGATGGGATGGCCTACCTAGAGGAAAACCTCGGCAATGTTGCCGCATTCTGCGTCGGAACTGCCGCCCTAGCTTTGGGAGCTCCTCCAAGCGGGACCATAGAAGCCGCCGTAGGCGCCGCTGGCCTCATCGGCTTCGTCCTAGGCCGTGCCAAGAAATTCGGTCCCGAATGTCATCGCGTTCGAGGCCGCATTCAAGAGGAAGTTCTGGATGGCTACAGGCACCTAATATCGGGCAGCGACGGGAAGTTCGACGCCAGTATCGAGCTCCAAGTGGCCAATGAAGCGCTCAACCAATCTCTGAATGACTGTTTTATTGATCGACAAAGGCTAGCGGCCTGTGCCGTGTCGCCAGCAGGGTTTCCTGCGCAGGCGGTAGTTGTCGTCATGGCGAGCTTGGGAGAGGCCCGCCCGGACCTATTTGGACCAAACCAAAGCGGATCCTTGGCTTACCGCTTCGCCAACGATGTGGTGTTCGCAGGCATCAGGGCTGCTGTCGTGGACCCTGATTACTATCGACGGCTTGAACCGGCCCTCATGCTTGAAATGGCAAAAGCCCTCGGAGGAATTCGAGACACACTCGATGCAGTAGCAACGGCGCAACTCACCAACACTGCTCTCCTTCAGCAAATTGCGTTGCAGCTTGGCATAGTCGGCGGCGGCAGTGCTCTTGACGCCGAATTGTCTCGCCTGGAGCATGAGCTGAATTCGACGCGTTCGGAGCTCTTGGCTCTACTGTCTGAAATTATCGGTCATGGCATCACTGTCGACCAGATGGCTGCTGCTCTCGCCGCAGCAAAAGATAATCTGGAGAGATCGCGCTCAGAGCTGGAACATCTGCGTGGCCTCGCCAACCAAGCTCCCGAAATCGAGCCACATCTCTCTGCCGCCCGCGTCGCATTGGATAATCAGCGCACAATTGACCTCCGTTCAGCGCAGGAAGCCATCCGAACGGCACGAGAGCAGTATCAGCAGGTCGTCTCGGAGCGTCAGAGGGCCGAAGTGGTCAACATAGCGAGACTGCGGGAGGCTGAAGCTTCAATCGCGTTTGCTCGGTCCGACTTTCTCGAAAGCGCGAGGCTTTTTGCCGAAGCGGCTAGTGACCTTCTCAATGTAGAGCCTCTTCTGGCGAGTGAGTTCCAAATGCGGCAAGCAGAGGCGTTCTTGAGCCACGGAGAACGGTTCCCCGGCCTTGCCAGCCTCCGGCAGGCTGTCGATGCTTACCGAGACGTCCTCACCCTGCGAACCCAAGACATGCCCACCCAATGGGCGGAGGCCCAGAACAATCTCGGCGCCGCCTTGACAATCCTCGGCTCCCGTGAAGGCGGACAGGCTTGGCGCGACCACCTCAAACAGGCCATTGAAGCCTTCAGGTGTGCGCTCTCCGTACGAACCCGGAAGGACATGCCCGCCCAATGGGGGCTGACCCAGACGGGTATCGGCAATGCCTTGACTACGCTCGGCTACCGCGAGGGCGGAGAGGTCAAACGCGACTATTTTTATCAGGCCGTCGAGGCACACAGGGCCGCGCTCAGCGTGCGAACGCAGCAAGGCCTGCTCTCCCAATGGGCTGATACCCAGACCAATCTCGGCGTCACGCTCCTACACCTCGGCCACCGGGAGGGCGGAGAGACCGGGCGCGACCACCTCAACAAAGCCATCGAGGCCTTCCGGGCCGCCCTCACCGTTTATACCCAGGAGGACATGCCCATTCAATGGGCGACTTTGCAGCACGATCTCGGCATTGCGCTAGCAGGCCTCGGCAACAGCGAGGGAACGATCGAGCGCGCCGGCCTCAAAAAGTCCGTCGACGACCTCACTGCCATCTTTGCCCAGGCCGGAGTACGGTCGGGGAAGGCCTTTGCACAACTTGTCGAGCGCGGCGGCGCAGAGGTCGAGCGCGACCACTTCAAGCAGGCGGTCGACGCCTTCAAGGCCGCGCTCGCGGTGCGAAGCGAGAAGGACAGGCCCGCCGCATGGGCCGCGAGCCAAAGCGGCCTCGGTTTCGCCTTGTCAGTCCTCGGCAGGAACGAGGGCGGAGAGGCCGGGCGCGACCACCTCACCAAAGGCATCGAGGCCTTCCGGGCCGCCCTCACCGTTTATACTCAGGAGGACATGCCCGCCGACTGGGCCTTGACCCAGAACAATCTCGGCAAGGCGCTGGAATGCCTCGGCCACAGCGAAGGCGGAGAGAGCGGGCGCGACCACCTCACCAAAGCCACCGAGGCCTACCGGGCCGCTCTCTCCGTCTATACCCAGAAGGACATGCCCGCCAACTGGGCCTTGACCCAGAGCAATCTCGATACGGCTCGTAAACACATGGCCATCCGCCGCGGACGGGGCTGGAGCGCGCGGATCTGGGTGCTGATCGTGACCGCGGTTGGCATCGCAGTCTGGTTCATTTCGGGGTTGCTCGGCCGATAACACAATTGGAAGGGGGCCGCATCTTTCCGAGCCATGAGAGCAGCGCGCCGTTTAATTAGCCACAATGTCAGCATAAGCTTGGCGCCGGAGCGGCGTCCTACGCCGCCACGTTCACCAGGTGGTTGAGCGTCGAAAGACTGGTGCGGGCGAGTTTGCGGATCGGTCTTTCGAAATCGTCCTCGCCGGCCTCGACGACGAACACCAATGTCACGAAGTCCAGCATGAACTCGTCGATGGCCGCCGTGACGTCCTGCGACCCGCCCTTAAACCGCCGCAGCAGGGCGTTTGCTTCTTTGACATCGTCGACACCGGCGCTGTCGATCAGCGCTTCGAGCCTCTGAAAACTATCCAACTTGAGTCCTCCCAGCCGCGCCACAACCTGTTGCGCGGTGGAAAGTTCCAGCCGAGAGGGGCTCCGCGAAAAGAAATCGCCCCCAGCGTTTGAATTCCGTCAATTCGACGGCCCGTTGGAAGTCTTTTTATTTGGGTGGAACTTCTGCGGCACATAGAAGTTCTCACCATGTCTGATCCCCCGTCAGACATCAGAAAGCTCAGTATCAGCTTTCCAAAGGCCCGCCGGAACCCCCTCCCGGCGGGCTTTTTTGTTGGGGTGCCATGGCCGAGCGTGTGGCAGGACTGGCGGTTGGCAAGCACCTGCATTGACGGCGCCCTGTCCGAACCTAAATTCGAAAGCCTTGCGAGGAGGAATTTTCATGGAACTGCATCGCGGCCGGCTCATCGACCACATCCAGCTGGTGGTCAGGGATCTGCCCGCCAGCCGGCGCTTCTACGAGGCGGTCTTGCAGGTGCTCGATGTGCCGATCGGTGGTGTCGGCGAGGACTATTTCTGGGCCGACGAACTGTTCGTCTCCAGTGCCGACAGCCGGGCAGCGCAGGGAAAACTCACCGGGCGCCATCATCTCGCCTTCCAAGCAAGGGACCGTGCCATGGTCGATGCCTTCTACAAGGCCGGGCTCGCCGGCGGCGGCACGGACAATGGCGCGCCGGGCGAACGGCCCTATCATCCCGGCTATTACGCTGCCTTCCTGCTCGATCCGGACGGCAACAACATCGAAGCCGTCCATCACGGGCCGGCCAAGCGCAGCGCTCCTTCGGTGAAAATCACCTTCTGAGAGACTGTCTGGAAATTCTACTCCGGCGGCCATCTAGCGGTGTTTTCTGCGCTTCCGGTGCTCACGGACCCAAATGTCCGCTGCGCTCCGGTTCTCGAAACCACCACCATATGGCTCGCCAGAGCGAATTTCGAAACAGTCTCTGGGTGGCTTTCCACCCATTGCGTATCCTCGTATACGAGAATCCAAAAACCGATCGAGGAGTCGCATGAATCCGCTGCCTGAAACCGTGCCGTTCTTCAGCCAGTGGGAAACGCCAGACATGACGATGGACGTGCTCACTGAGGGCGCCGAAGTCGCGCTCCGGCGCGATCCGCTTTGGCAGCGGTCGGGGGCTGAGACACGTGAGGAGTACGCGGTCTGGGCCGCCAACATCTGTGGCATGGCGTGCCTGAAGATGATCCTGGCGACGCGCGGCGAGATCGTTCCGACGATCGAACTGGCCAGGCGCTGCACTGGATATGGCGGCTATGTCGTCAACGAGGGTTCGATCAAGGGACTGATCTACGCGCCATTCGTCAGCTTCGTGCAGGAGGTTTTCGGCCTGCAAGCCGAGGTGATGACGAATGTCGCGACATCGGACATTCCGGCGATCCTGGCACGGTCGCGCTTCTTCATCGCTTCGGTCAGCAGCTCGATCCGCTGGCCCGAGCGCGAGCCACCCTCGAAGGGCGGCCATCTGGTCCTGGTCACCGCGGCGTCGGACGAGGGTTTCCGCTTCCACAATCCGTCCGGCCATACCAGCGCCACACAGGAAAACGCAGAGTTGGCGCCGGCCGATTTCGACCGCTTCTTCGCCAATCGCGGTATTGCGGTTGCCATTTGATTTTTGACAGTTGAGGGATCTCGATGACGGACAAGACAAGGGTGGCCATCCTCTATGGCGGGCGTTCGGCCGAACATGACGTGTCGCGCCTTTCGGCCGCCAATGTGCTGAAGGCAATCGACCGGACACGCTACGAGATCGTGCCGATCGCCATCTCCAGGGATGGCAGGTGGCTGCTGCAAGGTTCGTCGGTCCGCGATGCGGCAGGGGCTCCGGTATCCGAGGATGGTGTGGAGGTCGCGCTGCTGCCCGGCGGCAAGGGCAGGCTGGTCGCCGTGTCGCGGGATGGAACGCAGCCTGACCCCGTCGATGTCGTCTTTCCGGTGCTGCACGGGCCGTTCGGCGAGGACGGCTCGGTGCAGGGCTATGCCGAGGTCGCCGATGTCGCTTATGTCGGCTGCGGCATCCTCGCCTCGGCCGCCGCCATGGACAAGGATGTCGCCAAGCGGCTGATGCGCGAGGCCGGCCTTGCCGTTGCCCGCTCGGTCACCTTGCATCGAAACGATGTCAGTTCATTCCAGGAGATTGCAGGCGTGCTCGGCCTGCCATTCTTCGCCAAGCCGGCGCGCCAGGGCTCGTCCTTCGGGGTGAGCAAGGTGGATGACCGGGACGGTTTCCAGCAGGCCATCGAAACGGCTTTCCGCTATGACGGCAAGGTGCTGATCGAGGAGTTCGTCGAAGGCCGCGAGATCGAGTGCTCGGTGCTGCAGCGGGCCGACGGCACGCTGACGGTGTCGCTGCCCGGCGAGATCATTCCGGCCGGCAAGCACGGTTTCTACACCTATGAGGCCAAGTATCTCGATGCCGACGGCGCGGTGGTCGAGGTGCCCGCCGATGTCCCGGCCGCGGTCGCCGACAGAGCGAGGGAGATGGCGCGGCAGGCCTTTCAGGCGCTCGGCTGCGAAGCGATGGCGCGCGTCGACTTCTTCCTGCGCGCCGACGGTTCGCTGCTGGTCAACGAGGTCAACACGCTTCCCGGCTTCACCGACATCTCGATGTACGCCAAGGCGCTGGCTGCCTCAGGCATAGGCTACAGCCAGACCATCGACGTGCTGGTCGAGCACGCGCTGGCCAGGCATGGGGCGCGAACGGTCTGAGTTCTGGCCGACCGAAATTCAGTCGCCAGGATGATTACTGTGTCCGGGTAGTCGCAAAGCCAAAATGATGCAGCGGATCGTAATTCTCGGAAACGCCGGAAGCGGCAAGTCGACCCTTGCGCGGCAGATCGGTGAGCGGCTGCATTTGCCGGTCGTGCATCTCGACAAACTGTTCTGGGGACCAGGCTGGAGCAAACCCGAACCCGAGGTTTTCCGGGCACGCGTCGGCGCGGCGGTTGCGGGTGCCGGCTGGGTGTGTGAGGGGAACTACTACCGGCAGACCTTTGATTTGAGGCTTCCCAGGGCCGATCTCGTCGTCTGGCTGAACACGCCTCGCACCACCTGTCTGAGACGTGTTGTCCTGCGCAGCGTGTTGAACCGCCCCCGGCCTGATCTGCCGGCCGGATGCACCGAGCATCTGAACGCGGAGTACCTGTCGTTTCTCCGCTACATCTGGAATTTCGATCGCGGCAGCCGGCCTGCCATCGAGGCGGAGCGGGCAATCCGGGGGCCGCTGGTGCCAGTGGTGAACTTGCGTGGCGCCCGTCAAATCACCGAGTTCCTGGATTCGCTTGCCCGCCGGCAATCGTATGGTTCCTGACTTTTGCAGGACGTGAAGAGTGCTTGAAATTTGCCGGCGCTTCCTGATGGCGGCCGCTTGGTCGGGCTTTGCGCGATGTGGGGCGGCGGATTTTCCGCCGCCCCACATCTTACCGGTCACGGATGGTGATATCTTACCGGTCACGGATGATGATGGATATGCCTTTCGGCATCGACTTCTCCAACCGTAAGGCTCTGGAAGCCCGGCATGAGCTGCCATATGGCTGCAAGGCCGATGACCAGATAGGCCAGGCGGGCCAGCATGGCGCCCCCGAGGGCCGTGCCGATTACGTCGTAGCCCGTTACACCCATGGACAGAAAATTGAGACCGCCAAGGATGATGAGGGCGAGGGTGGCGAGGTTCATGATGCGCATAAACGCCTCCTGATGTTGCCTGAGAAAAGGCGCCTAATGTTGCCTTGAGAATAAGGCGCCTGCAAAAAAACGCCTGCCGTTTCAACCGGTTCCGTCAATCACGAAAATGTGAACGGTCGCTGCAGCCGTGAATGCGGCCGGCTTGCTCGACCCGGCCTACTCGACCAGGATATGCGCCTCGCGCGCGGCCTCGACAAAAGCCTCCCTGGCGACGTCGGGGGACACGTCGCCGCTCGTCGCCCGGCGGCAGGCGCGCAGCGCGGACTGATGTTTCACGCTGCCGGTGTCGCGCCAATGTGTCGTGAGCAATTCGATGGCCTGCTGGGTATTGGACAGATTGCGGGTGGAACCGGTGACGCCGACCGACACCACCACGGGTTTGGAGAACCATGCGGTTTGCATTGGAAACCTCGACTGCGTTGCAGCGTTAAAACGCCTCTGGCAGCGTGGGGTTTCATCCCTGCCGATCACTGTCGCGTGAGGCCGCCCGGCAGAGCTGACGCATCCAGGCTCACGGCTGCCAGCCATCACGGTCAAATGTCACCAGGGAACGGTGCGGCCGAGATAGTCGAGATATTCCAGGCCCGGTTTTCCCTGCTTCGCGAGAAGCACGTTCACCAGGCTGGGAATGCTCTCCTCGATGCTCAGCCGTCCGTCCGGGCCGCCCAGATCGGTGCGGACCCAGCCCGGCGCCATCACCACCATGGCGCGCGATGTGCCGGCCTGGCGGGCGGCGAAGCTTCGCATGAACATGTTCAGGGCCGCCTTGCTGCCGCGATAGACCTCACGCTGGCCGGTCTCGTTGTTGGCGACGCTGCCTTGCCCGGATGACATCACGCCGATCAGACCTGTCGCGGGAACGTATGGCTCCAGGCTTTCGATGACACGCATCGGGCTCAGCGAATTGGTGACCATCACCCTGACGAACTCGTCGGTCGTCACATCCGCGATCGTTTCTGCCGGGTTGTTGCTCACGCCGGCGTTGACGAACAGCATGTCGAACAGTCTGCCGGACAGGCGGCCGTGCAGCGCGGCGAGCTGATCGGGCTCGCTAATGTCCAGGATCTCGATCTCGACCCTGCCGCTATACTCGTCCGCCAGATCGTGCAGCAGGGTCCGGGTTGCGCCGCCGCGGACGGTGCCGACGACGTTCCATCCCTTCTTCAGGAACTCGGCCGCCATGGCATGGCCGAGGCCACGCGATGCGCCAATGAGGAGGATCGTGCGGGCTCTGTCGCTCAAAACGGCTGTGGGCATGGGTGAATGTCTTTCGGGTGGTGAGGTTTGATCGCGGATATAAGCAACCACACGCCGGGCGCCAGACGCATCACAATCAAAGTATAGTTGCATCGGGCGCTATGTCAGACCGAGCGGGTGAGGTAGGCTCATTGCATGGACAATGCCGATGTGGATCTGAACCTTCTCGCCGCGCTGGATGTGTTGCTCGCCGAGGGCAGCGTGACCGGGGCGGCCCGCCGTCTCGGCTTGAGTACATCGGCCATGAGCCGGACGCTGACCCGGCTTCGGGCGGCGACAGGCGACCCGCTGCTCGTCCGCGCCGGGCGGGGACTGGTGCCGACACCGCGCGCCGCCGAGCTGCGCGATCGCGTCCATGAGCTTGCGCGGGATGTGCAAGCGGTGCTGCGGCCGCAAATCACCGACGTGGACGCCTCCTCGCTCGACCTGACATTCACCATACGTGTCAGCGAAGCCTTCCTGGAATTTCTGTCCGGCCCCGTCGTGACCGCCGTCACGCAGGCGGCGCCACGCATCTGCCTGCGCTTTGTCGCCAAACCCAACAAGGATGCGCGACCGCTAAGGGAGGGGCTCATCGATCTGGAGATCGGCGTGCTTGGCACCTCCGCGCCGGAGATACGCACCCAATTGCTGTTCCACGACAGGCTTGTCGGCGTCGCGCGGATTGGGCATCCCCTTCTGGGAACAGTGGTGACGCCCGAAAACTATGCGGCCTGCAACCATGTCGTGGCGTCCAAGGAAGGCGATACGGTCGAGCCGATCGATGCTGCGCTGCAGAGGCTGGGGCTGAAACGGGTAATTCGGGTTGTCGTGCCCGGATATCCGGATGCGATGCGGATCGCGCGCCAGTCGGATCTGGTCGCGGCCGTGCCGCGTTCATGTCTTGGCAACACCATGGCATGCGACCACGCCGCCACGGTGGGTCTTGCGGCCTTCGAAATCCCGCTGCCCGTGCCGGAGTTCAAGATATCGGCGATGTGGCATCCGCGCATGGATGCCGACCCGGCACATCGCTGGCTGCGCGACACCGTGATGTCCGTGTGCCGGGCCGCGTATCCGCGACGTCGCGACTAGCCGTTTCTCGGCATGTGATCGGGCTTCCAGTCCTTCGCAACGCTGTCCAGAGCCATCTTGATATGGTCTGGACTGTCGATGTTGCCGCTGAAAAGAGCGATCAGGCGACGTGCCAGATGCTCCCGCGCTGGGTGCGTGCCTTCAATGCCGGCCTGCTCACAATAATCGTCTAGAATTCTGGTGAGTGTCGCCAACTGTATTTCGTCAGCCGTGCCACGTAAGGTCATCTCGCGTCTCCCTGAAGGGCGAAAGCGTGATCGACTCTTTCAAGCGCTCGTTGCCATTGAAGACCGAGCGACAAGTGAACTGTACGCTTTCGTACAGGATTAGCGAGTCATTCTGCGGGGGAACCAGTAACAGTAAAGTGCGTTGTGCCGCATACGGGATGGTTCCGATGACTGACGAGCAAGGAAGGCCACCGGGTGTGCTGGACGACCTTGTTCGCCGTTTGGTCAATGAAACCGGCATCACCGAAGCACAAGCCGCAGAGCTTGTTATCTTCCTTGGGCGCAACTGGGCATCGCTGTTGCGGGAAGCCCGCATTCTAGCTGGAAAACGCTAAAAACCGACCCACTACCCCGTCGCGGCAAAAGTTGCACGCCGGCTCAATATGCCCGATCATGGTGGTTGGCAGGGGAGAGACCAAGTGGCGGCCAATCGTCGAAACGGCACGGCGTCTCCGGCTCATGGGTTGGAGGACATTCTTGCGGCCGCGGCGCCCCATCCGCGAACGTCATTGCCCAATGTGGCGACCACCGTCACGACGGTGGCGGCGCTGTATTTCGGGCGCGAGGTTTTCCTGCCGATCGCCATCGCGCTGCTGCTGACTTTCGCGCTCGCGCCGCTTGTCGCGGCGCTCAAACGGGTCGGCATTCCCAGGATTGCGGCTGTCATTGCCAGCGTGCTCGGCGCTTTCGCGGCGCTTGCCCTGTTCAGCTTCATTGTCGTCACCCAGGTCAGCGAACTGGCGCAAAACATCCCGGTCTACCAGACGAACATCCTGACCAAGATCCGTTCGCTCAAGGAAACCGGCGTCGGGGGAGGCATCATTGCCAAATTGAGCCGCGTGGTCGAGCGCGTCGGTCAGGAGATCAACAGGCAGGACGCTTCGCTGCCGGCCGCCACGCCGGACAAGCCGGTGCGCGAGCCGGTGCCCGTCGAGATCGTCGCGCGCGAACGGCCGCTCGAAGTCCTCCAGAACATAGTCGGCCCGCTGATCAGCCCGCTCGGATCGGCCGGCCTGATCATCGTCGTGGTCATTTTCATGCTGCTCGAGCGGGAGGATCTGCGCGACCGCTTCATCCGGCTTGTCGGCTACGGCGACCTTCATCGCACCACCGAGGCGCTGCGGGATGCCGGTAAGCGGGTGGGCCTCTATCTGCTCATGCAGTTGGTCGTCAACATCGTCTACGCCATACCGATTACAGCCGGGCTGTGGATCCTCGGCATTCCCAATGCGCTGCTGTGGGGGCTGCTTGCGCTGGCGCTGCGTTTCGTTCCCTATATCGGCCCGGCCATCGGCATGCTGCTGCCGCTGTTCCTGGCACTGGCCGTGGCGCCCGGCTGGTCGCTCGTCCTGTGGACGGCCGCGCTGTTCGTGGTGATGGAACTGGTCACCGGCAATGTCGTGGAACCCTGGCTCTACGGGTCGCGGACGGGACTGTCACCGCTGGCGATCATCGTTGCCGCCATCTTCTGGACCTGGCTGTGGGGACCGCTCGGACTGGTGCTGTCAACTCCGCTGACCGTCTGCCTGGTGGTGCTTGGCAGGCACGTGCCGCAGTTCGAATTCCTCGACGTGCTGTTCGGCAATGAGCCCGTTGTTAACGGCTGCGAGAAAGCGCGGACAAATGGTGCCGAGGATTGTGGAGGAGAAAGCGGCCCGATGGGGCCGCTTGGCCCGATGGGGCCGCTTTGTATTTTTTACCAGGAGGGATCGAGAGGATGGGGCTTTTGCCCTGTCTGCTCGTCGCTGGAAGGGTGCTGATCGTCAGGGGCTTGTTGGTGACGGACAAACTGCTGGATGTGGGGAGCGTAACGGCTCCAGATGCAGTCTCGCAGATCGTCGAGGAGTTCGAAGACGGCGGCTGCTTGCTCGGGTGTCCATTCGGCATTGACGATGAACTGGATTCCACGCCCGAGACCGGACGGCTGATGAGGATTTCCGGTCATGCTGCAGGCTCCTTTTCGTCAGCGGGGTGGCTGGTGCGTTGTTGACGCTGCGCCTTCGAGCGCTCGGAGGCTTCCTTGAAGCGGTAAGAATCGCCTTCGATGGGAATGACCTCACAATGGTGCAAAAGGCGATCGACCAGACTGACGACGCAGGCGGCATTGGGGAAGACCTCCGACCATTGCGCGAAGGGCTTGTTGGTGGTGACGATGGTCGAGCGTTTCTCGTATCGGCGGCTGATGAGATCGAACAGCAGATCGGCATGACGGTTGGAATAGGAGAGATATCCGACCTCGTCGATGACCAGGATATCGGGCGCCGCATAGTACTGCAGCTTTCGGCGGAGCATGGAATCGCTGTCGATGGCGGCGAGCTCGCCGAGCATTTCGCTGGCGGTGCGGAAGAGGACCGAATGGCCGGCGACCAGCGCCTGGTAGGCGACGTTAAGAGCGAGCGTGGACTTGCCGACGCCGTTAGGGCCAATAAGGACGATGTTGGCGGCCTCCTTGACGAAGGACAGCGTCATCAGTTCCTCGATGGCGGCGCGATCGATACGACGCGGCCATTTCCAGTCGTAATCGGCCAGTTGCCTGAAGTGGCCAAGCCTGGCGGCGCGCATGCGTCGCCGCAATGAGCGGTCGGAGCGCTCTTCTTCCTCCCATTGAAGCACGGCGGCCAGCCACGGCGCGTCGGCGATTTCGTCCCAGTGGGCGATCAGGCCATTGAGGCGCAGCGCCCTGGCGCGGTTGAACAGGATGCCGGGATTATTCATCGTCGTTGCCTGCGCAAGTGAGTTGATCGTAACGGTCGAGCTTGTGGGGCTGTACGACCGTATCCTTTTTGCGGACATGCTCCGGCAGCCTTGTTTCGACCGGCGGTGGAGCGCCACGCGCGATCCGGCGGCGTTCGAGCGCGACGTGAACCGATCTCGAATGAGAGGCCCCGGCCTGCAAGGCATCTTCGACGGCGGCCTGGAGTTCGGTGGCGCCGTAGAGGTCGAGCAGTTTGAGCATGGCATTGGTGATCGCGCCGATATTGGCGCCGCGCTCGGCGGCGTGGATCATCAGTTTCTGGCAGGCCGGCACGGCGCGCGTCAAACTGTTGAGGCCCCGATGCTGGCGCGCTTCGCGCTTGACGGCGACGAGCGCCTTGAGGTGCCGGGGGTCTTCGATCTGCTGGCCCCGGTCGTAGCTGCGGCGGTGGCTGGCGATCATCGTGGCGGCATCGAATATCCGGACCTGGGCGAGATCGGCGCGCACGGTGAGCGTGCGCCGGACATGAGTATGGGGAACCGAGTAATCGTTCAGGTCGAAGCGGACATAGGGTGTCTTTCCGACCTTCGCGGCGATCTGCTCCTCGATGGGGTACGGGTTGGTGGGCAATGGCAGAAGCATGGGCTGCTCCTGCGCAAACACCTGACGAACCGTCATCGTCCGGTCCTCGGGGCATGGCCGGTCGGCGGCCTGGTTGCGGCACCATTGTTCGGCCTGGGCATTCAGATCGTCGAGGTCCTTGAACTTGCGGGCGATGAAGAAGGCTTCCCGGATGTGGCGAATGGCGCGCTCGACGCGGCCCTTTTCGTTGCCCCGCGCCACGGCGACGGGACGGGGCTCGAAGCGATAATGGCCCGCGAAGGCCAGAAGTGTCGGATGGAACCGGATGGCATCGCCGTGACGCTCAAGCACAGCGCTCTTAAGGTTGTCATAGAGCAGCACCCTGGGCAAACCATTCCAGGCGTTGAACGCACCGGCGTGGCCGCGCAGGAAGTTTTCCATGCGGGCATCAAGAAAGAAGCGCAGATAGATGTCGCGCGAGTAGGACAACACCATGACGAAGGCCATCAGCGGGCGGCGAGCCTTGCCGATTTCGATGTGACCAAAATGCGCCCAGTCGACCTGGCCTTGCTCGCCCGGCAGGGTGCGCAGACGCAGGAACGCTTCCGCAGCCTTGCGCGGACGGTGGAGCGCGATCATATGCCGGAAGTGGGAGGACGAGCCCTTGTAGCCGCGCTCCTGCACCATCCCGTACAGGCGGCTGGCGGTCAGGTCTGGATATGTCTCAAGCGTCCGCTGGACGAACGGCAGATACTGGTCGACCTCGGCGGGACGTATCACCGGCCTGTGGCGGGGCAGACCGGCCTCCTTCAGAACCCGGAAGACCGTCGTATGGTGGCAATGCAATTGCGTTGCGATCGTTCCACAGCGCCACCTCTCAACGTGGTACAGGCGCAGGATCATCGCTTCCTTCTCGGCGGATATGGTCATCGGTTGGGTCTCCATAGTCGTGTTGACGGACATAGGCCCCTCGGCGACGCACGAAGCCGCCGCGAAAGAACGGCGGCAGCCGACAACTGCAGCGCCGGCAGCACGGAGCCGGAGGGATCGATGGCACCGCTTCAGCGGTGACGTCGTCCAGTGCGACGGTGCCGTCGATCAGGGGCGCGTTCAGTCGTGAACCATCCGGCAGACAAGGTGGAGACTGATGCGTCACGTTGTTTTTGCAGCGCTGGCGATATCGGCGGGAGCGGTCGGCGTGGGCAAAGCGGCCCCGGCGGGTGTTCTGGTAGCGCAGCCCCGCCGCACGCAGACTGTCACGGCGGGCTTCATGGGCGCAGTCAGAACCACAGAAGCGCTGACCCCGATCGCAATGCCGGCAAAGCAAGACCTGTGAGCGGCACCGTGCGCAGAGAAAGAAACGACCGGTTTGCATTGCGGCGGCGAACCTCTCGGAACGCCGTCGGGATTGCGGGGAAAAGCTCGACGGAATGCGCCAATGCCATTATGCTGGCGCATACCGTGAACCAGTCGGCATCAGTGCCCGGGGACCTGCAAGTCCCCTCACACGGGCCGTTGGGATAGGACATCGAGTTTACGTGGTAGTGGGTCGATGTCTGATTGCGGCGCTCCGCACATGTAGCATGCGCGGACGCAGCGCGGGATGCGCCTCAGTCGCCCTCCGGGCTCCTGTCGGCGCATCCCGCGCTCTCATCCCCAACCAAATCAGATCATCAGCGTCATTCAGCACCACTCCGAGCCGAATTCCGCATCAATTCCCTCTCGGCGCCATCTATACGCGGTTCTCAACCGCCATCGACACCCGTGCTCGAACCGCACGCACGCCTCTACCAGCGGCTGCTGGCTGGTGATCCGGAGGAAGCCACCGACCACGCCGAGGAGATGCTGGAAGAGAAATATCTGGTCGAATTCTACGACAAGGTGGCCATTCCGGCACTTCTGCTGGGCGAGCGGGACCGTGTGCGCGGCGTCATGGGCGACGCGCAAAGGCGGCAGGTGGCGGCCAGTGCCCTGACCTTGGTGGCCAACCTCGACGACAGCGCACACGAGGAGGCGGCCGAGGAGGATGACCCGCCCGAGGCCGGGGAGGCGGGCGACGATGGCGATGCCGCCGGCGAGGACGAGGCCGAGCTGCCCGATGGCACCGGCATGTCGGTGCTTTGCTCCGGCGGGCGCGGCGAACTCGACGATGCCGCCGCCGCGATGCTGGCGCAGGTGCTGGAAGTGCAGGGCGCGACAGCGTCGAAGGTGGGCTTCGCCGACATGGAACCGGCGAGCATCCGCCGCCTCGACCTCGAAACCATCGACACCGTCGTGGTCGGCTTCCTGAACCGGGATTCTGTCAAGCACGCCCGCTTTCAGGTTCGCCGGCTGAAGCGTGCGAAGGCGTCGCTGCGGGTAGGGATCGTGTTCTGGTCGGAGACCGGCAATGACGACAAGGAGGCGGCCGCCAAGCTGGCCCATGACATGAACGCCGATTTCGTGGCGCATGACATGGTAGCCGCCGTCGCGGGCGCGCTGTCAAAAGAGCCGCCGGTTGCCCTCAAGCTGACCGCCAAACGCCGCCAGCGCCGGCAGCGGGCCGCGCCCAGAAAGGTCTCGGCAGCGGCTGCGAGCTAGGGGCAAAATCCGATCACTCCGCACGACCGGGTTCGGCCCGTTGCGGAGGTTCAGTTGCTAGCGTCGGATGATGCGATGTGACCCAACGGTGACCCTTCATGGTCCGCGTTGGAATGGCAGCAATGCGCCTCTATGTCGGCCATAGAGGCAAACCTCGCCGCGCCCGGAAGCAGACATCGCGGATGACCATGATGGAGGTCGCGGTTGCGCCAGGAGCCGATATTCCGTCGAACATCACCTTTTCGGACTTCAAGGCGAACGCTCGTAGCCGATTTTGTGACGTACCTCATCGGAGCAGGGACTGTTTGCTGCTAGCTCTCGTAGGCCGGTGTGTATGGTCTTGTCATTGGGCTTTCCTTATAATTCTACCCAGTGGAACAGGCTCAACATCTGGAACGGAAGTTGGTCGCTATCCTCGCCGCCGACGTGGTGGGGTACAGCCGCCTGATGGGCCTGGACGAGACGGGCACACTTTCCCGGCTCAAGGCGGTTCGCCGCGAATTCATCGAACCATTGATCGATGGGTACCACGGCCGCGTCGTCAAGCTCATGGGCGATGGGGCGCTGGTCGAATTCGCCAGCGTCGTCGATGCAGTGGCGTGCGCGGTCGAAATTCAGCGGATCGTCGCACGGCAGAACCTCGACCTTCCCGAAGATACCCGGATCGTGTTCCGCATAGGGATCAACTTGGGTGACGTGATCATCGACGGCGACGACTTCTATGGCGACGGCGTCAACATCGCCGCGAGGCTGCAGGGGCTGAGCGATCCCGGTGGTGTCGCCATCTCCGGAACGGCCTACGATCAGGCACGCAACAAGCTCGGTCTGGCTTTCAAGTCGCTGGGTGAACAGCGTCTCAAGAACATCCCTGAGCCGGTCCGCGTTTATCGGGTGCTATTGGAGCAGACGACAATCACCGGCAAGTCGCGCTCTCGACGATGGCCTGTAATCGGCGCCGCGGTGCTCTTCCTTGTTCTGGCGGCAGTGGTTGCGCTGACGGTTTGGCCGCAAGCAATTGCGTTTCTGCGGGGCGATGGCCCCGACACGGTCGATTCGGTGGCGGGCAAGCCTTCCATCGCTGTATTGCCGTTTGGCGATCTTAGTGACGACCCGGCACAGGACTACTTCGCCGAAGGGCTCACAGACGATCTTATCACCGATCTCTCGAAGATCTCTGGGCTCCTCGTCATCGCCCGCCATTCCTCGTTCTCCTTCAAGGATCGATCCCTCGACATCAACGAGATCGCTGAGCAGTTGAATGTCCACTACGTGGTCGAAGGCAGCGTCCGCCGAGAGGGAGATTCGGTCCGCATCAATGTCCAACTCATCGACGCCAAAACAGGAAGTAACATCTGGGCCGAGCGCTACGACCGCGACTATTCCAAGTTATTTGCCCTTCAGGACGAAGTGATCGAGCGAATCGTTGAGGCACTTTCGGTACGTCTGACAGCAGGCGAAAAAACTCAGATCGCCCGCCTCCCGACCCAAAATCTGGAAGCATACGATTTCTATATCCGAGCCGAGCAGAAAGTGTATGCAATCGACTACAAGTCTCTCGGGGAGGCTCTCTCCCTCTATCAAAACGCAATTAAGCTCGATCCTGCATTCGCGGACGCCTATTCGGGCTATGCCCGGGCGACGGTGGACGTGCTAGGCTTCGACTTCCAGCGCCTCATGCTGAGCGCCGTCGCTCGCCAGCGCGCCTACGAGGCGGCAGGTCGAGCGCTGGTGCTCAATCCCCAGTCCTCACGCGCCTATGCCGTGCTCGGTATCCTGCAGATGCTGGATAGCGAATGGGACGAGGCTCTCGCCTCAGTCCAGAAAGCTGTCGCGCTCGACCCGAATGGCGCGGAGGCAGAGCTCAACCTGGCGATCGTGCTGACTTATGCAGGGCAGAACCCGGCGGCGCTGGCGGCAATGGAACGCGTGCTGCAACTCGATCCCAAGCCGCGGGCGCAGGTCTTCGACTATTACGGCTTCGTGCTCTACATGAACCGTCAATATGAGAAGGCCCTGCAGGCGCTGAGGCAAGTCCAGCCGGAAGAGCGGAGCGACCTCGGCCTCGAAACCCTGGCCATGGCTAACGCGCGGTTGGGCCGATTGGCCGAGGCGCACGACGCGGTCGCAGCAATCCTAAAGAAGATCCCCGTGCAGAACCTCGCCGGTTTTCGTGTCGTTTATGCCCACCATCGGCGGCAACAGGATCTCGATCATCGGATAGACGCCCTTCGCTTGGCGGGGCTTCCGGAGCTGTGCTTCGATTTCCGCGGGCGGGATGAGGACCGCCTGGACGCCTCCGCCATACGGGCCCTGGCAGGCGATCGGACCTGGGTCGGACATCAATACAACGGTGCACCGTTTGTGATGGAGCTGAGTGCAAACGGAGATTTCGCCATGAGCTCCCAAAACGGCATAATCTCCGGCGCGTTCACCCTGGAGGACAACCTCTTCTGCACTCGATCCTCAGCGACTTTACTCGGCCGCAAGTTCTGCGGTCCGGTCTATCGCAATCCCCAAGGGAGCAGCGAAAAGCGCGACGAGTATGTTTTGCCGGACTCCGTCACGGTATGGTATTTCTCGGTGTCGCCGTGACACGCCGGTTCAACTCAGAGGGCCGTGAGTTAGTTCAGTTGTCTGCTGCTCTGGCCTCGAATTCCTTTGCTTCGATTCCTGGCCATTGGGCGTCAGCCTTCGCTATGATGGGAGCGGGGGCAGCATCGAAGTCCTCCTCCAGGCCCTCCTTCCCGGAGAAAAGGTAGAGCTTGCCGTCGACGATACGCCAGGCTTCCGGGTCAATGTTCGCAGATGCCTGTTCGAATGCTGTGCCCAGCGTGCAGAAGCCGCCATATTGAGGGGCATAGCGGACCGGCTCGGAAGCGAACGCGTCGCGATGTTTTGCGCTTGCGAAATACCACGTCGCCCCGAGCCATTTCTTCGCGATCTCCGGTGAACCCTTGGTCGGGCGACCGTCTGTGAAATATGCCACCGGATCGTAGCCGAGTATGGCGACGTTGCCGAAGTATCCCGTGTTCACACCGTCAGCGTAGGATGCACCCGTGCCAACGACCAGGAGGCACGCAGCTGTCATCGCGGCCAACAGGAAACTCCGAGGCGCTCTGGAACGGTTCGCTGTCATATCATCCTCCGATGGTCCCAGTGGGGCCGCGCCCCACTCAGTTGCCGGCCGCGAGGCAGTCCACATACGATGCCCCGATCTTGGGTTGGCATTTCGCCCCGTGCTTCTTGAGCAAAACCATCACTTTCGTGCTCTGAAAGAACGTCGCGCGGCTCAGGGGCGTAAACCCGTACTCCTGGATTGCCTCCACCTGTGCGCCGCGCGCAATCAGCAGCTCGGCGACGGCTGTCTGGTTCTCTTCTGCTGCCACATGCAGTGGCGTGATCTTGTGCGTGCTCGACGCGTCGACCTCGGCCCCGTGGTCGAGCAGCAATTTTGCTATGTCCAGGCTTCCTGAGTAGGCTGCCGCATGAAGCGCGGTGAAGCCGCGGTCGTTGCGGGCTTCGATGTCGGCCTTGGCCTCGATCAACGCAATGGCGACCTCGGTCTTGCCGGCAAGCGCCGCATCGATCAGCGGGGTCTGACGGCTCTCGTCGCGATCGTTCACATCGGCGCCTTGTGCCAGGAGCGCGGCGACCTTGCCCGCATCGCCTTCCAGCGCAGCGTCATGAAGCGGCCCTGCGGTCGCCGCACCACCAGCAATTCCAAGCCAGGAAATGCACGCAACGAGCGCAGCAATGCAGACAAGCCGATCCGGGCCTATTCCGAGGGGCGTGACCCTCAGTGAGGCCATCAGCAACCGTATTCGCTTGGTGACGGTCACGACAAACCTCCGGGCGACGTTCGCTCGCAGACCGATTTATGAGATACTCTACTCCATTCGGCGCGCGGGGGCTATGGATTCCGTCATTTCACCAAAGGGTAATCGGCGATGCGCTCCAGGAGATTCTTTGCTCTAGATGGGAAAGGCAGCCTCGCGCGGTTGTGTTTCTGAACCCAGGGCATTGCATCCGCGCGCCGCTTCCATGCGCAAAAGCAATGTTCGGATTGGTCAGGTCATGACGATGCCCGCGCCCCCCAAAATGTCCGTGGCAAACTGCCTTACCCTTTGTTTCGACGCAATTCCGGACGGAAAACCGCTTCACACTTTTCCTGGAATTGCCCTAGCAACTTGGAGCAGGCTGCAGCTGCATTCGACCCGACATTCAACGTGTCGGCGAGCCTTGCTTCAGTTATAGCGAGACTTCAAAATGCGGCCAATCTGGATCAGGTTCAGTAGCACAAAGAAGACATTCCAGCCGACGACGTTCATGAGCGGCGTCGGCTGGCTGTAGAAATACACGGCGAGGCAGATTGCGGCCGCTGTGGTGAGGATTCTCAACCGCAAAATATCCAAGGTGAAGTAGGCGACCACATACATGATATTCGCCATGTTTATGAGAATTTCCATGTCTTTGGTTCCATTTGATGGCGAGCACTCAGATGCGATCGTCCTTGAGGTGCTCTCGAACGGCGTAGGCGATCGCAGCACGGCGAATGCCAATGTCCTTCAGGATATGGTCAGGTAGTTCGCGCAAAGCCCTTTCGGCTCTGCGCGCCCTCAGACCGATCGAAATGCGCTTTAGGTAGTGAAACATCGTTCTCTCCACTGGTCAGGAATCGCGGCGCCAGGGCATGCGGGCAGGCCGCTTCAAGCGCCGCTCTGTTCATTGCTTACTGGTTGGATGACGCTGCCTCACGTTGACAACGCGAGGCAGCGACTGGAGGTCGTCAGACGGCCGCTGTCGAAATCGGATCGTTCCGAAGGATGACCGTGTCGGCAACCGGGTAGAATTCCTCCCCGGGCATGCCAACGCGCTTGGCGTGATCCCGGATGGCCTCACCGTCCTTGGCCTCGTAGATGCAGAAGGTGCCGATGCGCCCATCGGGTTCATGCACAACGTAACTGCGGATCCAGCTGACCGTGCCCGACATCTGCTCCTTGGCGACCTTTGCCGATTTCGCGCCGGCGGCTTCGAGTTCCTGCAGAGATGCCCACGCGCTCGGGCGACGGATGACAAAGAGGTTCATGATTTTTCCCTTTCGCTTTCGCGCCGACCCTTCGCCGGCGCTGCTGATTGCCATGCGGTGCCTGCATGGCTGGGAAAAAATACGTCTCGGGGGACTGATCGTCCTTATCCAGAGCTGATCTCTGGCTGATCTTTCCCGTCGCCGGCTGACAACCTGATCAGCAGATCATCCGGGCAGGCAGGAGGGCAGGGGTCAAGCAGTCAGCGCTTGCAAAGAGCCGTCGACAGGCGATTGGCTATCTTGCAAAAGGCTGTGGCGAAGCATTGCGGCTTCCTCTGCCAATCGCTGCGATCCCAGGTGGCGAGCCGATCTCTCTGCCGCAGTGATTTCCACCTTCGCCCCGCTGATGTCGCCCGAGTTCAGCAATGCCTTCGCTAGCTGAAGCCGAACCCTCGCCGCATGATAATCAACGCCTGTGCTGGTCCAGAGTTGCCGGGCCAGCAGCAGAAGCCGATTGCCGTTCGGGTCGCCTGGCTCGCAAAGCGCAGCCTTGGTTTCGGTTATCAAAGCCTGCGTCGCCGGCTGTCGCCAGCGTTCTGGCTGTGCATCGATTTCAGCGAGATAGATTGATGCTTGGGCTGAGCGCCCACCGCGCGCCGCTATGCAGGCCGCGTTCACCAACAGGTTTCCGCGTCGCTGAAGATGGAACCACGACATCCCCTGTAAAGCCCGATCAAGTGCAGCCAGCGCACCGTCCAGATCGCCGGTTTCGAACAACAGCAGGGCATTGCCCGGCTCCGCATCCCAGCCGAGTGCATAGGCCTGATCGTAGTCGGCACGCGCCGCTGCGAGATCGCCGATCATGGCGAAGATATCACCACGGACGCGAAAGCCTTCGCCAAGCGACCAGGATTCCTCCGCAGAGAGTTTGGGAAGCGCCTCGTTTATGCAGGTGAGGGCCTCAGGCAATATCTGCTGCGCTGCGACGACTTCCGCACGATGAAGGTCACAGGCTCCTGATGTTTGCGCAAAACTTGCGGTGCACCAGCTTTCAAAGCCTTCGCTCCACTGGCGGGCACGCGGCCAGTCGGCAAAAGTCCTGCAACTCCAGAGGATATTGCAGTAAACCAGGCTACCGGTGATGGGGTCGACTTGACTCGACAACGCGATCGCCGCCGCATGGTTTTGCTGCTCGCTGCCCTCATCGATCTTGCCGAGGGCTAGATTGAAAAATCCCTTGTACGTCAGGGTCAGCGCTCGCAGGCCAGGATCTTCGCAATCTTCAGCTATCGCGTGGGCGGCTGACGCCAGTTGAAGCGCTTCCTCCGGGCGACCGCCCGAGGATGCAAGGCGCGATCTCATCCAGAGCAGATATGATTGCGTGCTATCGTCTGGCGACTGAGACAGAAGCGAAGCAGCACGTTCCAGCCATCCCTCCGCAACGGCACCCGATCCGCGTTCGGCCTGGATCTTGGCGAGCGTGACGGCAGATCTCGCGGCGCGCGCGAAATCACCGGCCTCGATATGCGCCGCAACAGCGCGAGCCAGCACAGGGATCGCCTCGGTTGGCCGCCCGCCACATTCGACGACCAGAGCCCAAAGGTCGATGTCCGCCGAAGAGAGAGCTTCAATCTCTGCAAGATTGGCGAAGAGTTTTGCCGCCGCGCCCCAATCGCGTGCCGCTGCCAGCCTGCGCGCCTCAGCAAGATCGTCGGCCCCTTGGAACGAGGCAGGCTGCACATATCCCAGCCCCGGCTCATCGATAGCGAAGCGATAACCGTGGCGAACGTAGCTGTGTATCGCGTCCTGCAAACCGCCCGCTGCAAGCGCCTTGCGGGTGAGGCTGACCACGCGCTGAAGCGAAGCTTCAGTCACAATGACATCCGGCCAAAGAGCGTCCATCAGTTCGTCTTTGGGGACGACTCTGCCTGCGTTGCGGACCAGGTACACCAGCAAGTCAAAAACAAGCGGCTGGATTTTCTGCCCGACGCCTCCCAGCGACAGTTTGCGAGCAGCTTCATCAAGTTCGAATTGTCCAAATGAGTGGTGCATCGCCCCCTTCCGGTGCAACAATCTACCTTATCAAGCGAAAACATGGGAGAGGCTCAAGACGTGTGTGGCTTGGTTGCGCTCTGGCGGCAACAAAGTGCCGCGTGCCCGATGGTGACCTTGGCCTCAAACCCCAGCTTGGCTAGAGTTCGTAGCATGCTGAACGCCATTCACCAACGTCGCGCTCATCTGCACCGACTACGACCGGTCGCGACGGTTCTATGTCGAACTCCTCGGCCTCGATATGATCCGGGAGGTCTATCGGGAGGAGCGGCAGTCATGGAAGGCGGATCTGCGGATCGGGTCCGTCCAGCTGGAATTGTTCTCCTTCCCTGCACCCGTGATGCGGCCGTCCCATCCAGAGGCGACAGGCCTGAGACATCTGGCATTTGCCGTGGCTAATCTTGATCCCGTGATCATGCGCCTGGAAGCCGCCGGCGTTGCCGTTGAGCCAATCCGGATCGACCCATATACAAACCAACGGTTTACCTTTTTCAGCGACCCAGATGGATTGCCGCTGGAGCTCTATGAAGCCCCATAAGGAACGGTTCGCTTTCGCGACCACGCCATCGGAGGCGGGAACGGAAGTCGGCAATTTTGCGGTTGCCCGAAAGCAGCAACCAGCTGGGGGTCGGGTCGCGCCGGGAAACTGCTATGCCGGTTAGACGACTGACGGTCTCATCGGTATCGGCGGAGCCGCGAATCTGTGGTAAGCCGCCGCTCAACCAACCAAAGGACGACACCTGTGAGCGAACCGACCGTGGCCCAGGCTACCGAAAGTATCTATGCCTCCCTCCGGGCGGACAATGCCGACATCGACGCACATATCGCGACGCTTAAGGCGGCGCTGGCACGAGAAGGGATAAAACAGGCGGTGTTCGACCCGACCAAGTTGGCGCAGAACAACCGCTCGGGCCGGAAGTTGATGCAGGCATATTTTCGGCAGCGCGGCGTGAGCGTGAGGTTTTCGGACTAGCAGAGCCGCGCGCGGGCGATCTCGATCGCGCATTTTTCACGGGCGTTCAAGAACGGTATGATGTGGCGCCGAGGGAGTTGCGGGAGAGGCTGCGGGCCGTGGTGCACCAGGGGCAAAAACCGGCCGAGCGAGCTATCACGCCTCAGAGTTGACCAGGAATGAAGCTATGCCAAACCTGCACGACGGGCGCCTTCCCTGATCGCAGCAATGGCGACAGGGTTGGTAACCGGATAGGTGCTGATGAACACTTCGGCCGTGAAGTTCGGGAATTCGTCCTTCAGTCGCGCATTAATCCTGGCGACTTGAGGCGTTTCATTGAGCATCGCATGAGCCATCGCCAGAAATAGAAGTGTTGCGGGCGAGTCTGGCGCAGATTGACGTAGCGCGACCAACGATTCCCGGTGAAGGCCAAGAACGAAGCTGCATCGCGCAAGCATTCCATAATACCAGGGAACATACGGATTTAGCCGGACCGCTCGCTTGGCCAATTCATAGCCCCGCTTCGGGTCGCTTCCAACAAGAGCAAGGCTACCCGCAAGAAAGGCAAGTGCGTCAGCGTCATTTGGAGCCGCCGCCAGCACTCGGTCATGTTCTTCGACAGCAGCTTCGATATCGCCCTGCAATGCCCGAAGATCAGCAAGCATTATGCGGGCGTAAATATCGGCCGGATCGAGCGCCAGCGCTTGCTTGACACATTTGCTCCAGCTCTCGATCGAGCCGGAACCGTCGTCGGTAAACCCGTTGATAGCATCCACAGCATGCGCAAGTGCCAGTGTGGTCCAGGCTCTTGCAAGACCCGGATCGAGTTCGATTGCACGCGTCAGCAGCCGTATCGCCTCCTTGTTCGACTCCCGGGTGAAAAGGTGCTTCTGCTCAAGCCCAAGCAGGTAGCAATCATAGGCCTGCAAACTTGCCGGAGGCTTCCGACGAGCCGCATCGCGTCGCAGATTGGCGAGCTGACCGTGGCCAGTTGCGAGGACATTGATGACGTTCTCGGTCACGCTGTCCAGCATCGCAAACAGGTTGTTCGCGGACCGATCGTAACGCACCGTCCAAACATCAACCCCTGTGTGGGCGTCGACGAGTTGCACGCGGATGCGCACCCGCTGCCCGTCCACTTGAAAACTTCCCTCGATCACATAGTCAGCATTCAACTCTCGTCCGAGGTCTCGCACGTCAACATGCCGTCCCTTGTAAGAAAGCATTGTCTGGCGGGCGATCACCGCAAGGTCGCGGTAACGGGCGAGATCAACTATGAGGTCCGCCGACAAACCATCAGCGATACGAGTCCAGCGTTCTTCTCCGCTTAGATTGTCGAACGGGAGAACCGCGACGACCGGCGGGCCCGACTCGTCGGTCGAAAGGCTTCCGGGTGGTGCCTGGCTGGGGTCCTGATGGCGGTGATCGGCAAGTAACGCAGCAAGTGCCACTTTGCTGCGAACATCGAGTTTCCGATAGATGGCCGAAAGATGGGTCCGAACTGTGGTAGGCGCTATGAAGAGCGTTTCGCCGATTTCGCGATAGGTCATTCCCTCCGCGAATTTTGCCGCGACCATCAGCTCCCGATCCGACAGGCCGGCGAGAGGATTGCCTACGGCGCGAAGCATTGTTTCAAATTTCCCATCCGCTGCCGACCTGTGGCCAGGACCCCCAGCGTCAGGGCGAAAATACTACAGATGCGTCAGCGAAAACACTGCATTTGCACGATTCCATCCGACGGGTCAGCATTCTAGCCTCCGCAGGTCGCAGGGTCTGGTCGCTTGGCAGACTCGGAAACACGGAGGGATCCATGACAAAATTGTCTGTCTTGGCCGCAATACTGGTGCTGTCCGTATCGGCGGGGCCATGCTTGTCTGAAGGCGCCCAAAGTAACGGCAAGCTGATTTCCGAAGATGCGGTGAAAGCCGCCAGCGCTGAACTGTACTCCGACATCCTCGTGCGTGCGTGCAGGAACGGATGGCGGTATCCTCGCAGCCAAATCGAAAACGCATTCAAGCGCCACCTCGCAGAGCTGAAACTGCAGCTTATCGATCAGGGTTACACTGTCTTACCCGACATGACCGCGAATGATCCGCATGTCCAAGGAACGATATCGGGGACTGAACGCCAGCTGATTGGGTCGCGCCGGTTCAGCTGTTCCCACCCATATTGGCGCAACGAATGACCTTCCGCGCGAACAGGCGAGAAGGCGTGGTGCGCCAGAGGCTGCCATTGGTTGTTACTCGCGGACGACCGCTTTCTCCCCGTTGCGGCGATTTCGAGATCGGTCTGTGGCTGGGCTGATTTGTGCGACGGTTCGATGGGCCGTATCGTGCGAAAGAGACCAGCGTGCGGTGAACGCTAGCTTGGCCGACCGATCCACCGCACGATTTCATAGGCCGGCATCGGGCGGCGAAAACCTTTCAGCGTCAGTTCGCCAACAAGAACGGATTCGACCATCGACTCGACAGCGCCGATGACCCGTTGGCTAACGAGAATCTGGCGGGGTTTGGCCTCCTCGCACAAGCGGGCGGCATGGTTCGACACAGTGCCAATGACGGCATAGTCCGAGCGCTGATCAAAACCGATGCGCCCTATGGTTGCGTGGCCCCTGGCAATGCCGATCCCGAAGCCCAGCAAATAGTCCCGCTTGCGCCATCGCTCTGAATGCTCGTCAATCGCGTCGCGCATCGCAGCAGCCATCGAGACGGCTCTCTCGCTGTGGTCGGCGCATAGCAGTGGATCGTTGAAAACGACGACGATACCGTCGCCCACGAACCGCTCGAGAGTTCCCTCGTGGCGGACGATTTGTTCACCAAGACAGGAATGATACTCGGCAAGAACTGTCATGACTTCTTCGGGTTCGGCGGTCTCCGCGAAGGCCGTAAAGCCGCGCAAATCGCAAAAGACAACGGTCACCTCGCGACGGTGGCTCTGCAAGAGCGCGTCTCCATTGCCCGCCGCAACAATGAGGTCGGCGACCTGTTCGGGCAGGAACCGCCTGAGCCGCGCCATTCGCTCGAGCTCCGTCACCTGGTCGGCCACGGTTTGCTCGAGCGAGCGGTTCCAGTCGGAAAGTTGCGCTGCTTGATCCTCAAGGCGCTTGGTCTGGCTCGCGACAGTGTCGTGAAGCGCCTTCTGGCGCAGCATCGAGCGCACCCGCGCCAACAGCGCCTGGTGCTCGAAGGGCTTTGTCAGATAGTCGTCGCCACCGGCGTCCAGCCCCTCGACCACATCGCGCGTGTCGGCCTTCGCGGTGACGAGGATGACCGGAATCGCCTGCAGGGAGATGTCCTGCTTGAGCACGCGCACCACACTGATGCCGTCGAGCTTCGGCATCATGATGTCGAGCAGGATCAGATCCGGCGTGAGTTCGCGGGCTTTCGCAAGCCCCTCTTCACCATCGGCGGCGGTTGCAACTTCGTAGCCGTTCGCCTCGAGCCGCATGCGCAGGATCTCGAGGTTTTCCGGAGTATCGTCGACCGCGAGAATGCGAGGCGGATCGTGCAAGGCGCTGCCTCCCCTAGGAAAGGAACCCGCGAATCTCGGAAAGCAACTGGCGCGGACTGAATGGCTTGGCAATGTAACCATCGCACCCGGCAGCAAGGGCTTTCGCCTCGTCGCCCGACAACGCGTAGGAGGTGACGGCGATAATCGGAATGTGCCGGAGCGCCGGATCGGCCTTGATGCGGCGGGCCGCTTCATACCCGTCGATCACCGGGAGCTGAATGTCCATAAGGATCAGGTCTGGCCGGTGCGCTCCGGCTGCAGCGATGCCGGCGGCCCCGTCCGCCGCCTCGATCAGTTCGTAATCGGTGGTGGCAATGAGATCGCGGATGATCTGGCGGTTGTCCTCGGTGTCTTCCACCATCAGGATTCGTTTGCTCATGCGGCCCTCACGTCCTTGTTCACCCGGATTGGTACCTTGAAACGGAATGTCGACCCTGACCCGAACACGGACTCGACGTCTATGGTTCCGCCATGCATTTCGACGATGCGCTTCGAGATCGCCAGGCCAAGACCTGTGCCACCCTTCTGCCTGGTGCTGCTGTTGTCGACCTGCTGGAATTCTTCGAAGATGAGAGCCTGGTCCTTGGACGCGATGCCGGGACCGGTGTCTCGGACGGTGATCTCGAAGTGCCCGTCGACCGCATCGGCAAGAATGTCGACTGCACCCGTTTCGGTGAACTTGACGGCATTGCCTGCAAGATTGAGCAGGACCTGCGTCAAACGGCGTTCGTCCCCGCGGCCGATTGGAAGGTTCTCGGCAACAGTCGTTGAAAGCTCAAGACCCTTCGCTCGCGCCAGCGGCTCGACAGCCGCAACGGTCGATCGAACAATCTGCGCGACGGAGTAGTCCTCGATCGCCAGCGTGAGCTGGCCGGCTTCGATCTTGGAAAGATCGAGTACGTCGTTGATGAGCCCGAGGAGGTGACGGCCGTTTGCCTGCACGCGCGCGACGGTCGTCTTTGCCCTGTCCGGGAGTTCGCCGTAGATGCCGTCGACCAGCAGTTCTGTGAAGCCCAAGACCGAATTGAGCGGTGTCCTGAGCTCGTGGCTCATATTCGCGAGGAACTGGGACTTGTGGCGGCTAGCTGCCTCCAGCTCCAGGCCTTTCTCCTCGATCTCGCGGAACAGCTTGGCATTCTGGATCGCGAGCACCGATTGGGCTGCGAAGGTCTCCAGCAGGTGGACAACTTGCTCATGGAAGGCACCTGGCTTGTGGCGCCTGACGACCAGTGCACCGACGATCTTGTTGGGCCTCAGCAGCGGAACGATCAGGATACCGCGATATCCGGCATCGACGATCGTCTTTCTAAGGAAGGATGAGGTCTCCTCGCTGAGGTCGGGAAACTGCACCGGCATGCAGCGCCCGGGTGCGTCGCCGATCCCCATGTCGGCCAGCCCGATCGTCTGGTGTGAGACTGCGGCGATAAGCTCATCGCTCATACCGAAGTTTGCGCGCGGACGGAATTGCTGCCGCGTGCTGCTGAACACGTAGATGGTGCCAGCATCCGTCTCCGACAACTGGACCGCTTTGGCGACGATCGTTTTCAGCACCGTGTCGAGATCCAGCGTCGAATTGACCGCCTTGCTCACCTCACCAAGCGCCTCGAGCTCACCAACAGACGCGGCAAGCTCGCGCGTCCGTGACTGCACCGCCTCGAAGAGCCGCGCATTCTCGATGGCGATCACCGCCTGGTCGGCGAATGTCTCGACGAGTGCGATCTCCTTGGGATTGAAAGGTTGCGGCTCAACCCTCGTCATGACGAATACGCCAACGAGATCACCTTCCCGCAACAGCGGGGCAGCGAGGACGGTGCGGAATCCGCCTGCCTCAGCGATCAAGGCAACGCGGTAGTCCGGATCAGCGGTCACGTCTTCAATTTGTACGATCCGCCGTTCTTCGATTACGCGCCCTACGGCGGAGCCTCGGCCTGCGGCAAGCGCTGGAACTGGATTGGCGTCGACATAAGCCCGGAAACTGGGCGGGTAGCCATGCGTCGACACATAGCGGAATGCGCCATCCAGCAACTGCACGATACCACCCTTGTCGGCACGGCAGAGCCTGACAGCCGATTCCACCAACGTATCGAGCACGACCTGCAGATCGAAGGTAGAGCGGCTGATGACCTTCAGAACGTCTGCAGTGGCTGTCTGCTGCTGAAGGGCTTCGTCGAGTTGCTGGGTGCGCGTCTCAATCTCCTGATACAGGCGCCCCAGCTGGTCGGAGGTCTGGTTGACGTTGGCGGCAAGCACTCCAAGTTCGTCGCGATTGGCGACGGCAACCTGTTGGGCGAAGTCGCCGGCCGCTATCTGGCTGAGACGCGCTTCGATCTTCTTGACCGGTTCGATCAACGACCAGGAGATGATGTAGCCGAGCCCCAACGCCAGCAGGATACTGCCCACCGCAAACGAGACCACGATCAGTCTGGACGTGCCGTACGCACCCTCGGTGGTTTCGATGGCCGCCACCATGTCGGCTTCGGCCATGTTGACCAGCTGGTTTGTCAGCCGCTCGAGGCGATCGGCCGACGGTATGATTTCATCAAGCTGAACCTTGCGCGCCTCGTCAGTGCGGCCGGCGTGGACGAGCTCTGCCACGTGCGTCACCCCGGCTGTCAGCCGTTCGTACTCTTGCCTGACCTGGCCAAGCACTTCCACCTCGGCTTTGGCGACGAACTCCATGCGGTCGAGGTCGTAGCCGAACTGATTGAGCTGGCGCAGCGCCGCATCCAGCATCCGGTCGTCCTGAAGCAACAGACCGGTGGAGATGCCGTAGAGCTGGGTGGTCGTATCGTGCTGTACCTGGCGATAGGCCGCGATCCGTCGCTGCAGCTTGATCAGCTCGTTGGTCTGATCGTTGACCCCACTCAGCACCTGCAACCCGACGGCCCCGAGCACGATCAGCAGGCCGACGATCGACAGGAACGCGATCAAGAGCTTGGTCTGGACGCGCGCCGGCAGCCGGGCAACCCAGCCAACGAGCCGGTTCGTTATGCTATTTGGATTCGTCCAAGAGGCTGACAAGGTCATCCCGGAACTCCTCCAAGTCGAACCGGACGCCAAGATACTGTACTCGCAAGATGCCATTGGGGTCTACGAGCGACGTCAACAAGGTATGGTCGACTTCTCCGTTCGCCGCCTTCTTCGCGAAGACCCCGTATTTCCGTCCCACCTCATGGACGACTGCCGGATCACCGGTAAGAAACGACCAGCCCTTCAGATCGGCGCCAAAATTCTGCGCATATTCCTTCAAGACATCGGGCGTATCGCGCTCCGGGTCGACGGTGATCGAAACAAAGTCGATCTTCGATCCGAACGTAGAGCCCAGCTTCTCCTGCACGCTGGCCATATGGGCGGTCAGCATGGGGCAGACGTCGGTACAGTACGTATAGATGAAGGCGATGGCGACCACCTTGCCGCGGAAGTCGCGCAGCGACACCGGCTTGTGGTCCTGCGATATCAGCGTGAAATCCGGTGCAGCGCCCATCATCGGCAGGCGCTCGTCGTGCGGCGCGTCGTGCGCGTATGCCGGCCCGGCCATCAACGCCAGCAGTAAGATGCGCGCCGGCCACTCGCTCACGTTTTCATCTCGCGCTTGATCTCGTTGAGGAAACGCCAATCCGTGCCGTTGGCGATGATCTTGTTAGGGCCGGCCTTGATGAAGCCGACTTCGTTCATCCGCAGTGCGTAGAAGCGCATTGTGTCTTCGGGGTCGAACTCCCGCCACACGTCGTAGCGCGCTTCGCGCAAGCCTTCCAACGCATAGTCGTATCGATCGGTGAACTTGCCATCGACCGATAGTTGCGCAGCCAGTTCGGGATCCGACGCGCAGATGTCGGCGGCCTTGAGAATGGCTCGCAGCACGCGTTTGGTCGCGGCCGGGTGTCTGTCGACATAGTCCGCGCTGCAGGCAAGCATGCAGCAGTAGTGTTGCGACCATGGCCGGTCGGCGGTCGTATTGAGGATCGTGTGGCCGAAGTTCCGGACGCGCTGCTCCTGCGGCTCGGGTGGCACCGCCAGAAAGGCATCGACCTTTCCTTCGTTAAAGAGTTGCATCGAGCTGACGTCCGGGTTCGCGACCCACTCGAGATCGGTGGCGGGATCAAGACCGACAAAGGCGGCCATGAGGGTCACGAGCACGTGCGGAGCTGACGTCAGCGCGAACACGCCCACCCTCTTGCCCTTGAGGTCGGCGATGCTGTTGATGCTTTCGTTGACGATCAGTTCGAGGCAGCCGGAGTGCAGGCCGGTGACTACCTTTATCGGCATGCCGGCTTCGATCATCGCGATGGTCACCGGCACGAATTGCCAATCGAAATCGATCTCGCCACGCGCCATCCACACCGAGGTGTCCTGCAGCATATCCTTGTCCCAATCCGGCACCACGTACCGGACATCAGTGAAGCCTTCGGCCCGCAGTAGGTCCTGAGCAACGAATTGTGGCGCCCAGCAAGCACCCGCCAATCCATTCGCCAGGCGGACCGTCGTCGTTTCCGGGGCCGGTTCGGCCCAGGCATCGGTAGCGGTGCCGAGCAGGCCAGTGGCGCCAGCTGCCGCAGCGCCGGTCAGGAAGTGGCGGCGGTTCTGGATGATCTGCACGAGTCTCTCCTCCCTTGAAAAAGCACAGCGTCTCGGCGATAGGTCTACGTCTTCAGCTCTCGCTTCAGCTCGTTGAGGAACCGCCAATCGGTACCGTCTGCGATGATCTTCTGGGGGCCCGACCTGATCATGCCGGCCTCTTGAAGCCGCAGCGCGTAGAACCGGATCGTGTCTTCCGGATCGTATTCTCGCCACTTGTTGTAAGGCACGTCGGTCATCGTCTGCAGCGCGTAGTCATAGTTGGCCGTGAATCCGTCATCGACGATCTGTCGTGCGACGCGCTGTGGCTCAGAGACGCAAAGGTCGGCGGCTTTCAGAATGGCGCGGACGACGCGCTTGGTCGCGATCGGATTGTTGTGAACGAAGTCGGCGTTGCCGGCCAGCATGCAGCAAAAATACTGCGACCAGGGACGATCGACGGCGCTGTTGACGACTACGTGGCCGACGTTTTGGGCGCGCAGTTCTTGAGGTTCGGGGGGGAAGCCGAGGAACGCATCGATTTCCCCTCGCGTGAAGAGTGTCATTGGTTTGATGGTCGGGCTGGTGACCCAATTTATGTCCTTGACTGGATCCAGCCCGACATAGGCCGCCATGCCCGTCAGAAATACATGCGGACTCGAGCCCAAGCCCTGGACGCCGACACTCTTGCCCTTCAGGTCTCTAATCCCGCGGATATTCTCGTTTCCGAATAGCTCAAAGCAGCCAGGGTGCACCCCGGCCAGCACCGAGATCGGGCCCCCTGCATCCATCGTCACCACAAGCGGCGCGACGAAATTCAAAGTAAAGTCCAGCTCGCCACTCGCGACCGCGTCAGATTGCCCCGCGGCTGTCTCAGTCATTACATAGCGAACCTCAGTGAAGCCCTCCGCATGCAACAACTCCTCGGCAACATATTGGGGCGCGATGCAGATGCCCCTGATCTTTGCAAGGCGGACGCTGGTCGTTTCCGGCGGTGGCTCTGCGGGGAGCGATTGCCGGACCCCAACGAGGCTCGCGGCGCCAGCAGCCGACAGGCCGACCATGAAACGGCGTCGATTCTGAATGATCCGCATGTCACGCTTCCTCCCTGGGACAAAGCAGGCTCAGATTTTCAACTCACGCTTGACCTCGTTGAAGAACTGCCAATCGGTGCCGTGCGCGATGATGTCGTTTGGGTTCGACTTGACCATCCCGGCTTCATGCAGCCGCAGCGAGAAGAATCTCATCGTGTCCTCGGGATCGAAGTCGCGCCAATTGGAGTACGGGAGCTCGCGGAGCGACTGCACGGCGTAGTCGTAGTGTTTGGTGCGTCCGCCATCCACCAGAAGGCGCGCAACCCGCTCCGGCTCGGCCGCGCAGATGTCGACCGATTTTAGCATGGAACGGACGACCCGCTTGGTGGCAGCCGGATTCTTCTCCGCATAGCCAGCGTTGACCGCCAGCATGCAGCAGTAATACTGCGACCACGGCCGGTCCTTCGCGCTGTCGAGTATGACGTGGCCGACTTTGCGGGCGCGGAGGTCTTGAGCCTCAGGCGGAAAAGCCAGGAAGGCGTCGACCTTGCCTTCGGCGAAGAGCTCCGCCGGCTTTGCCGCGCCGACGATCCATTCGATGTCGCGTTGCGGATCGAGCCCGACGTAAGTCGCCATGGCGCTGACGAAGATGTGCGGATCCGATGTCAGGTTATAGCCGACGCCGACCTTGCGGCCTTTGAGATCCGTGATGCTTTTGATGTCCTCGCGTCCAAACAATTCGTAGCAGCCGACATGCATGCCGGAGATCACCTTGATCGGGGCGCCGGTGTCGATCGGAATGACGAGCGCGGTTGCAAAGTTGATGGCGAAGTCGATATCGCCGCGCGCTAGCATCTCGGTCTGTGCGATACCGGGCTCCATTGCGACATAGCGAAAATCCGATAGGCCCTCCGCCCGGATCAACTCCTCGGCGACATATTGCGGAGCGATGCAGATGCCTGGTCCCGCCGCCATGCGAGCGCTGATGGTTTCAGGTGGGGCCTCGGTTGCTGCCGCATTGCGGCCGTTGGCAAGGCCCGCTGCTGCGAGCGCCGACAGGCCTGTGAGGAACCGGCGACGGTTCTGGATAATCTGCACGAGTCTCTCCTCCCTTGAAAAAGCACAGCGTGTCGGCGATAGGTCTACGTCTTCAACTCACGCTTGAGCTCGTCGAGAAAGCGCCAGTCCGTTCCATCGGCGATGATCTGCTGTGGGCTCGACTTGATCATGCCCGTCTCGTGCATGCGCAACGCGTAGAAGCGCATCGAGGCTTCGGCATCGTAATCCCGCCACCTGTCGTACCGGATGTCGTGCAGCGTTTGCAGCGCGTAGTCGTAGCTGGGCACGAACCCTCGATCGACCACTTGCTGCGCTACCAATGGCGGATCCGACGCGCAGAGGTCGGCGCCCTTGAGGATGGCCCTGAGCACGCGCTTTGTCGCCACCGGATGTCTGTCGACATAATCCGCAGTCGCGGAAATCATGCAGCAGAAGTGCTGCGACCACGGCGGGTCGGTGGTCGAGTTGAGGATTGTGTGGCCTACTTTCTTGGAGCGAAGTTCCTGCGTGCGGGGCGGTTGGCCGAGCACTGCATCGTACTTTCCTTCGACGAAGCCTTCCGCAAAATTGTGCTCTTCGATGACCCATTCGATGTCGTTGACGGGATCGAGCCCAACATAGGCGGCCATCAGAGAAACCAACACGTATTGCGGCGAATCCAGCGTAAAGACCCCAACCCGCTTTCCCCGCAGGTCCGAGATGCCTTTGACCCTGTCGTTGGCGATCAGTTCGAGGCACCCGGAGTGCAGTCCGCTTAGTACCCTGATCGGCACGCCAGCATCGATCGACGCCAGATGAATCGGTACATAGTTCACACTGAAATCCGTCTCGCCGTTTGCGATCCACGCCGAATGATCAACCTTCTTGTCACCTTGCACGTAGCGGACATCGGTGAACCCCTCGGCGCGCAGCATCTCTCCGGCGAGGTACAGGCCCGCCCAGCAATAGGCGCCGCCGATGTACCGCGGCAGGCGGACCGAGGTGGTCTCCGGCAGCGGCTCAGCCCAGGCTCGTGTCGTGGTGCCGATAAGGCCGGCGACGCCGGCTGACGCAGCGCCGGCCAGGAAGCGCCGGCGGCTCTGGATGATTTGCATAAGCCTGTCCTTCCTCGATAGGGCGCACGGCGTGTTGGCGATTGCCTACGTCTTCAACTCCTTCTTCAGTTCGCTGAAGAAGCGCCAGTCGGTGCCTTGGGCCAAGAGCTTCTGGGGGGTGCTCTTGAGCATCCCGATCTCGTGGAGGCGCAAGGCGTAGAAGCGCAGGGTGTCCTCAGCGCTATACTCACGCCAACCGTAGGGGAGCCCCTTTATGACCTGGAGGGCATGGTCATAGCGCCTAGTATAGCCCTGCTCCACCAAGAACCGGGCGGACTGCTCGGGCTCGCTGGTGCAGAAATCCGCCGCTTTCAAGATGGCGCGGAGGGCGCGTTTGGTGGCCACCGGATTCGTGCGGACGAACTCCCGGTTCCCAGCCAACATGCAGCAGAAGTATTGCGACCAGGGCCGGTCCACGGTGCTGCTAATCACCACATGGCCGATCTGCTGCTCCCGCATCTCCTGCGGTTCGGGGGGAAAGCCCAGGTAGGCATCGATCTTCCCCTCACTTAGGAGCCGGATGGACTCGGGTCCCGGATGCGTGACGAACTGTATGTCCTTATGGAGGTCCAGGCCCACATAAGCCGTCATAGCGGCGAGAAAGACGTATCGGCTGGAATCCAGCGACGGCACGGCCACGGTCTTCCCCTTGAGGTCGCGGATCGCTTGCACGCGATCGGTCCCGAACAGCTCAAAGCAGCCGACGTGGAGTCCAGCCAGGATGACGATGGGATCCCCAGCCTCCAGGTGGAGAAGGAGCGGGGCGGCGAAATGCGCACTGAGGTCGGCTTCACCAGAGGCGAGAGCCGGCGCGATGTCTGCGGTCCCCCTCTTTTGGAGGTAGTGCACCTCTGTGAACCCTTCGCTGCGCAGCAGTTCTTCGGCTACATACTGGGGGGCCTGACAGATGCTGGGAATCCGGATGAGCCGGATCCGCGTCGTTTCCGGCGGTGGCTCTGCGGAGAGCGATTGGCGGACCCCAACGAGGCTCGCGGCGCCGGCTGCCGAAAGGCCGGCCAGGAAGCGCCGGCGGCTCTGGATGATTTGCATCTCCACGTCTCCCCTTGAGACAAATGGGATCAGGTTTTCAGCTCACGCTTCAACTCGTCGAGCAAGCGCCAGTCGGTTCCGTTGGCGATGATCTGTTGCGGGCTCGATTTGATCATGCCCGTCTCCTGCATGCGCAGTGTGTAGAACCGCAGGGAGTCTTCAGGATCGAATTCCCGCCAGCGGTCGTACCGGATATCCTTGAGCGTTTGGAGCGCGTAGTCGTACGACGGGACGAAATCGCGATCGACCATCTGCTGCGCCACCCGTTGCGGATCCGACACGCATAGGTCGGCGGCCTTGAGGATGGATCGCAAGACCCGCTTGGTCGCCACCGGGTACCTGTTCACGTAGTCCGTGGTGGCGGAGATCATGCAGCAGAAATACTGTGACCATGGGCGGTCGACGGCATTGTTGAGGATCGTGTGGCCGATCTTCTTGGCGCGCAGCTCCTGCGGCTGGGGCGGCGTGCCGAGGAATGCGTCGATCTTTCCCTGGACGAAGAGTTCCGTCGGCTTGACGTCCTCAGTCAGGACCCACTGGATATCGTTCACGGGATCGAGCCCGACATACGCGGACATGAGGGTCAGCCACTTGTGTCGCGAGTTGTTGAAACCATCCACGCCCACCCTCTTGCCCCGCAGATCCGTGACGCTGCGGATGCTCTCCTTGGCGATCAGTTCGAGGCATCCCGAGTGCAACCCGGTTAGCACCTTGATCGGCACGCCGGCGTCGATCGACGCGATCTGATTGGGCGGAAAGTTCACGGAGAAATCCGTCTCACCGCGTGCGATCCATTCCGATTGGTCGACGGTTTTGTCGGCTTCCACGTAGCGAATGTCGGTGAAGCCCTCTGCGCGCATCAGTTCTCCGGCGATGTACGCGCCTGCCCAGCAGTAGGAACCACCAACCCTCCGCGGCAGACGAACCGTCGTTGTTTCCAGCGGCGGCTCCGCGTGGAGTGACTCCGGAAGACCGACGATACCGGCAGCGCCTGCCATCGCAGCGCCGGCCAGGAATCGGCGGCGGGTTTGCATGATCTGCATCCGTACGCTCCACTTCCGAATCGCAAACGGCAAATTCTGGCCGGAACCGAGCAAAAGAGGTTTCGGCGGAGGCAGATGGTCTCGTGGGTGCGACGAGTAGACGAGTAGTTGTGGATTCTATCGCGCCCAGTCCGCTGCGGGAGTCTTGCGCTCTCAGTCGCCGGCTCATGTATTAGTAACCGACGATACGCCGACGATACGCCCAATTTGCGTTGGTTGCGAGCGCAAAACTTACTACGTCAAACGTCCCGCCAGCACCTCGCGCTGACGCGGGGTGGAAAGCCCCGGTCTCGCGATGAGCTGCTATGCATCAGAGGACGCTACTTGCGCCGTTGAGAACCTCGCTCCTGGGTTCAGCTGCTGGTAAGCTGCGCTTGAGTGTTGCGCCTTCATGGACTCATACTGGCCGATGGGCGTCAAATCGGCAGCTCTCCAAGTTGGACACCGGTCATGGCAACTGCGCGGGTCGAGCGACGACTTACGGCCATTTTGATGGCCGACGTCGTCGGCTATTCGCGCCTCGTCGAGCAGGACGAAGCCGGGACGCTGTCCGCTCTGAAGAATCTCCGCTACGACATCCTCGACCCGCTGCTGTCGGACCACCGCGGCCGAATGATCAAGCTCTTGGGCGACGGCTTCCTCGCCGAGTTCGCCTCGGTCGTTGATGCAGTCAACTGCGCGGTCGCCGTGCAGAAGCAGGCTGCCGCCGGACAGGCGGAGATCGCCCCGGAGAGGCGCATTGTCTTGCGCATCGGCATCAATCTCGGCGACGTGGTGGTCGAGGACCACGATCTCCTCGGCGACGGTGTGAACATCGCTGCCCGTCTCGAGCAGCTTTGCGAGCCGGGCGGCGTGCTCATCTCCGGCACGGCCTATGATCATCTCCAGGGCAGGTTCGGCTTGCCGCTCGACTATGCGGGCGAGCAGCAGGTGAAGAACATCGCCCGGCCGGTGCGCGCCTATCGCGTCGACTTCGACGGCACCCGTCAGCCTTGGCGGATGCGCTTCCGGCCATATTCCCGGCGTCTGAGATGGGCCGCGGCACTCGCAGCCATTGTGTTGGTGGCAGGCGCATCCTGGAGCGCATTCATGCGGTCGGGCGCAGCACCGGGCAGCACCTCGAACCGTCCCTCGGTCGCCGTCCTGTCGTTCGACGACATGAGCGGCAACTCGGCGCCCACCTACTATGGCGACGGTGTCGCCGAGGACATCATCTCCATGCTGTCGCGGGTCCCCGACCTGAAGGTCGTCGCCCGCAATTCGTCCTTCACCTACAAGGGCCGCCCCGTCGATGTGCGGCAAGTGGGCAAGGAACTCGGCGTTACGCACGTGCTCGAAGGCAGCATCCGCAAGGACGCCGACCGACTGCGGATCGTCGCGCAGCTCATCGATGCCAAGACCGGCGAGCATGTCTGGGCGGAGCGCTTCGACCGCTCGGGCACGGACCCCTGGGCTCTCCAGGACGAGGTAACCGAGAAGATCGTTGCGGACCTCGTCGGCGACATCGGCACCCTCAAGAAGGCGCAGTATCGTGATGCATGGGGCAAGGACAGCACCAGCCTCCAGGAATACGACTACTACCTCCGCGCTCACGACTTGCTGACCCGGCTCCAGCTCGAGCCAACGGAACAGGCGCGCCAGGTTTCGATAGAGGGGCTGTCCAAATTCCCGGGTTCAGCGCTTCTTAAGCTGGAACTCGGCTATGCCTACTTCGTGCGCGGCTGGAACGGCTGGAGCCAGGACCCGACGGCGGACTATCGCCAAGCCGGCGCTCTCGTGAGGGAGGCGTTGGCTCAACCGGCTCCGTCGCCGATGGAGCGCAGGCTCGGGCATTTTCTGTCCGCCTTCATCCTTTCGACCGAACGAAAGTTCGAGCTGGCGCTTGGCGAAGCGGAGGCGGCGATCGACCTTTCGCCCCACGATGTCTACATGCTCGCCGCTCTGAGCCAGATTTCAGTCATGGCGGGGAACACTGAGCAGGCCCTCGAATGGATCGATCGCGCGGCGTCGCTGGACGCGAACCCCGAGATATCGCAGGAGTTGGCCGTCTATCGAGGCTGGACGCTGGCCGTCAGCGGCAAGTATGAAGAGTCGCTCGCAGCCTTCAGTGGTGACCACGATACCGAGTCGACCTTCGGTCCGGTAATGCGAGCGATTGTGCTCAATCGCCTGGGCCGCACCGAGGCGGCGGCGGCCGAGCTCGGGAAGGCGCTCCAGATCGATCCGAAGTTCACCCAGGCCAAATGGCGCGAGCTCTCCTTCTACAGCGATCCGACGATCGTCGAGCACGAAATCGCAGACCTCGCGAGCCTCGGGCTGCCGGAGAAGTGAGCTTTCGTGGCGGCCTTCTCGCAGCCGGATTCAGGCCGCGTGCTTGGAACCAATGACGGGCGAGACTGTTCAGTTGTAACTTTGACACGACGCGGACCCGCCCTGCCGGCTGGGTAAGCGGCGATCCTTGAGGAGTTCTCATCATGAAGATTTCGTCCCCATTTCGTTCAGTCGCGTTTGCCGTCGTCGCCGCCGCGGGAGTGAGCCTTGCCGGCGCCGCGCATGCCGACAGCGGTACGATCCGCTTCGCCGTCTACAAGGCTGCGTTCTTTGTGGGTGGCTCTGGAGGCGAGGGCACGCTGACCTACCATGGTCGCCGCTATCCCATCTCTGTCGGCGGCATCTCGGGCGGCCTCGCCTTCGGGGTTTCCAAGACCTATTTCAAAGGTACCGTGCGCCATATCAGTCGCGTCCGGGATGTGACGGGGGTCTACGGTGCGGCGGGCGGTGGCGGTGCGCTCGGCAAAGGGGCCCAGGTGATCGTCATGACCAATGCCAAGGGCGCCCAACTCGAACTCACAGGCAAGCAGGTAGGCATGCAAGTCAACGCCGACCTCAGCGGTATGGCCATCACGGTGAAGTAAGGGCCGTCGTGCCTGCAGTCGGCCCACTACGCTGAATACAAGTCGGCTTTCTAGCGCTACCATCCAGGAAGCGGCCGTTCCACAGTCGGCCCAAAACCTTTCGTCCAGTCGTTCCCTTTGGCCATCTTCCTTTTGGCCAAAGGTGGCGCAGGCGAGAAGGTGGGCGCCAAGCGTGTGAGCGGCCGGTGCCCCTGGCCTTCAGGACCATGTGGCCTCGGCCGAAACCCACTTACGGAACGCGGCGATACGAGGGTCGGTCCAGCAATCTCTTCTGCCACACAAGTAATAGGCCTCCCTGTCGTCGGAGATCTGCATATCCTTGAACGGCAGGACCAGTTCTCCCTTGGTGATCTCTTCGTGGAGCACAGAGAGGTCTCCGATCGCGACGCCCTGGCCCATGGCCGCGGCACGATAGGCCATATCGCCGCTGGGAAAGACCTCACCCGAGTTCACGTCAAGAAGGTTCGGCGCAAATCGCCCAGCCCAAACTTCCCAATCGTGCCGATCAGGCGTTTCATGCAGCAGGTTATGGTGAACCAGGTCGGCAGGAGAGGTCAGTGGCACGCCTCTCTCCAGCAGCTTTGGAGAGCAAACTGGGGTGAGGGGGGCTCGCATCACCAGCACCGCCTCGATATCTTTCGGCCGGTTTGGATAACCGCAGTCAAAGGCGAGATCGAACTCACCTCCGAAGAAAATTTCCCAGTCATAGGGAGCGGTCGTTACCCGTACACCGATTGCAGGCCATTGCTGCTTGAAACGGTCAAGTCGCGGTAGCAGCCACCGAATGGAGAAGGTGGGCGGGCAGATGACCTTCAGATGCCGAGGCTGGCGTTGAAGGTCTTGAGTTCCCGCGGCAATGCTCTCGAACGCGGCCGCCAGGATGGGTTGGAAATTGCGGCCGGCATCGGTCAAGACCAACCGGCGCGGCAATCGCCGAAACAATTCCACCTGCAATGCTTCTTCCAGGAGCTTGACGTGCCTGCTGATCGCTCCTTCGGTCACGCATAGCTCCTCAGCCGCGCGCGCAAAGCTTTCATGGCGCGCGGCTGCTTCAAACGCCCGAAGCGCATTGAGTGAAGGGAGATGCATCGACTGTCACTACCTCAGGAATTCTGAGCCTCCGCCTGAGAAAGACTGGTTTGTAGCCGGTACGCTGTCTGCCTACGCTGTCATCTGCAAGCGTGAGGTTGGCACGGAGGCCTGACTGTGAGCAACAATCTTCTGGCGTCGACGTTACAGCACTCGGTCTGGGCGGTTCGAGCAATCAGAATAACAGGCTATGTCTCAAGATGGCGGGAACGGCATTTCTACCGCCGTGACCTCGCGCGACTATCCGAGGTAGCGCCGCACATGATCGACGATATTGGCTTGACGAAAGACCAAGTCGAGTCTGAACTTGCAAAGCCATTCTGGCGATGATCGGGTCCTGTGCGACAGACTTATCAAGCTGCCAAATGGATGCGATTTCGGCCGGCTATTTTTGCGGAATAGAGGGCACTGTCGGCCCGCGCCAGCACGTCGGCAACGATGTCGCTCACCTGGGCCGTCGCGATACCTGCCGAGAACGTGTATCCAAATTCAGGGCGATCTCTGAGGGGTCTTGAGCTGCGAATGGCGGCCAGCATGCGCGCCACGATCAGCTCAGCCGCGTCCGTTGATGTGTTCGGCAGCACCAACAGAAATTCCTCACCTCCCACGCGGCCAAAACAATCGCTCCGTCTCACTTCCCGCTGGATCCGCGCTGCGAAGTCCCGCAAGATAGTGTCACCCGCCTGATGTCCGAACCTGTCGTTGACGTATTTGAAGTTGTCGAGATCGAGCACGCAGACGCAGCCAAGTTCATTGCGCGATTCCGATCGCCGGAGCATTTCTTCCAAACGGGCGGTCACAAAGCGTCGATTGGCAACACCGGTGAGCTCATCCGTATTAGAGGCCTTTATGGCTACGTCCCGGTCTTGCCGAACCGATCGTCCGCTGGCCCGCAATTTCGTGATGTCGTTGGCGATGCAAAGCATCCAGCCTTCACGGTCAACAGTCTCCGTCATCCAGAGCCAGCGTCCTTCAACAAGATCCGTCTCAAATGCCCTGAACCCGATTTTGCCGCGTCTCGACAGCGTGGGGATCAACCAGGCTTCGAAATCCCGCTCCCTTATGACAGTTCCTCTGCCCGCATAGAAATTGCGGCGCATGAGATCTGGCCACAACGGCGTCTCGTCGGGGTCAACGAAAAATGCCGAACGAAATGCTTCATTTGCGTAGCGCAGGCGATCGAAACTGTCATACGCCGCCACCAACACCGGCGTGTGATCGAAGAGATGGAGAAGCTTGCTGGAAATCTCATCCATCCCGCCTTTTACAGGCTCAGGCTTAAGGGGAAATTACCCTTTGAGAACGACCGGGTTTAACGCGTTGCGGGCACCGTCGCGGCCTTTCGGATGAGCGGCTTTGAATGTCCGTTTCCCACCCGTTGCCGTCATTTGGCGTTCTCGAATATCTGGCGGGCGTCGCTTGCGGGCGTTGCGTGGTCAGTCGGAGGCCAATGGTATTTCTGATGGAACGCTAATATACTTAGACGGTCGAAGGAGCAGCGCCTGCCAGATACTGAGGAATGCCATGCGAAGGTTCATCGTCACGGCAATATGTATCGTCGCCGCAACAGCTGCCAGCGCCCATGATTGGTACGAAGACAAGATTGACCCGCAGACGAAATTCAAGTGTTGCGGTGGCTCTGATTGCCGCGCCATACCACGCTCTTCGGTGCGGTTAAGGATCGACGGCGGCTATATTTACTTGCCGCACAATTTCATCATCCCACGGGACCGTGTACAGGAATCCCAAGATGATCAATTCCACATCTGCGAGAATACCTACGTGGTAACCAATCAGCTGTATTTGCGTTGTTTTTTCGCACCTCGTGTCAAGATCTCGCTGCTTCTCCCGAGGCCAAGGTAAATACCGCACGCCAGAAGGCATGTGCCGGCCTCTGTGGGCGAGCCGGCCTCAACCGACCTGAATGCGGCGGGTCACCTGTTGGCTGCTCTCCCAGCAGGTGTGTTTTTGGCAGGCCAGGTCTTTGCCGTCTATGGCAGCGAGACGCTTGTCCAATTATCCCCCAGCCAACCTCGGCAGCAGGAAGATTTCAGCGCCTTTTGGCAATTCCTTCGACCAGGTGTCGCGATAGATCGTCCCGTCGATGGCGACGGCGATGCCACGGTCGATCAAGGGCTCGATGCCTGGATACTGTTCAGCCAGCTTCCTGAACAGCTCCCTTATGTCCTTGGCCTCGATCTCGACCTTGTTCTTGCCTCCGGCGGCCGCGCCAAGCGATCCCCAGAGCGTGACTTCGACCATCAGCCTGCCCGTTTCGTCTCGATCGCCGCCAGGATGCGTGGCGGCGACATCGGAATATGGGTCATCCGTACGCCCGCGGCGTTCGACACCGCATTGGCGATCGCCGCCAGCGGCGGCACGATCGAAGTCTCGCCGACACCGCGCACCCCATAGGGGTGGTTGGGGTTGGGGATCTCGAGGATCTGCGTGTCGATCATCGGCAGGTCCGAGCAGACCGGGATGCGGTAGTCGAGGAAGCCGGGGTTCTGCAGCCGCCCGTCCTTGCCGTAGATATACTCCTCGTTGAGCGCCCAGCCGATGCCTTGCGCGGCACCGCCCTGGTACTGTCCCTCGACATAGGTCGGGTGCACCGCCTTGCCGGCATCCTGCACCACCGTGTAGCGAATGACCCTGGTGGCGCCGGTCTCGGGATCGACCTCGATATCGCAGATATGGGTGGCGAAGGAGACGCCCGCGCCGTCGGCGACGAGCTCGCTGTGGCCGGCGATCGGTCCGCCGGTCTTGCCCGACGCGAGCGCGATTTCCTTCAGCGACAGCTTGCCAAGATTGCCGTGCTTCTCGCCCTTGGCAATCGCGTGGCCCATTTCCCAGACGACGTCGTCGACGGAAATGTCCCACATCTGCGCGGCGCGTTCGCGCAGGATCCTGATCGCGTTGCGGGCGGCCGAGATCGTCGCCATGGAGGACGAGAAGGTGCCCCGGCTGCCGTCCGTCATGTCGTTGTAACCGAGGCTGGAGGTGTCGGCGACGATCGCCTTGACCTGCTCATAGGCGATGCCGAGTTCCTCCGCCGCCACCAGCGACAGCGATGCGCGGGAACCACCGACATCGACCGTGCCGACGGCAAGCGAGACCGAACCGTCCATGCCGATGTTGAGATCGGTGCAGGTCTGGCCGCCGAAGTTGAACCAGAAGCCGCAAGCCATGCCACGGCCCTGGTTCTTGCCCAGCGGCGCCTTCATGTGCGGATGGTTCTTCACCGCTTCGAGCGTCGGGCCGATGCCGATCGGGCCATAAACCGGGCCGTAGGACGATCTGGTGCCTTCCTGCGCGGCGTTCCGGATCCGGAACTCGACCGGATCCATGCCGATCTCCTTGGCCAGCTCGTCGACGGCACTTTCCACCGCGAACGCCGCCATCGGCGCCGACGGCGCGCGATAGGCCGCGGTCTTCGGCCGGTTGACCAGCACTTCGTAGCCGACCGTCTTGACGTTATCGAGCTTGTAGCAGGCAAACGCGGTCATGGCGCCGATCTCGGCCCAGGAGCCGGCATAGGGGCCGCAGGAATAGCGCAGCGTCGCTTCGGCTGCGGTGATGGTGCCGTCCTTGCGGGCGCCGATCTTGACGTCGATCGAGGTGGCGCTGGTCGGGCCCGAGGCGCGGAACACCTCGTCGCGGGTCATCACCAGCTTCACCGGCCGTCCGGCCTTGCGCGACAGCGCCAGCGCCACCGGCTCGGCCCAGACATGGGTCTTGCCACCGAAGCCACCGCCGATCTCCGAGGAGGTGACGCGCAGCTTCGAGGCTTCCATGCCAAGCAACTGCGCGCAGTGCTGGCGGTAGACGAAATGGCCTTGCGTGCAGACCCAGAGGTCTGCGGTGCCGTCGGAGCTGACGCTCGCCACGCAGGCATGCGGCTCGATATAGCCCTGGTGCGTCTGCTCGGTCTTGAAGGAACGCTCGACGATGAAATCGGCGTGGCCGAAACCCTGATGGACATCGCCGTGGCCAAACTGGCTGCGCTTGGTGACGTTGGAGGGTTTTACCGGCTTTTCCTCAAGGCCTTCGGTGAAGATTGCGTCGTTGATGAGAGGCGCGGAGTGCTTCATCGCCTCGTCGACATCGGTGACATGCGGCAACAGCTCGTAGTCGACCTCGATCAGCTTCAGCGCCTGCCTGGCCGTGCGGGCGTCGACGGCGGCGACCGCGGCCACCGCATGGCCGTCATAGAGTGCCTTGCCGCGCGCCATGCAATTGTCGAGGACGTCGTACATGGCGGCATCGCCATCGGTGAGGTCCGGCAGGTCGGCAGCGGTGATCACCGCCTTGACGCCGGGGAGCTTCTCCGCCTTCGAGGTGTCGATCTTCCTGATTTTCGCGTGCGCATGCGGGCTGCGCAGAACACGCCCGACCAGTTGGCCGGCCATGTTGAAGTCGGCGCCGTAGCGGGCGCGGCCCGTGACCTTGTCGACGCCGTCGGGACGGATCGGCCGCGTGCCGACGGATGTGAACTTACGCCCCGAAAAACGCGGATCGAAATTCATCTCAAGCTCCCTTCATCACGGTTGCCGCGTCCTGGACGGCGCGCACGATCTTGTCATAGCCGGTGCAGCGGCAGAGGTTCCCGGCGAGGCCGAAGCGGATTTCCTCCTCGGTCGGATCGGGGTTCTTGGCCAAAAGGTCCTTCGCCGCGATCAGGAAGCCCGGCGTGCAGATGCCGCATTGCAGTGCCGCGTGCTCGAGGAACTTCTGCTGCAGTGGATGCAACTGATCGCCATGCGCCATGCCCTCGACGGTCTCGATGTGCCGGCCTTCAGCTTCCGCGCCGAGCACGAGGCACGAGCACACCAGGCGGTCGTCGAGGACGATGCTGCAGGCGCCGCAGTCGCCGGTGCCGCAGCCTTCCTTGGCGCCCGTCAGCCCGAGGCGATCGCGCAGGACATCGAGCAGCGTCTCGTCCGGCTGGCAAAGATACTCGACAGTGTCGCCGTTGATTGTGGTTGAAACTGCTACACCAGCCATCATTTGCCTCCTGCACGTGCATAGGCTGAAGTGGCGGCCCGCTTGGCCAGCACACCCGCAACCTTCCTTCTGAATTCGACGGTGCCGCGCTTGTCGTCGATGGGACGGCAGGCACCCGAGCAGACCTTGGCGAGCCTCTCAAGCGCGGCTTCGTCGAGCTTGGAGCCGATCAGAACCTGCGCGGCCTCCTCAACCAGAAGCACCGTTGGCGCCGCTGCGCCGATAGCCACGCGGGCCGCTATGACGACACCGCTCTCGTCGAGCGTCAAATTCACGCCGGCGCTGACCACCGCGATATCCATCTCGGTGCGTGGAATGAAACGCAGATAGGCATCGCCCGAGCGCGGTGGGCGCTTGTCGAGCAGGATCGCCTCGATGATCTCGCCTTTGGCCAAGGACGTCTTGCCCGGGCCGGTCGGCACGCTCTCGACGGGAATCGTGCGCCTGCCCGCCGGGCCGACGACCGATGCCCTGGCGCCGGCCGCGACCAGCGCCGGCACGCTGTCGGCCGCCGGCGAGGCGTTGCAGAGATTGCCGGTGATCGTGCAGCGCCCCTGGACCTGCTTCGAGCCGATCAGCTTGGCCGCTTCGACGACGCCGGGCCATGCCTTCTTCAGGGCTGCGCTCTCTCCCAGGACGGCGCAGGGGACCGCGGCACCGATGCTGAAGCCGTCGGCCGTTTCCCTGATCTCGCTCAAGCCCTCGATCGCCTTGATGTCGACGATCAGGTCGGGTTCGACAAAGCCGCCCTTCATTCTCACCAAGAGGTCGCTGCCCCCGGCAAGAATGGCGGCCGTACCGGCCGACCCGGCCAGCTGGCCGACGGCATCTTCGATTGAAAGCGGACGTATGTAGCGCATCGTCTCCCCTTGGTCTTCGCGATCTCAGCGACCGTTATAAACAGTCTCCTCATAATGGCTATCCGGTTCGTCATTTGCGTCGATTGGGCCAGGCGGCGCAAAATCGAGTCCCAAATCAACGGGGACCGCCGTACGCATGCGTCAATCGGATAGGCCGAGGCCTCAAAAAATCCGTGCGCTTGTGTCGGATTGGCCAGACCCAGTTCTTCCTTGGGGCATCGACAGACATGATGAAAGGATAGGATATGCCCGGCACCGTACGTATGCATCGCGTCCTCACGACCAGCCCGGAGAAGGTCTATCGCGCCTTCGTTGAAGCGGACGCGCTGGCGAAATGGCTTCCGCCGAACGGCTTCACCTGCACGGTCCATCACTTCGAGGCAAAGGTCGGCGGCACGTTCAAGATGTCTTTCCGCAACTTCACGACCGGCAACAGCCATTCCTTCGGCGGCGAGTATCTCGAACTCGTTCCGGCCGAGCGCCTGCGATACACCGACAGGTTCGACGATCCTAACCTCCCCGGCGAGATAGAGGTGACGGTGATCTTGAAAAAAGTGTCGGTCGGCACCGAGATTGACATCACCCAGGCCGGCATTCCGGACGTCATCCCGGTCGAGGCCTGCTATCTCGGCTGGCAGGAGTCGCTCAAGAACCTGGCAAGGCTCGTCGAACCCGAGATCGATCAATAGGCTATTCCAGGAAAAGTGCGCAGCGGTTCTCTGTCCGCAATTGCGTAAAACAAGTAGCCGCAGCGACGGATGCGGCGGCCGGAGGACCGGCCGTCGATCAACGTCGGAGCCAAAGGCAGCAACGGGCTTTGAGATGACTTTCGGGAAGCGCTTGTTCACTATGTCCGTTCTTGCTCCGAGTGCCTCTACCGGTCGACCATCGCCAGGCCGCGCTCGCCATAGCGTGGGCCGGAGATTTTTCCCGGCGCAAGCGCCTCGTCGAGCGCGGCCATCTCGGCGGCGTCGAGCCGGATCGCTGCGGCGGCGATGTTCTCCTCCAGATATTTCCTCCGCTTGGTGCCTGGGATCGGCACGATGTCGACGGCGAAATCCGTGCCCTTGTGCAGCAGCCAGGCCAGCGCGACCTGGCCGGGCCTGGCGCCCTTGCTCGCCGCGATGTCGCGCACCTTGGCCGCTGCCTCGACATTGGCGTCGTAGTTTTCGCCCTGGTAGCGCGGATCGTTGCGGCGGTAATCGCCCTCGGGATAGTCCTCCGCGCGCTTGACCTCGCCGGTCAGGAAACCGCGGCCGAGCGGCGAGAACGGCACCAGGCCGATGCCGAGTTCGCCGAGCAGCGGGATGATCTCCGGCTCCAGATTGCGCTCCCACAGCGAATACTCGCTCTGCACCGCCGACACCGGATACACGGCATGCGCCCGGCGGATGTTGGCCGCGCCCGCCTCGGACAGGCCGAAGAAGCGCACCTTGCCTTGCGCGACCAGCTCGCCGACCGTGCCGGCGACATCCTCGATCGGCACAGCCGGGTCGACGCGGTGCTGGTAGAGCAGGTCGATATGGTCGGTGGCGAGCCGGCTGAGCGAGGCGTCCACAACCGCGCGGATATGCTCGGGCCGGCTGTCGGTTCCGTCGAGCTGCTTGCCGTTTTCGATGCGGAAGCCGAATTTGGTGGCGATGGTAACTTGGTCGCGCTTGCCCTTCAGCGCCCGGCCGAGCAGTGCCTCATTGGTATGAGGGCCATAGACCTCGGCGGTGTCGAGGAAGGTGCAGCCGAGTTCGATGGCGCGGTGCAGCGTGGCGATGGATTCGGCCTCATCGGCCGGGCCGTAGTGCTGGCTCATGCCCATGCAGCCGAGGCCGATGGCCGAGACGTGCAGCCCCTGGCTGCCGAGCTTGCGTGTTTTCAGGGTCATGGCTGGCGTTCTCCGGTGGGGGGATGCCAGACTTATAGCAGCCGCTCGCTCAATTCCCACAGCCGTTCTGTCGCATGGAGATCGACGGCACGGTCAAGGCGGTGGCGTGAGATCAGGCTCTTTTCGCAGCCGCTGGATCTAAAAGGTCCTCCCGGCGAAGGTCTGCCGCCGGGAGGTCTCGTATTAGAGCCGGTTCACGTCGCGAGCGCCGTCGCGGCCGATTTCATTTGAGGCGTAGTTCTCGGCGTCGGCGTCAAACCTGGTCCAGCCGTCGGCCCGATATTGGCCGCGACGCTCCTCCAGATTCACGGACTTCGTCTGTCCCAGAATCCTTTCGACCTCGTCCACGAGCTGGTCGTCGACCTTGGCGGTGACCAAAGTCCCGCCTCGGCGGACGCCTTCCGCATAAACGTGGGCGTCGTTCTCAGGCACGCCGGAATCGGTCAGCGCCCCGACGATGCCGCCTGCAGCGCCACCCACCACGGCACCGCCCACGGCGCCGACCGCCGTGGCAGCCAGCCAGCCGGCGGCCACCACGGGGCCGACGCCCGGAATGGCCATGAGGCCAAGCCCGGTCAACAGTCCGCCGGCTCCGCCGACAACGGCACCGAGGCCGGCGCCGTCCGCGGCATCGTCTGAGGCCCTGGATTCGTCGTTGTCGTGCCAGTTGTCGGCGTTGTTGGCGACAATGCTGATATCGGAATGCGGAATGCCGGTGGCATCCAGTTCGCCAACCGCATTGGAAGCGTCGTCATAGTTGTCAAACAGGCCGGTTACAGTTTTCATCTGTTGGATCTCCTTGATGTCGGTTGATTAATTGGTGCCGGCAACGACGTTGCCCTGATAGTCCAGCGCCACTGCAATGGCCTTGCCGCCCTTCGTTGCCTGGCCTCGCCAGATGCCCTGATCGTCCTTGGCCAGCTTGGACACATCCGAGAAGCCGGCATCCTGGATGCGGCCCTTGGCCTGATCCTCGGTGAAGCTGTTGGCACCGGGAACGGGCGCCGACGGGTTGGCGGTGTCGGTCGTGGTCACCGCCGGCGTCGTGGAGGTGATTGCCGCTGACTTGTCACCCACCGTGGAAGCGATCTTTTCGATCATCTCCTGGTGCATCTTCAGTGTCGGAACGGTTTCCTGGGCGAAGGTCTTCAGCTCGGCATTGTCGCCGTCCCTGGCATAGCTTTCGAACAGCTTGACCGCATCGGAATGCGCATCGCGCTGCATCTGGACATAGGGTCCATCGATCGGGTCCGTGGCATTCTGCAGCGTGTCGACATCACCCTTGTGCTTGGCGTCCAGTTCCTTCGGGACTGTCAGCTTCTGCTCGCCGGCGATCGACTCGAGCTTGGCGTTGGCCGCGCCGTGGTCGTCGATCATCTTGTGCGCGAAATCCTTCACGCTTTGGTCCTGTGCTTTGGTTTCGGCAATCTTGCTCGAATTCACTTCGAACATTCCGCCGGCTGCTGCCTTGTCGCCAAAGTCTTGAGCGCTGTCGGCGGCGAGGGCGGGCAGGGCGAAAGCCATAGCTGTAGCGGTGGCCAGTGAGGCCAATAGTAGGCGGGTTTTCATGGGAAGGTCCTTGTTTCTGCACACATGTGCCGTGGAGCTAATCTGCGTCCGCGGCCTTTGTTCCGGACGATCGGCAATATGCTTCCAGGACCCGTCGGGATATCGCGCTTTGGCAGATCGGCGGGCACGGCCCTGTCTGGCGGATGAACGCAACCCGCTCTTGCGTGCTCACCGTGTCATTCAAGGAGGGAAAGACCTGCGACTTAAGTCCGATCATAAGACGCATTGGTCTTGCCAAGGCCCGCCTCGGGAACGGCCAGCGCTCACGGCCGTTGTCTGCTGCAGATTTGCTGGAGGAAAGCTGTGGACAGGAGTGTTGATCAAGCGCGCTGGTTGCTTGCACCGATCTTCGCGGTGGCCATCACCTTTCTGGTGATCGGAATTACCCTCGGCTGACCCTTCAAGGACCGACCCGACTTTTGCTCATCGGCGCAGCTATGTCCCTTCCTGCGCTGATAGGGTTCGCTCGCCGCTCCTGTGCGGCGGGCGAACCCTCAAGTCTCAGGAAGAATAGTAGGTCATGGCAACATAGACCGCCGGTCCAACGATCAGGAAAATCGCCATCCCGATAACCAACGCAATGGCCAGGCGCTCTGTGCGCCTGACAATGTCATCGACCTTGTCGTCGTCAGCCGAAGGGAGGAGGTCAAGGAGGGAAAGAACCTCCGGGACACGAGCCTTGTTGTCATTTGCGGGTCGGTTTTCGCCATCACGCGTGCTCGGTCTCTGGATAAAGGTCACTGTTCGCCTCGCTATGGGAAACGCCTCACCGCCGCTGCGGGGACGCTGGATCTGGTGCCCCGCTATGGGGGAATGGTGGATGGATACTCGGTTGGTCGCCGACGAAAGGACTCATGGTCGGCGGCGCGGTTCTAACGCATTGGCCAGGCAAAGGTTGCCTGCCAGGACTTCAGTCTTACCACCCTCGGACCTTGGCCTGACCCGCGGAACGCAATGCCGCGGGGGTCGTTGCTGACCCGTGATGGCAGTCAAAACCTGGCTGCCAAGTGACGCAACAAAGAAAGATCTGTCATGAAGAAATATCTTGTCAGTACAGTCGCAGGCCTCGCGCTCGTTGCTGGAGTTGGTGCTTCCTTCGCGCAAGACGTCGTCATTCTCAAGCCGGAACAGCAGACGGTGGTTCGCGAATACATCCACAAGCAGAAGCTCGCATCAGTCAGCCTGCTTGGTGTCGAACTCAACGTCGGCACCGCTCTTCCGGACACGGTCGAGCTTCATCAGATCGACGTCCCCGACGTCAGATACAAGTATACGGTCGTCGGAGATCATGCAGTTCTCGTGGACCCGGATACACGCAAGGTCGTGCAGATCATCGAGTAAATCTGCTGCAGCAGACGAGCCCGCTTCCCGGTCTGTTTCGGGAGGCAGGCGGTTCCTGGCTTTGACACGGATTGATCCCGGTTGCCGTGCCGGAACATCTTTTTCGCGCTCCGCTTCGTGTGTGGCGCGACGCTATCGTCAGAACCGTTCGGACGCCTAGCCAGCAAATGGAACTCAAACAGCATTCGGAGATTTCTCCGTCACGATTTTATGAGGAATGGCCAATGTTCACCGACAAGGAGACAAGGGTTCTGGAGGCGGGCCTGCTCCTGGCAGTGCCTGTCTGCGTGGCGGTCACCGCGCTGATCGCTGTCTTCACCTTGGCCTGGGTATGAGGGGCGATAGCTGGATGGGCTGTGCGGTGTCGAGGCATGGCAAGCCGGCAACGAGGGCGGCTGAATACCACCGGTTCGGTCCCCCATGGCTGGGTAGCGCCTATAGGCCAATTGCGCGATTGCTAATATGCTCATAGATCAAGCAGTGCGGGAGGGCATTCAAACGCTGCCCGCAGTGGCCGGTGTGGTCCGTTGCCCCCACGGTGGAGCCCCCACTGCACCGGCCATTCCGTTGCGGCTGGGTAGCGCCATTTGGTCAGCTTGATATCGTTCCCGGGTTGCGCGATTGTCGCCGCTGCCCACGGCGATGAGTACCCATGAAGCGTACGGGAAAAAAGGCGCGGCCTTTCGTGCCGACCGAAATCCATGTCAGCACTATCACGGACGAGAAAGGCCCTCTTGGCATCCTCTCGATCCAGACAACTGAAGGCTTGCTGGATATCGCACTAGACCGGCAGGCTGCCGATGCCATCGTGGACGCCATCAACACAATACGGTCAAAGCTGGATTCGGACGGCAGCGGCATCTAGCTGCGTTCGTCAGATGGAACGGGACATGCCGGTGAACTAGCCCCAGCGGCAGGGTTGGGACTTCAGTCTTGGTCCCGCCAATAGGCTTAGTTGCGCAGTTTCTAATATTCCATAATTTAAGCAGCGCGGGGAACGCAACCCCTTCCCGCAGTGACCGGTGCGGCTTTCGCATCCCCAAGATAGCCCCAAGGCCGCACCGGCCATCGTATCAAGACTGTTCGCGCGGGCTTGGTAGCGCCAGCTACTTCCGCACAATCCATTCGAGCAACTCGGGTTCAATGTCGGCACTACCCATAAACTCGGTGATCAAAAGCGTGGCTTTCGCCCGCCATTGGTCCTCGGGAATGTTCTGTTCGAGGACGGATTTTATGAAGGCGCTGCGAATGATGTCGCAATCAAAAGCCGATATCTGAATACCTGGCTGGTCCATGCCAACTCCCATGAAGGGCGGGAGCACACTACGAACTCTCAATCACCGTTGCTGCCCAACTCGCCCGGTGACGATGCGATTCATATCCCCTTCTCTCATGGGTTCAATGGGATTCGATTGTACGTTTTTAACCAAGCGGCCGGGCGCGTTGTCGGCTTGCTGGCGCGCACTAGCTCCCGCACGCGGCAACCCCTCAAGAAGCCGCAGTGACCGACGCGGTTTTTTAGGCAATGCTTTCGCCGGCAACCGCGCCGGTCATTCAAGCGAGTTGCCATCACCATCGAGATCAGGAATCCCGCGTTGCGGCGAGCCCTTCGACGGAATTCGCCACAACGTCCGTGACGAAAAGCCTTAAGATGGGCGGCCTTGTCGCCGCTGTGGAGCGCGTCCAGCGGGACGTCACCGAAATCCGGCGCGACATCAATGACAGTGATGCGCGAGCTGCGCTCTCCTATGAACAATCAGAACAGCGCGCTAGCATCACTCGTCATCGCCTATTGGCCAGACATCTGGCGCGCTTTGCGGGGTGGCTGACCTGCCTGCCCCACAGGCAGGCCTATTTCGTTTTAGCGGGGAAACTTTTTCCGAAGAGCGAAGTTTGTGCAACAAGCTGCCGCTTTGGCAGCCTTAAACGGAGGATTTTTCCATGAACCTCAAAACGCTCACGATGGGCGCGATGGCGCTTGCGATAATGACTGGCTCGGCACTTGCTGGCAAAACATCGGCGCTGGATGATCCGGCCAAGATGTCTCCCTTCTTCACCGATGCCGGCATGAAGACGATGAAGTCCGAGGCGGAATTCAAAACCGCCTGGATGGCCATGACGGAAGAAGACCGCGCATCCATGATGAAGGAATGCGGCGACGAAGCCATTGCCAAAGAGCACGACAATTTTTGCAAAATGACCAAGCAACTCGGCGGCGCGAACTAGCCGCAGTCAACGCTGTATCGCGAAGTGGCGTGCTTAGAGGCGCGCCATTTCGCAGGTGGCCGCTGCACAGGCCCGGCCCACTGCCGAAGGGCGGCAGGCTTTTTTTAGATGCAACTGATGTTTCCTTCTCAAGTTACCCCTCCGGCCGGCATAACGTCCCCGGGCTGGTAGCCAAGGAAGCCCGTCACCTTTGACCCGAAGGTGGCGGGATTTTTGCGTGTGCTGCTCCAGGGGACCTGAGGCAACGTCAAACGTTTCGGGGCGAGGTCTGCGGAGGGCAGGACCTAAGTCTGATCGCCAAACGCAATGGTCCTATGCATGACATTGCGTGGAACAGCCAGCTTCGAAGGTAATTGTTTCTCCGGAAAGCTCGGAGAAATCAGATGGATAGAAGTGTCAGTCAGGCGCGCTGGTTGCTCGCACCGCTATTCGCGACCGCCGTCACCTTGCTGGTGATCGGAATAGTGCTTGGCTGACATTTTTGCAGATCGGCGCAGCTACGTCCCTCCCTGCGCTGGTACGGTTCGCGAGCCGCTAGGTGCGGCGAGCGGACCCTCAACTTAGAGAATAGGTGAACTGATGTTTCGTGACAAAGAAAGCCGGTTCCTGGAGGCAGGCTTGCTTGCAGCAGTGCCTATCTGCGTAGCCATCACGGCACTGATCGCCTTGTTGACTGTGGCCAGGATATGAACCGGTTCCTTTTCGTGACGGCCGACTTTCTATCTCGGCCACCGGGTTTCTACGTGATGCTCATAGCCATGGTATTGTGCACCGCCCTCGTGCCCTTTGGTCTGACAAATGCGGTTACCTATGCCCTGTCGGTTGCCGCCATCGTGATCACTGGTGTTGTCCTTATACAAGGCTATCGCGACACCGCCGCCATACACGCCAAACTCGATGAGATCATCGTTTCACTGGAGGAAACCAGAAACGACGTGGTCGGATTGGAGCATGCCGAGCCGGAGGAGATCAGGGAAAAGCTTGGGCAACTCGAAGAAGAAGCGGCCCGGCCAGTTGGATCGGGTAGGCGCGAAGGTTCGGAAGCAACAGGAGAGAGATTATGAACAATATCATTTGGCTCGTTGGAGCGGTGGTCGTCGTATTGGTGGTATTGAGCTTTTTTGGCCTCCGCTAGGCCGACGTGAGCATGTCCGTCGACCCAAAACCGGCATCTGGCAAGCCAAAGCGTACACTACGGAAGCGCACAAAGAGGTTGGCCGAGGAGCGATATGATGGCGGTGGGTCTATTGCTACTGTTCCATCTGAAGAAAAGAACTTTCGCGTCTTGTTCCTGTCCAAGGAAACAGGCCTCGACGCGGACAGTGCCCGCGAACTCGTCGACAAGATTGAAAGAGATGGCGCGGCATTGCTGCACGCCGCCCGCCAAATGAAAGCCACTCGCGATGATCGGCAAGCCAGTGAGTGGCTTCGACGGCGAGCCAATCGCCGGCGCTGACAACCAAGGCCACTGGCGACCAGAAGCGGCGGTTGACGGCTAGTGCTTGAGAGTGTCGATCATGCTCCCGCCCAGGGAGCCATGCGATGGAAGACGAAGGCACATGCGCGGTCACCGCGCTCGATTTTCAAGTCATCAGAAGTGCATTTAGAAAATTGGTCGCTCAGGGACTGCTGCCCGAAGATGGGCGGATTAGCCTGGTCGAACGGTTGGTCAAAGATTTGACAGGAACGACCACGGTTGCGGATCGTGGCCAATGACCCGCAAGGTTGACAAGGAAAGAAGCGCCTGAAGATCGCGGGGCGAAGCGATCGAGGCTGAACCATTGGCGCGCGATGCAAAACGGCACGATTGTGCGAGCACCTGCCAGCCAAGGCGACGAAAGAAACCCTAACGGCTGGCGTCATGCAACCAGATTGCCCCTGAAAGGTTCTTGTTATGATTTTGAGCAGGGGCGGCTTCACCGTCAAAAGGTAGCCAATTCATGGACGTCTGCATCGCCCGAACAACGGACGACAATATCAAGGCTGGTAAGAACGGCCTGCTGCTTATTTCAGACAACTATGATGCCTTCGCAGCGCGCGTCCTGGCGGCGAGAAGCGCAGTTCGCACTCTCGACCTCATGTACTATCTCTGGCATGACGACCATACCGGCCGCCTGCTTCTGCAGGAAGTTTTCCGGGCCGCTCAGCGGGGCGTGCGCGTGCGGATGCTCCTTGATGACGTCAACCCGCGCAAAAGCGATTCTGCATATCTCGCGCTGAGCAGTCATCCAAACATCGAGCTGAAGCTGTTCAACCCGAGTGGCGTCAGAGCACGCGGCATTGTTCGCAGTTTCGAAATCCTCCTTCGGCTTTTTGCGTTGACCCGCAGGATGCACAACAAGGCGTGGATCGCCGACGACAACATCGCCATCGTCGGCGGGCGAAACGTCGGCGATGCCTATTTTGATGCAGCAGAAACTAACTTCCGCGACCTCGACGTGCTGCTCCTCGGTCCCGCCGTGCAGCAGACCGCCCAGATTTTTGAGACTTTCTGGGCGTGCCAGGACGCAAAACCAATTGGCGCGCTCGGTGCAGCCGCTGCGACTACGCATGCCCATTTATTTGAAGGAAGCGATGCTGAAATCGAGTCAAAGCTTTTGAACGGGATCGGTGACCATGGGACCATCGCGGAGTTCATCGCGGCAAGCAACGACGTGCATTGGGTGGCACGTGTTCGAGTGATTTCCGACCCGCCGGAGAAGGTGCGCGGTTGGAGACGGCGCAGTTGGCTGTTGAAGGAGTTGCTGCCCATCATTCAGTCGGCGCGCAATTGTCTGGAAATTGTGTCTCCCTATTTCATTCCAGGCAAAAGGGGGTCCGCGATCTTGTCGGACCTTGTCAGCAACGGCGTGGAGGTCGCGGTTCTGACCAATTCCCTGGCAGCCACGGATGTCGCTGCGGTTCACGGGGCCTACGCAAACTATCGCAAGCGATTGCTGCGGAATGGCGTTAAACTTTTTGAGCTTCAGCCCTTCAGCCGGAAGCCGGCGATCTCGGTATTTGGTTCCAAGGGCGCCAGTCTGCACACGAAGGCTTTCAGCGTGGATGACAAGACGGGTTTCGTCGGCTCCTTCAATTTCGACCCACGGTCTGTGTCCTTGAACTCGGAAATGGGAGTGCTTTTTGAGGATGAAAAATTGGTCGCTGAATTGCGCCACCGGTTCCAAGCAGAGATATCACCGGAAGCGAGCTATCGGCTCGAACTGAAAAACAATGTGCTCCACTGGCATGGATGCGACGAAGGCAGGCTCCAAAATTATACGCACGAGCCAGAAGCCGGGATATTCCGCCGCATCCTGGCAACCTTGGTCCGCCACCTCCCGATCGAGTCCCAACTTTAGGCAACGCGCGTCTCGGGTGCCGTCCCTTGCCTTCCAGGCTTTGATGGCGCCGATCATCGATTATGTGGTGCGCCCGAGTGGCGATCCGCCCGCATGAAGCTTTGGCTGGTCATTGCGCCTTTTCAGCGCTTCACCCTCAACGCGACTTCGTGTTGGTGTTGTACTGTCGGTTTGCCGCGTAATCGATAGTGAAGGTTCCCTCTGCAATGCGACCACCCTGCTTCACATTGAAGATAGCAACCGTAGTCGTTAGCCCTCTCTCGTCGGTAAGGCTCCATTTGCGTAAATCAAGAGATTTGCTATCAAACATCATCGTGATATTCGAATTGCCGAAGGCTGATTTGTCGGCAAGCTTAATAAGTATCAGATCGCCTTCTTCTCGCATGCTTTTGAGACGGCTGCCGGAGAAGTCGACCTTGCTGTCGAGTAGGAGCTTGAGTGGCGTCTTCGAGAGCGAATAAAGCCGGGACGTCTTAAGCTTCTTATTATAAACGACCAATGATTTGCCGTCGGCAATAACGTTGACTCCCGATGGGCCGGCATAGTTGAATCGGATCTTGCCCGGACGTTGGAGAAAAAACCTGCCACTTGTCCGTTCCGCCTTCGGGCCGGACTGAACGAAGTCCCCGGACATGGATTTTACTGAGGAGAAGTGTTCGGCAATCGTCTGCGCTGTTGCAGGTGCGGCCGAAAGCGCGGGCGAAAGTGCGAGATTTGTTGCGGCAGCGCTGACAAGGAAGAACCAGACACCAAGCAGACTTTTCGGCTTACAAAGCATGTGATTGTCCTAGCCATGGAGGGCGCGTGATCTGCAGAGATCACGCGCCTCGATGTCAATACCCGTCCGGGCACCGTGCAATGTAAACGCGGCCATGACGATCGCGATACCTGCATTGGCCGGCCTCACTGGCGTGCCCGATCACCGCACCGGCTATCGCGCCGACTGCACCGCCAACGACCGCCCCTTCCACCGGATCGCCAGCCACGGCGGCGCCAATTGCAGCACCTCCCAAGCCGCCAACGGCGGCGCCTTGTTCAGTGCGGGAGCATGCCCCTAGCGGAATGAGCAGGCTCAAAATGAGCAGGGTCTGTTTCATTGTTTCTCTCCTGAGGCCTTAATTAGCCGGGGAGTAAATGCGCCACGGTGTTTTTCGATCCATCGACACCTTGCCCCTCATGGGAGACTATCACCACACCATCACTGAAGCTGCCAAGGCGTTGCGACGCTGATCCTTCGTCGCGCGAAGGGCACAGCTTAGTCCGCAACGATTGGGCTGAAGCAGCCCACAGCGCGTTGGGCACGTCAGGTCAAAGCTCGACTTTGGCGACGTTGTCCTTGTACTCGTCTTTGGGCTCGAACCCGAGCAACATCTTCATCCCTGCCATTATGCTCGATCCGTCCAGCCAAATCTCTGCCTCCCGCGGATCGAACCGCAGCAAAGCTAACTTGGGGTCATCTTTTCCGCCTTCAAACCATGCGGCCACAAAGCGATTCCAAAGCCGATCGATCGTCGCGCGGTCGTTGTCCAGCCAAAGATTCCCTTGCACTGTGGCAAACAGATCGTGGCCCTTAGACGTGAAGGTCGCGGTCGCTTTGCTGCTACCAGTCAGACCCTGAACGAGCTCGGTATCTTTCGCCGTAAAGAACCAGATCGGACCATTTCCGTCAGTCTCTGTCTGTGCCGTCATCGGACGAGGAATGACCTTGGAGTTATCGAGTCCGATCATCATCGTCATATCGGACTTAAGGGATGCCCAGAATTTGGTTTTGAGTTCGGCGGGGGTTGGCATAGGCGTTCCTTTCGGTTGGCGAAAGGGGACAAACGACCGTTGAGCATGTCAGTTCCGACAGACACGGGCGATTTGCAGCCGGTATCTGCGTAGCCATCACGGCACTGATCGCCTTGTTGACTGTGGCCAGGATATGAACCGGTTCCTTTTCGTGACGGCCGACTTTCTATCTCGGCCACCGGGTTTCTACGTGATGCTCATAGCCATGGTATTGTGCACCGCCCTCGTGCCCTTTGGTCTGACAAATGCGGTTACCTATGCCCTGTCGGTTGCCGCCATCGTGATCACTGGTGTTGTCCTCATACAAGGCTATCGCGACACCGCCGCCATCCACGCCAAACTCGATGAGATCATCGTTTCACTTGAGGAACCAGAAACGACGTGGTCGGATTGGAGCATGCCGAGCCGGAGGAGATCAGGGAAAAGCTTGGGAAACTCGAAGAAGAAGCGGCCCGGCCAGTTGGATCGGGTAGGCGCGAAGGTTCGGAAGCAACAGGAGAGAGATCATGAACAATATCATTTGGCTCGTTGGAGCGGTGGTCGTCGTATTGGTGGTATTGAGCTTTTTTGGCCTCCGGTAGGTCTTGTTGATCGACCGGGTGCCCGCCATATCGCCCAAATCGCCCAAATGATGGCGGGCACCCTTCCGACGGAGGGGACTTTGCTCGTCGGTATCCTTCAATGATTAGGAACCCCTAATGTTTCGCGGGTGGGACCTTTGCGCATCATGATAGGACTTCAGTCGCAATCGCGCTGCGAAGGATTCCTGAGCCATCGTTCAAGGCGAAGAAATGGCCTTGGCGCTGGAAGCTCATGGGTCTCGGCGCTCTTGGCGTCACCGGGATGGCTGCCGCCGCGCTGGCCTCGCTTATCATGGCATACTGGTCGGAGATCTGGCGCCTGCTGAGGGGTGGGTGATCAAGTCGAGTGGCCCGGCCGTGGCGCAGGCGCAGGCCAGCCGAAACGCGCTGGCGAGGCTGTCAGCGGCCCAGCGGCCAGGGCGGGGGCTTGGGATTTGACCGCCAGGCCTAACCAGCAAACGGGGTTTGCCGGCTGGCGAATTATAGGCGATTTCAGGCATCCTTGAAATCTAGCGATGCGGCGCGGACCTACTTCCATTGCAGGTGCCGCCTACCCCCAATCTCCAAGTTGATCAAACGACACATGCTCCTTTAGCCTAAAAAAATGTTGGGGGCAGAATTGGGGAGCCTCGCCGCTTCGCAAATGGAGCAGCGAGGCTTTTTTCTAGGCCCTGCGTCGATTAGAAAGCGCATGCAGTAGGTCCGCTTCGTCGGTGATCCCATTCCGGAAAACGCCGACGATTTCCTCTGCGAGTTCTTCCCTCTGTTCCTTGTCTTTTGGGGCTAGACGGCGCTCGATGCACAGTTGGTCGAACACCCGCTGGAGCAAGTCCAGATCAGCGGGCTCGAACACTCCGCTATAACGCTGCAGTGGCATTTGCCGCCCCTCATACACGGCTGATGCGGAACAATCTCACATAGGGGGTTTGGTGGCGAATCACCTGTTCGAGAAGCCGCATTGGCGCACCGTGCTGACCACCAAGAACAAGGAAAAGGCGCTAGCGATGGCGAAGGAGATCGGCGACAAGGTCGAGCAACGCTGAAAGATGGCCGGCGCCTGTTGGACCTGGCTTTTTGGTGGAACCCCTGGGTATCTTGAACCGTTCTCTCGAAATGGCCGTCATCATCATTGGAGCGTTGCTCACTGTCGCTGGCGTTGTGTACATGGCCGGCGCGGTTATATGGCGCGGGCGACTGAGCGATCCGGTGCCTTCTGCTGCTAGGCCTGATCGCCCAACGCCAAATCTCGCAACCCCAGGTCCGACACTTGAGCCGCGTCGGCGCGGCCTCGGCTTCCTTGGCCTGTCGCAGAACTGGCCCGGTCTGCTGATGATGGGGATCGGCCTCATCCTGTTGTTGTCGGTAGCGGTCCTCTAAAGGTCAAGGCTACGCGCTCCCGTCCGTCCTCATCGATCATTCTGACCGGCAGATAGGCTTTCGTTTCTAGCCACTCCTGCAGCACAATCTGAATGAGATCCGACTGGCCGATCTTCATCTCGGCCCGAATGGCCTATGGGCAGGCCGAGGGCCAAGCATGATTGCCTGGCTGGCTTTCACCTTTCCGCTGGCGTCGTGCTGGCGCTGGCTCTGGGACGCCTTTTTCTAGCGACAGCTAACGGAACCGGAACCGCTCTGCGGGTCAGTCTGTGCGTCCTGCTCAGGCGTGATGACCACATCCTGAGCAGCGACCGCGCCGACACCGGCGAAGAGCAACAACGCCGCAGCGGCGCCCGTTTTCATGATTTTCTCCTCTTGCGGCCGGCGCACGGCGAGATCGTCCAAGCCGACCTCCGAGCCGAACTTGGGGCAACGTCAAACGTTCCGGGGTTGAGGCTTCGGTCGGGCGGAGGGTAGGACTTAAGTCTGATCGAAAAACGCAATGGTCCTACGCATGACATTGCGTGGAACAGCCTACTTCGAAGGTTGTTGTTTCCGGGAAAGCTCGGAGAAATCAGATGGATAGAAGTGTTAGTCAGGCGCGCTGGTTGCTAGCGCCGCTGTTCGCGGCGGCCGTCACCTTTCTCGCGATCGGAATAGTGCTTGGCTGATAGGTTTGCAGATCGGCGCAGCTATGTCCCTTCCTGTGCTGATAGGGTTCGCGAGCCGCAAGGCGGTTGGCGAACCCTCAATTGTACCGGGCGCAAAGCCTGCCTTTCCCGGCCTCGCGCCTTAAGAGTTGGTAACATTAGAGTTGTGTAACACTGGGAGGCTTTCTATGGATCGGCGATCCTTCTTGACAGCAATGTTTGGCATTGCAGGGGCCGCGGCCTTTGCAAGCACGGTTCGGCCTATCGACGCAGTGGCCGGTGTTCCAGGGGCCAAAAGCGGCATTCTCGATGAACTCGACGCGCCAGACTCACCGACCTTCGATGACGAAGGTATTCAGGCGGAAGTGGAGCCGGTCTACCATCGGCGCTACCACGACCGCTATTACGACCGCTATTACCGCCGCCACCACCGCCGGCGGGGTTGGAGAAGGGTCTGCCGTAGTTATTGGCGACATGGTCGCCGGCGCGTCCGCTGCTACCGCAGGCGTGTTTGGGGCATGTATCGGTACTAGTACTAGCCCGTGGAGCCTGGGATTGGGCTCGAGCCGACGGCCGCGCCGTGTCGCTGCGGCTGGGGCAAGGACGGTCGCTTCACAAATGGGGCGGCCGGCCTTCCATCGCAGGGGTATGGAATTCGGTACCGCAGCACACTCCAATAGTTCGGCCAGCACCGCAGCAACTTCCCGCAAGAGCGCTCGAAGATTTCTCGGGAACATTTTCGCAAGCCCGAACTTTCTTGGCCGTCAGACCAAGGAGGCTGTCATGAAACGACGCGTCGATCGCGAAAAGATCGAAAGAGCGGACCGCGAGAGCAAACTGATATTGGATGGTGAGCGCAAAGCCAGGGAAGCCAAGACGGCCAGGCTAAGGGAACAGCGACTTGCCCAAAAGAACGTGCCGCAGGCGACCGGAGACGCATCATCGGGAACCGAATAGTCGCAGAGGTTGTGGGAAGGAGCGCCCGCGGAATAGCGACGGGTGTCGCCGTCAAGAGATCGGCGACACGGTCAGGATCGAGACGTCCCAGGGGCTTGGGCGGCGCTTGGCGGCCACAGCGACCTGTGGCTCTGTGGCGTCAGTTGGATCGCGAATTCGCTATCCCTGAGATGCGAATGGCAAGCGCATCCAATCCGTTGTCATAGATCCGCGTCAAAAACGCCTTCCGCGGCGTTGGCTCGCTGGGCTGTGCAACCAAGCAGGTCCCGCCCTCCCAGGCTCGCCGGAGCATTGGTCGTACGATCCCAGACTGCCCAGGTTCCGCCCGTCTGGATGTGACAATAAAATCTGTGCTGGTGGTTTTCCATAGTGGGAAACGTTCAACGCTCGTTCCGGGTCCATGCCGATGGGCGATGTGGTTAATGTCGCGGCCGTTTCGGGAGAGCGGCCATCGGGTGCACGGCGCCGCAGGTATGGAGCCAGGCCGGGACCGTCCCGGACATGGACGAATCGCGCCACCGCTCACAGGCAGCTTGCCTGCCTATTGGATCGAAGCCGGGTGAGGCCGATCGAGCGCGGCCATCGCGCGCTCGCCATCGTCGTCAGCCAGGCCATCCACGAACAGACTGGCCAGGCCGTCGAATTCGATTGCCGCGCCAATGAGTTGCGCCGCCTGCAGGACCAGATGTTCAATGTCCTCGAGGGCGACATTCTCGGCCAGATTCCTGACCCTGACCTGCTCTGCCACCACCGTGATGTTGACGATGCCCGCCGTCTTGGATGCTGTGTGGACCGCTGAGCTGACGTCATCGCGCAGCCGCGCCGAGTAATCGTACCGCATCGAAACCTCCCTAAGGGATCGGTTTTCTGTTCACATGAAAGCATGCATCGGCGGTCGGTTCATGGCAAGTAAAATGTGCAAAATACACAATTAAATCAGTTAGTTAGCATAGTTACACAAATGTGTGGCCGGCGTTTGATCCGCATCATGTGCGGGATGCGCCGTTTACTCATCGCCAGGTCTTGACGCATTATGGGTGTTATCCTAATTATAAGCCAAGTGAGTTAGATACTAACTCGACGTATTTTTGGTCCTGAGCGAGGAAGCGCCATGGCTGAACTGGAACGCCCCGAACGCCTGCAGATCATGCTGACGGCCGACGAACTGGCCGCGCTGGAAAACTGGCGATACGACAAGCGCATGCCGAGCCGCTCGGCAGCGGTCAGGGAACTGCTGCGGCGCGGTCTGGCGTCGGACGGGTTCCTGACGGCGGAGCAGGGGGTCAAGTCGCAGGATTTTGGAATCCTGCCCACCGACGGCAACGGGATTGCCGACGGCGGCAAGGAATAAATGGTGGCCGGCTGGCGGTGGCCCGGCTGCCAGGATGGATCGTCCGCCGGCAATCGGTCGCATTTTGACGCGGATCCGTTCAGTTTCGCGCGCTGAAGGAACGGACGCTTTGTGCCTCATATCGGACATTGAAGCGTCTAACCGGCACGATTACGCCCGTGACGCTGACTCAAGGATAGAGGCCAGATAAGGGGCTCCTACCATGCTGGGCGCATAGAACGTGGCAGGTCTATTGCGAAACCGTGAACCCACACTGCTTCTGTTCCATCTCGATCTGCTTCGTAATGCGGATGGCGTTCTGCGCATAGGCTTCGGTCACGGAGCCGCTGTTCACGGTCTTGTCTTTCAGCGGACTCACGGCTGCGCAGAGGTGAAAAACATGCGGCTCCGTGGACTTTTTGGCGCCATTTTCCGGCGCGATCCAGTAGACAACATCCTGACCGGCGGGGTGATTTGCGTCCTTCGTAGCGGCCGTCACCGCGGCGGAGTCCGTGGAGATCTCTTGCGCCTGGGCGGCGACGTCGGGCGAACAGGCTGTGGTTGGCTGCCCCGTCTTAATCTGGGTCGCGCACACGTTCATGTCCTGGGTGTATTGCTCGACCGACGGAGGTTGGTAGCTGACCCCGATCAGCGTCGCGAGCACGGCAAGGGCTGCGCCCAAACCGCCGGCCACCTTCTTGGTCTGCGGATCCATGTTCTTGTCGGTCAATATCAGGAAAACCAGGGGGAGGAAGGCAATCAGCGTGATGATCGCGCCGAGCTGGTTTTGGAAGAAGAATCTGGCCGTGTCGGATGCGCGGGCCGGATCGTGCCTATTGGCCGCCTTCCACAGCAAGTTGCCGACGATTGCAAAGACCGCGATCCCGACCAGCAAGCCGATCAGCAGCGGCATGTTGCCGTGGTCGAACTTGTGCTGGTAGAACAGGTAGATCCCGGCGATCTCGCCGCCAATGGCTACGATCCAGCAGAGCACGGCGAAAAGGCGCAGCCGCGTCGCGGAAGACTTCTGGCCCTGCGTCGCTTGCCAATCCTTGGTAACGTCTGGCCTGTTGTCGCTCATGACCAATCCCCCGATATCGACACTTTTGCGAATGCGGCGGCAAATCGAAAGGCCAACCCGTTCGGCGCAGCGTCATTGAACCAACGTCTTCATCGACTGCCTTGGCGGCGCCGCGTCAGACCACATCCCATCCATATTGCGCATGAGTTGATCCGTCCAGACCCACGGACGCAGACGGCGGTGCGGCGGTGGCTCCGTTCTCCTTCATCTCCGGCTTGGACTTGATGCTGCCACGGCAATTCGGCAGAGGCCGCGGTGGTCACTGAATCGATCAAAAGCAACATCGGCAGATCAGAACTGCAGCCGGATCGATGGCCTGAGAACCTAGAAGCGGACTGCCTGCTTCCGGCCAATTGCGATCATTCTGGATCTACCTCGCGGCGAAGCCGTTTTGTGCCTATCGGGCCGTTTTCGCCGCGATGGCGGCGCGCCGTTTAATTAGCCACAATGTTACCAGCAGCGGGCCGCCGGCTGGTAGGCCTAAACCCGGCTCCCCCTGGCTCTTCGTATTGAGCAGCAGTTGCTCCAGGTTCGGGAGCAACAGGCTCGCTGGGGAGGGCATTGGGGCGTGCCCCGGCGAGCCGCCTCATCATCGATGATGCCGCTTGCCCAGTCTTGCCTTTGCAAGATTATCTTCAGCGCGGCCAGGTTGCCCACGGGCATCCGGCGCCGGCTCTTTTCATTGCGTCGCGCGTGGCACGAGATAGCTCGTCACGGTGCCTTGACCAATGCCTCGCTTGACCACCACCGTCGTGTAATCCGCTGGCAGCGATGCGGTGACGTTCGGGTCGATCGACTTGCACCTTCCGACGATCTCGCCGTTGGGAGAGCTTGCCAGCCTGTGCGCCAGTGAAGCCCGGCACTGATCGAGCGATATGTACATTGTCGGCGCCATATCGACGGGTCTGCATGTGGCAGCCTGTCCCGGGCTGCACGAAAGCAAAAGCATCACTGCCGCGGTTGCCGGATCCATTCCTGAGTTCCCATGCTGGATGAGCCTCAACGCGCAAGAGCGACCTTGGTTTCGCCGTCGCTAAAAAACCGCTTCGCATTTGTGATGTTGCCCGCATGCTCGGGCCTCAGGGCTGCCAATCAGCTTGTATGGTCCAGCAGTCTGGTCGTGATATCGCGACGATGTTCGTTGTTGGCGCGATCGATGCCTTCCACGGTGATCGCGTACATCCCGTTTTCGATCCTTGCTATCCAGCCTTTTGCTTTCAGATACCAGAGATGAAACTCCAGATGTTCACGTGGACAGCTTGCCAGGCGTTCGATTTCTGAATCGCCAATACCAGGATTGTTGACGTCTTGTCGGCGTTTGACATAAAGCAGCGCGAGCAGTTTGGCCTGAATGACGACGTCCCGTTCGACGCCCTTGGTGTTGCTGGCCTCCTCGGTCAACTCGCGGCGAATGTTCAAATTATCTTTATACTGAATGTCGTACTGCGCGCGCTTGACCGGATCTTTGAGCGTATTGTGGGCATCTATGATTTCGCTGAAGCGGGATTCGTCGCCAGTGTCCCGATTGTCGGGATGATAGCGCATGGCAAAGTAACGAAATATCCGTTCTATCGTTTCCGAGTTGGCGTTCGGGCTGATTTCCAGAAGTTCGTAGTAGTCAATGAACAAATCGGTGCTCCCCCCAACGTCGCTATTAGGCGGCAACGCGTTCGTCAAGACAAAGGGCCTGGCCGCCAAAGTTTTGCGGTCCAGGCCCTTGTCGTCGGGTTCATTCCTAGAGTGCGCCTGTTGCCACCCAGTCGCAAGCTGGACCATGGTCCTAAGGTCGCAAATCCGGTGCCGTCAAATGCAGATATAACCGGTGGGCGGCGGCACGAGCCAAGGATAGGCGCCGCGATCGAGGTCGCCAGCGGTGCTATTCGCCGCGCGGTCTGGCTTTCGGTCCTGGCCTGCTTTCCGTGGGGTTTGCGGCCAATCTGGCGGATCGCCGGTCTCTCAGCCACAGGGACATCTTTTTTCTTGCCAGCAGCTCATCGCGAGCGCCATCCGCGCCATGCTTCGCAGCAATCGCATAGTCGGCTCTGTTGGTTCGATAGTCTTCCTTCTGCCCAGACATCGCTTCCTCCTGTTCCGCAGGCGTTTTCCCTCCTCTGGCCCGCGGAGGGGCTACTAACTGCCGGTGCATCGCGCGAGTCTACCAATTGGGGATTGTATTAAAATGATACAGTCCGCAGTCGCGCCCGCATCTCGTCGCTTTTGATGCCAGCTTCGCCCTGTACCTGCTACAATCCGATATGGCCGGCCGAATAGCGATTGTCCTGGCACTTCTTTTCGCCTTCGCCTACGGATTCGCAAAACTCGTGGAACGTTATGGCAGTGTTGGCGATGCTCCCTCTCCGTGTGCGGAATGGTCAAACCCTGATTGCTCAAACCGGAACGCGGCGCCTGCACAGTATGTTCCACACATCTCGCTTCCCTGGTGATCTCAGGTCGTGTGAAATTTGCGAAGACGCCCAATTCCTTTGCCCAACTTGTGCAAACGCCTCTATGCTTGGCGGAAAGCATAGGAGGCGTCATGGCCAAGCTGACAAACGCTGCTGATATGGCTCTGACCGTTGGTGTTGATCCGACGGCATTTCGGCAGGCATTGCGAAACGCGAAGTTCCCTTGGCACAAGCGCAATGCTGATTGGATTGTTGAGCTCGATAGCGCGGAGCACTCGTCAATGCGGACCGTGCTGGTAACTCTCCTGAAGCGAAAGAAGCCCGATGCCGTCCGGACCTGAAGGCCAGAAGCGCCCGCCGACGTGATCGGCAGATGCCGTCCGCGTCAGCCCGCATGTCGCGCACGTTTATCCGATGATATTCGACAAAAGGCGACCTGAAATGCCTTGGCGGTTGATTTGGCTGGTTCCCGCTCATGGGCTCGAACCACGATTCACGCCTTCAAAGGGCGCTGTCCTACCATTAGACGAAGCGGGATAATGCAACCTGCGCCGACACCCCTAGCCGGTTCGGGCGCCGGGATCAACGCGATCCTCCTGCGATCGGCAATTGGCGATCGGCAATTGGCGGCAAGCCGTCGCCGTCACGGGATACGGCCAACCGGCTCGTCGCACTTGTAGAGCGGGCAGCGGCCGTCACGGGTCGGGACATAGGCCGACATCGGCACGTCGGGCCAGTCGCATTCGTTGCCGAATTGCCTGACATAGCGGTCATAGGTGTTGGGGCCGGTGGTCAGCACCACGGCGCGGCGGCTCTGGATCAGTTGTTGGAGCTGCTGGCAGCTCATCGTGCGGGTGTCGGGCCGGGCCTCAGTGAGGCCGGTCGCGGCAAGCAGCATCGCTGCCGTCGCCAAAGCAGTTCGGTGGATGGGCATGGCGGTTACCTCAGCGGTTTACGTACCACGCGAACGTGTCAGGCGAAACTCGCATCCGGCCGGCGGTTCCGCAACAGCGCGATCCCCTTGCGATCGGCAACTGGCGATCGGCAAGTTGCGATAGACAACTGGCGATCGGCAATGGGCGGCAAGCCGCCGCCGTCAATCCGGGAGATCGCCGATCGGCTGGTCGCAGCGATAGACCGGGCAGTGGCCGTCACGGGTCGGGACATAGGCCGACATCGGCACCTCCGGCCAGTCGCATTCGATGCCGAATTGCCTGACATAGCGGTCATAGGTGTTGGGGCCGGTGGTCAGCACCACGGCATGGCGGCTCTGGATCAGCTGCCGAAGCTGCTGGCAATCCATCGTGCGGGTGTCGGGCCGGGCGGTGGCGAGGCCGGTCGCGGCGAGCAGGATCGCTGCTGTCGTCAAGGCAAGTCGGCGGATGGGCATGGCGGCTACTCGGTGTTTACGTCACGCCAAACTCGCATCCCGTCCCGCGGTTCGGCAACAGCCAGCCGGCCGTCTTCTCGTGGCGCAACCAAATGCCGCGTCGCGCATTGCTGGGA